>JAFGJB010000302.1 GCA_016929295.1 Candidatus Zhuqueibacterota bacterium | reverse complement strand
CATGAATTTACGAAACTGGGAACAGCGCGCAGCGCGGGCACAAAGGTGTTTTCATTGGCCGGGAAAATCGCCCGCGGGGGTTTGATCGAGGTGCCGATGGGCATTACGATTCGCGAGATCGTCGAGGAGATCGGTGGAGGTATTCAGGGCGGTAAAAAGTTCAAGGCTGTGCAGATCGGTGGTCCCTCCGGCGGCTGCGTGCCGGCGTCGCTGTCGGATACGCCAATTGATTTTGAAGCGCTGACAAAAGCCGGCACGATGATGGGATCCGGCGGCCTGCTGGTGATGGATGAATCGGATTGCATGGTGGATATCGCGCGTTATTTTTTGACGTTCACGTTCGATCAATCGTGCGGCAAATGCACTTTTTGTCGTATCGGTACAAAGCACATGCTGGAGATTTTGGAAAAATTGTGCGCCGGCAAGGGAGTTGCCGGCGATTTGGAAAAGCTGCAAGATCTGGCTGAAAAAACAAGGATTGGGAGTCTGTGCGGATTGGGCAAGACCGCGCCAAATCCGGTGTTGTCGGCGTTAAAGTATTTCCGCGATGAATATGAGGCGCATCTGGATGGACGGTGTCCGGCAAAGAAATGCCGGGCGTTGATCAGATATGAAATAACCGATGATTGCATCGGGTGTACGATTTGTGCCCAAAAGTGTCCGGTCAATGCGATACCGATGCTGCCGTATCAAAAGCATGAGATCGTGCAGGCTGATTGTACGAAATGCGATACGTGTTTGCAGGTGTGTCCGGTGGGAGCGGTGAGGGTAGGAGATGGAGGAGCGGATCGCCCCGAAGGGGCAAAATAAGGCGCTCCAACGGAGCAATAGGAAAGGGAGTGTTATGCCGCAATCGTTGGCAAAGGTGCATTTGCATATTGTCTTCAGCACAAAGAATCGAGACCCTTTGATTCATGCAGATGTGGAAAGAGAGCTTTATGCCTATATGGCGTCTATTTGTGAGGAATTAAAGTGCCCTGTTTCTAAAATAGCAGGTACTGAAGATCATGTGCATATTGCCTGTTGTTTATCACGCACCATTACCATAGCGACTTTGCTGGAAGAAGTTAAGCGGAGCTCCTCAAAGTGGATCAAGACGAAAAGTTCAGCATATAAAAAGTTTGCCTGGCAGATTGGCTATGGCGCATTTTCATTTGGCGAATCGCAATTGCAGAATGTGATCCGCTATATCAATGATCAAAAGGAGATTCATAAAAATAAGTCTTATAAAGATGAATTTCGTGGATTATTAAAAAAATACAAGGTTGATTATGATGAGCGTTATGTATGGGATTAATCTTTTGGTCGTTTTCATCGCTAGAGTCGAGCCCATTGGGGCGTTGCCCCGTCCTATTTTGCCCCTTTGGGGCGTCACCATTCTCAATTTCATCCTTTACACGACGATTCGCTATCCCTCACCGGCCGTTGCGGATCTTGAGCTATGATGTGTAACCTGCAAATAAATGGCAAGGCCATTTCAGCTTTCCCTAGCACATCCATTCTGCAGGCGGCCAATAAGCTTGGCATCACTATCCCGACCATGTGTTATATGGAAGGCTTGCCCCACAGCACCTCCTGCATGATCTGCGTGGTCGAGGACATAAATACCGGCAAGCTCTTGCCGTCCTGTTCGGCGCACGTGGAAGAGGGCATGTGCATTGAAACGGATAATGCTCGCGTTCGCGAGTTTCGCAAGGATACGCTTGATTTGCTCCTCAGCGAGCACATTGGCGATTGTCAGGCGCCCTGTCAGCGCGTTTGTCCAGCATTTATGAACATCCCGTTGATGATCCGGCAGATTCAGCAAAAAGACTGGCCTGGGGCGATTCGGACTGTAAAAAAGGATATCGCCCTCCCAGCTGTGCTCGGTCGCATCTGTCCGGCGCCCTGCGAGAATGGCTGCAACCGTCGGCACCATGATGAAGCGGTTTCGATCTGTCTGTTGAAGCGAATCGTCGCGGACATTGATTTGCAGCAGGTCGAGCCATTCAAGCCCGACGGCGCCGCGGATTCGGGGCACAGAGTGGCGATCGTCGGCGCCGGGCCGGCCGGCCTGTCGGCAGCCTATTATCTCGCACAAAGCGGTCATCGCTGCACCCTGTTTGACAAGCATGAACAACCTGGCGGCAATCTTTGCTATGCGATCCCGCAAGATCGTCTGGCAAAAGCAGTGCTCGACGCTGAGATCGCCCAGATCGTCCTGTTGGGCATCGAATTAAGGATGGAGCACGAGCTCGGTCGTCATTTTCAATTGAGTGAATTGCGCAACGAATTTGACGCCCTCGTTTTGGCAACCGGCGACATCGATGCGGCTTGCTATGCGACCACTGAGCTGCAGTCCACAGCGCGCGGACTCAAAGTCGATCGGCAGACGTTCGCCACCAATGTGACCGGTGTTTTCGCGGGCGGCAGTCTGGTGTCTCCCAGTCAGATGGCGGTTCGCGCAGTCGGACACGGCAGGACCATCGCCTATTCTGTCGATCAATATCTGAAAAAACAAGCCATCATCGGTCGGCCGACTCGCTTTAGTTCGCTGATGGGCCGGCTTCAGGATGGCGAGATCGAGCAGTTTCTTCAGGATGCGAGCATGTCTTCCCGTTTAGCGCCGACTGATGGGGTGGAAACAGGTTTTACAGAAGAAGAAGCAGTTCGCGAAGCGCAAAGATGTCTCCACTGCGACTGCCGCAAACAGGAATCGTGCAAATTGCGGCTCTACTCTGATGAGTACCGAGCTGAGCAAAATCGATTCAAAACCGGTTCGCGCAAGGCCTTTGAGCGGCATGTGCAGCATGATCTCGTGATTTTTGAGCCTGGCAAGTGCATAAAATGCGGCTTGTGCGTCGAGATTGCCGCCGCTGCAGGAGAAAAATTAGGCCTGACTTTTATTAACCGTGGTTTTGACGTCAGGATTGCCATCCCTTTCAATGAAGCATTGCAGCGCGGACTCGAAAAGGTCGCGGCAGAATGCGCCGCTGCCTGTCCGACGGCAGCGATCTCTCTGCGTAACCAGGAGGAAACGGTCTAACGATGACGAAACGGTGTGCCTCGAGAAATGACGCTGCAACGCTCCTGTTGGCTATTCTGCTTCTGTTTCTTTTGCAGCAGATCACACTACTCGTTGAATCCATCTACATGCTCAATCTATTACAGACCAGCATGGATGCGCGAGCTTTGTGCATCTTTTTTTTCTATGCGCCGCTCTTTTTACTGTTTGCTCGACGACCAGCCACAAATGGCTCTCTCTTCTTTTTTCTCATACTATTTGTTTTGACCAGTTTATCTGCCGCCTCACAATCCACCCAGTGGCGCATTTTTTTTGCCGGCATTGCCGTCAGTTCGTGCATGCTCTTCATCGGCATGTTTTTCAGTCGCCCGGAAGCCAGGCGTGTGTCGTGGGCGCAGAGCCTGTCGCTTGCTGTGCTGCTCTCAATGATCTTTCGCGCTTTCGGATCGACCCTTGATATCTCTTTGACCGGCTCTAGCAGATTTCTTGCATGGCTGCTCGGCCTTGCAGCGCTTATTCTAGGTTATTATTCCATTAAAAAAAGAACAACTGCTGCTGATGAAGGCTTTGCCGCTGTTGCACCGAACGCACTGCGCAGGACGGCCGCAGCTTCTGGCTTTATGAGCTGCATCGCTCTGCTCTACTTTGTTTTTGCCAGCCCCTATGTCATGGCGCGCTGGACGGAATCGAGCTACATTGTTATTTATATTTGCGCCATCGTCGTTCTCTCATTTTTTATCATCGTGCTCTCGCAGCGGACGAAAATCTTGCTGCAACTCAGAAAAGCAATGATGATCATCTGGAATGCATTGCTCATTGCATGTCTCACCCTGACGATTGTCCGACACTCCGTTGCATTCCCTGCTTCCTCTGGCGAAGCGCCGGTCATTGTGTCGGCGGCGCATGCTGCGGTTGACATGCTTGTCATAGTGACGCTCATCCTTTTTCCGATCATTTTTCTCAATTTTCAGGTCTGCATTGAAAATCTCCAGATCAACAGACCGTCACGTTTAGCGCTGCCGTTCACCGGGGCGGCGCTCTTTTTTTCTTTATTGATTTTTATCCTGATTTTCACCAACGTCTGGGGCTATGTCGGGGAGATCAGCCGCTTCTTTCGCAATAAATTCTTCATGCCCTTTTTGCTCGCCGGTCTGGGTATGATATGGCCGATTTTCGTTTTAAAGCGAGCCAGGAGCGAAGGCGCATGCCGCGTAGCGGGCAAAATGTGGATTAGCATTATTTGTCTGGCGGGCTTTGCAACTCTCGTGTTTGTGATAAAGATGGAACGCGCCAGGGTGTCACCGTCGCCTCTACGAGATGAATTGACCATCTTGTCATACAACATTCAGCAAGGGGTTGATTATAGAGGAGACAAGAATTATCAAAAGCAGCTGGAGCTCATCCGACGGGTGCAGCCGGATGTCATCTGCCTGCAGGAGAGTGACGTCGCGCGCATCTCAGGCGGCAACAGCGATGTGGTCCGTTACTTTGCGCAAAAACTAGCCTACCATTCCTACTACGGACCCAAGACGGTCACGGGCACCTTTGGCACGGCAATCCTGTCGCGTCTTCCACTCGAAAATTGCCGGACGTTTTTTACGTTCAGCGATGTTGATGAAATTGGCACGAGTGTGGCCGAAATCAACCTGCACGGGAAAAAAATCGTCATCTTTAACAGTCACCCGGATGGCGGTGATGCGGCCAGGCGGAATCATCTAGAGGCGCTCATCGATCAAATGAGCAGCTATGAATATGTCATCGCCGCTGGTGATTATAATTTTCATGAGAATTCATCCTACTATTGCCTGGTAACCGAGCATCTCCGGGATGCATGGCTGATTCGCTGGCCTGATGGCATTGGCCAGATCAGTTGGGATAGTACGTCATTGGGTGAGTTCGCCGCCGGTGATGGTAGAGTGAGACTGCAAGATCGAATAGACTATATATTCGTATCCGCCAATTTCAACGTGTTGGATGCTTTCTATTTGCCGGTACCGGATTCCCAATCCGATCATCCGGCGCATTGGGCGACGCTGCAGTTCTAAAATGAAAGGTGCATAGTGAAAGCAAGTTTTCTGACGATTTGTGTTTTCTTGATGATCAGCTGCGCGGAAAAAAATGGTCCGCTGCGACGGTCTCCCTCTGCCCACTGGCCGCTCTATCGCGGTGATGCGCGTCTGTCCGGCGTGGCGGAAGGCGAATTGCCGGAAAAGCCGCAGCTCCTCTGGACTTTTCAGACCGGCGATGACATCAAATCTTCACCTGTTCTCGATTATGGCAACCTCTATGTCGGCTCCTCCGATGGAAAACTCTATGCCCTGCGCGCCCTGACCGGCGACAGCCTGTGGGCATTCGATGCGGGCGATGATATTGAAGCCGCGCCGCTGCTGCTCGACTCCACTGTCTATATCGGTTCACTGAACGGAATATTCTATGCGCTCGACGCTGCGAGCGGAGTGGTGCGATGGTCCTTCAAGACCGATGGAGAAATCTATGGATCAGCCAACTGGGTCTATGCGCCCAATGGACAGGATAAATGGATCATCGTTGGCAGCTATGATTTTTTCATCTATTGTCTGGATGCGGACACGGGAGAAAAGCAGTGGTCCTATGAAACGGACAATTTCATCAACGGCGCGCCGGCAACGGATGGCGAGGTCGTTGTGTTTGGCGGGTGCGATGCACGACTGCATATCGTTTCGATCGCCGATGGCTCCAGCATGGGTGATGTCGATGTCGGCTCTTACATCGCCGGCTCGGCCGCCCTGGCGGACGGGCACGCCTTTCTCGGTCACTATGGCGAACGTTTGGTGTGCATCGACCTCGAGCAAAAAAGGGTGGTCTGGGAATACAGCGACAACGATCAGACCGGATCTTTTTTCTCCTCGCCGGCCGTCGATGGGGACAGAGTCGTCATTGGCTCACGCGACAAACTCGTGCATTGCGTCGATCGGAAATCCGGGGAAAAAACGTGGACGTTTCAAACCCGGGATGATGTCGACAGTTCGCCGGTTCTCTGTGACGGCAAAGCCGTCATTGGTTCCAATGATGGTCGACTCTATATGGTGCGTCTTAGCGATGGCGGACTCATCTGGTCTTTTGAAATTGGCGCCGATATCATCGGTTCTCCGGCCGTCACGGCCGGCTGCATATTTGTCGGCGCGGGTGATGGCCGCCTCTATGCATTTGGAGAAAAATTATGAAAATAGTCCATATCATTCCGGGTTCGGGCGGTACATTTTACTGTCAGAATTGCATGCGCGACAACGAACTGATTCGTGCACTGCGCGATATGGATCATGATGTCATGATGGTGCCGATGTATTTGCCCCTGAACGTCGATGTGGAGGGGCTCATGGGCGACACGCCGGTGTTCTATGGCGCCATCAACGTTTTTCTCAAAGAAAAGCTGCCATTTTATCGGCACGCACCGGAATGGGTGGCGCGGCTGCTGGATTCCGAATCCATGTTACAGTTCGCCGCCAAAAAGGCGGGCTCGACACGCGCGGCCGGTCTTGCAGAGATGACGATCTCGATGTTGCTGGGCGAAGATGGACGTCAGGCATCCGAACTTGATCATTTGATAAAATTCCTCAATGTGCATGTCAAACCCGATGTCGTTCACCTCTCCAATGCCCTGTTGCTCGGACTGGCTCGCCGGCTGAAAAAGGATGTCGGCGCCGGCGTGGTCTGTTCGCTGCAAGACGAGAATGAATGGATCGATCCCATGCTGCCATCTTACCAGGATCAGGTGTGGAATCTGATGGCTGAACGCGCGCAAGATGTCGATGCTTTCATCGCCGCCAGTCACTTTTATGCCGAAAAATCCATTCGCCAGATGCGACTGCCGGCGGAAAAGGTGCATGTCGTCTACGGCGGCATCTGTTTCGATGGCTACGAACAGGCTGCCCTCGACCTGAATCCACCGGCCATCGGCTATCTCTGCCGCATGAGCGAGTATTTTGGCCTCGGCGTCGTGACCGATGCCTTCATTCAGCTAAAGAAGGATGCTCGATTCAAGGACGTCAAGCTGTATGCCACTGGCGGCTATACCAATGACGATAAACCATTTGTCGACGAGATGAAGAAGAAATTGCAGCAAAAGGATCTACTCGGTGACGTACAGTTTTGGCCTGAATTTGACAAAACGCACCGGATTCAATTTCTCAAAAAGCTTTCGCTCCTGTCGGTGCCGGTGCTCGCCGGCGAAGCATTTGGCGCCTATCAGCTTGAAGCGCTGGCAGCCGGTGTGCCGATCGTGCAGCCAAACGTCGGCGGCTACCGCGAGTTCGTCGAACTGACCGGAGGCGGCATCATCTATGAACCGAATGACGGTGAGCATTTGGCGAATGCGATCAGGTCACTGCTGCTCGACCCGGAAAGATTGAGAAAGCTGGGTCACGATGGCCGCACTATCGTGCGGGAACATTTTTCGATGCGGCAGATGGCGGAGGCGATAACCAGGGTGTACGCCGCTCTTTCAGCGGATCGACGATGAGACCGAGCATGCCAAGATTCGAAGGAGAACACATGCAATGTCGGCATGGGTGGTTGACGTCGACGGCGCGTAAACCTGACTAAAAATTGACGAAGAGAGGCGAAAAATGAAAGCCAGAATACTCTTTATACTTTGTCTCGCTGTACAATTGACAGCGCAAGAAAACTGGCCGGACTGGCGCGGTCCATCGCATGACGGTGTCTCGAAAGCAAAAGGATTGCCGATCAGTTGGAGCGAAAGCCAGAATATTGTCTGGAAGACGGCGATCCACGATGAGGGATGGTCGACGCCGGTCATATGGGACGATCAAATCTGGCTGACAACGGCGACGACTGATGGCGCCACACTTTTTGCCCTGTGCGTCGACTTTGCGACGGGCAAAATAATCCGTGATATCAAAGTGTTCGATATCGCCGAACCGCAGCGAAAGCATCCGCAGAATAGCTATGCCACGCCCTCGCCCGTCATTGAAAAGGGACGCCTCTATGTGCACTATGGCACCCATGGGACTGCCTGCATTAACACGCAGACCGGCGACATCTTGTGGAAGTGGAATGAAGTGAAATGCAATCATGTTCAGGGCGCTGCCTCATCTCCTTTTCTTTTTGAAAAACTATTGATACTTCACCTTGAAGGAGATGATATCCAATCCATCATAGCTTTGGATAAAGATACTGCAGAGCAAGTCTGGCGAGTGGAGCGACCGCAGGAATATTACACCGGTAATCCACTTTATTACAAAGCCTATACGACGCCCATCGTCATCAACGTCAAGGGCAGGCCGCAGCTCGTCAGCAATGGTTCCAAGGTCTGCGTCGCCTATGATCCGCATACCGGCAGGGAAATCTGGCGCGTCGTCTATGGTGGCGATTCGACCATCTCTCGCCCTGTTTTTGGCGATGGTCTGGTCTACGTCAATGTGGGCTGGAAGGAAGAGTCTTCCGAGCTCTGGGCGGTCGATCCGACTGGCAAAGGAGATGTCACCGATACGCATGTCAAATGGAAAATTATCGAAAACATACCAATCGAATCATCACCTGTCTTCGCCAATCATCGCATCTTCACGGTCGATGATCGCGGTATGATCAGCTGTATCGATCCCACATCCGGACGCTTCGTCTGGCAACAGGAATTCAAAGGCTTTTTCGGCGCGTCGCCTCTTTATGCCGATGGCGCCATTTACTTTTTCAATAAAAAGAACGCTGCCATCGTCATAAAGGCATCATCCGAATTTGAATTGCTGGCACAAAATATCCTCGAAGAAGGCTTTATGGCGTCTCCGGCGGTGAAGGATAGATCGTTGATTCTGCGCACAAAGACACATCTTTATCGCGTCGAAGGAAGGTGAGTTATGATTTTGCGCGAAGAAGCATCCACAACTGGTTCATACTTCTCTTTACATTTGCCGCCTGCAGAATACCGAACTTTTTGAAAGCACAATAGCATGCTCAGATTGTTAAACGTCGCAAAATCCTATCCTTCGCCTTCCACCTCGGACGAGGTGATGGTGTTGCGAGACATTTCCCTGTCCGTGACCTCGGGTGCGTCTCTCGCCATTGTCGGACCCTCGGGCTCTGGAAAGAGCACCCTGCTGAACATCATCGGTGCGCTGGAAAAACCGACATCAGGTGTGGTTGAATGGGAGGGCAATGACTTGTACCGTCTTGCCGAACATGAGCTGGCCAGCATTCGCAATCAACAGATCGGTTTCGTCTTTCAATTACACCATCTGCTGCCGCAGCTCACCGTCCTGGAGAACGTTTTGATTCCCACCCTGCCGTTAAAGAACGCGCAAGAGGCTGAGCCGCGCGCCAGGGAATTGCTCAAGCGGGTGGGCCTCGACCTTCACCTGCATCATCGACCAGCACAGCTGTCGGGCGGTGAACGCCAACGCGTAGCCGTCGTGCGCGCCATGATCAATCAACCCAAAATGGTCCTCGCCGATGAACCGACCGGCTCGCTCGATCATCTCTCCGCCATGAATCTGGCCGACATTTTACTGGGGCTCAATGAGGCGGAGAACGTGACGCTGATCGTCGTGACCCATTCGCTGGATCTGGCAAAAAAATTAAAGACGGTCTATGCATTGGACTATGGCCAGTTGAAGAAATTTTGATAAATGAGCGATTGGCAATGGGATTCTGGTCTTTCATAAAAAAAAGCCTCATCTTTTATCGTCGCACCAATCTGAGCGTCGTCCTCGGCGTCGCTGTGAGCACGGCGGTTCTGCTTGGCGCCCTGGTCATCGGCGACTCGGTGCGCTACAGCTTGCGCAAACTGGTCTTCGATCGATTGGGCCAGACAGAGTTCGCCCTGCAAACCGGAGACCGCTTCTTTCGAGCGCAACTGGCGGATGAGTTGGCTGAACAGCTGACGACAAAAACAGCGCCGCTGCTGCATACGCGCGGGATTGCCATCGCTGCCGATGGCGTCTCCCGCGTCAATAAAGTGCAGGTCTTTGGCATCGATGAACGTTTCGGTGCCATCGGCGACGTCGCTGGCACTTTTGCCAACCTGGCGCCAAACGACATTGTCATCAACCAACGCTTGGCGAAGAGACTGAACGCGGTCACTGGAGACGAGGTGCTGCTGCGCATCGAAAAACTCGATGCCATGCCAAAGGATGCACCCATGGCCACAACGACCGAAATCTCTATTGCGCAAAGATTCACCGTCGCTGCGATCGCGTCCGAAAAACAGTTTGGTCGTTTCAGCCTGCGGACGAGTCAGGTGGAACCGTACAATGCATTCTTGCATTTGTCCACCCTGAGCCAGGCACTGGATATGGTCGGCAAAGCAAACGTACTGTTGGTGGCCGAACGCCCGCAGGCGCATCTCACTTCGGATGACCTGCGCAGCGCCCTCGCCGAGAGCTTTAATCTGGCTGATGCCGGATTGTCGTTGAAATCAGTTTTGCAGCACACCACGCTTGAATGTCGATCCGACCGCATCTTTCTCGAACCCGTCATTGCGCGTCGCCTGGAAAGTGAATTTCCGCAGGCGCAATCGATCTTGACCTATTTCGTCAACCAACTTGGACTCGGACGCAGGACGACGCCCTATTCTTTCGTCTCGGCTGCGAACCCTGGGAAAATTGAGGTGGGGGAAGATGAGATCGTCGTCAACAAGTGGCTCTCTGACGATCTCGGGGCACAGATCGGGGATTCATTGCAGCTCACCTTTTTCACCATCGGCCCCATGCGCCTGTTGCGAGAGGATACGACGAAATTGCGCGTTAAAGCGATCGTCCCTCTCTCCGGTCCCTACGCCGATCGCGATCTGATGCCCGATTTCCCCGGCCTATCGGATGAGGAGAATTGCCGGGACTGGCAGGCGGGCATACCCATTGACTATGATAGGATACGCGACAAGGACGAAGCCTATTGGGACGACCATAGAGGCACGCCGAAAGCATTCATCAACCTCAAGACAGCGCAAAAGCTGTGGGGCAACAGATTCGGAGATCTCACAGCCATTCGATTTCAGGGCGTCGAGCGTACGGATCTCGAACAACGTCTGACAAAACTTTTGGATCCCGAATCCGGCTTTATCTTTCAGCCGGTCCGCGAGCAGGGGCTGCGCGCCAGCGATCAGGCCATCAGCTTTTCGCAGCTCTTCATCGGTTTGAGCTTTTTCCTCATCGTGGCTGCGCTTTTGTTGACCGGTCTGCTGTTTGTCTTTGCCCTCGAGGAGCGCGCTGAGGAAACCGGCCTGCTACGGGCCATTGGCTATCAGACGTCGCATATCCGCCGATTGATTTTGAGTGAAGGACTCTGCCTGGCACTCCTGGGCAGTTTTCTCGGCCTCGTTCTGGGACTGCTGTATGAAAACATTGTTCTGTTCGCCCTGAAGACGATCTGGCGCGACATTGTCGGCACCTCTGCGCTGCATCTGAAAGTAAATGCGTCGACGCTGGCGATCGGCCTGCTGGCGGGCATTCTCATGTCGATCGTCAGCATGTGGCTGATGACTCGCAGGCACGCAAAACGCTCCATCGCGGATCTGCAAAAGGGCGCGATTCGCGTCGATGCCGTATCATCGATAAAGCACGCACGGAGTCTGCTACTCGGCTGTGCCTCAACAGCTGCTGTGATCGTCATTTTGCTAGCCGTTAATCCCGCGCGCAGTGGCGCTGCCGCCGCCGCCTTTTTCGCCGCCGGCACGCTCTCGCTCGTCGCCGGCGTGGCTTTCTCCAATGCAGCTATGGCCCGTTTGCTGAAAACCGCTTCGCCTCGCCTCTCTATCAAGTCGATCGGCCGTCGGAATAACGCGCGCCGTCGCCTGCAGAGCTTGACGCTCATCGGTCTGTTGGCAGCGGGCGTCTTTATCACCTTCACGGTGGGAGCGAACAGGACCGGGCTGGTCAAAAATGTGCATGAGCGATCATCGGGCACCGGCGGATTTGCCCTGTGGGGCGAAACAGCCCTGCCGATATTATACGACCTGAACAGCCCAGCCGGACAGGATTTCTATGGCTTTGCTGGCGGAGATGCGAGCTTTGTCCAGTTCAAGGTGAAAGAGGGCGACGATGCCAGTTGCCTGAATCTGAATCGCATCGCCAATCCGCAGCTGCTCGGCGTCCAGCCGGACGAGCTGGTGCGCCGGGGCGCCTTCTCTTTCGCTGCCCTGGTGGATGAGGTCGACGCTGAACAGCCGTGGCACAGCCTGAATGTTGCTTACGAAAATGACGTCATCCCAGGAATCGCTGATCAGACGGTCATCGTCTGGGGACTCGGCAAAGCGGTGGGTGACACCTTGACCTATGTGGACGAAAAAGGCGGAGAGTTTCATATACGACTTGTCGGCGGTCTCGCCAATTCGATTTTTCAGGGCAACCTGCTCATCTCTAAAGACCACTTTATCGACAAATATCCGTCCGTTGGCGGAGATCGCGTTTTGCTCGTTGACACGCCGCCGGATCAGATCGACGATGTGGCGCAGAAATTGACCTGGGCATTCCAGGACCAGGGTCTCGATGTGACTCCGACGGCGGCGCGATTGGCCGAATTCAACAAGGTGACAAACACTTATCTGTCAATTTTCATGATCCTCGGCGGACTGGGTTTGATCCTCGGCAGCATCGGTCTCGGCATCGTGGTCGTGCGAAATGTCCTGGAACGCCGTGGCGAACTGGCGCTCATGCGCGCCGTCGGATTTCAGAATCGATCATTGCGGAGAATGGTGTTGAGCGAACATATCGTTCTGCTCTACGCGGGCATCGCCATTGGCGCGCTGTCCTCCCTCATCGCCGTTCTGCCATCGCTGTTGACGCCGGCAACAGAGCTTCCATACGCAACTGTTCTTCTCATTCTCGCCGCTATCATCGGCAGCGGCGTGATGTGGATAGGGCTCGCCGCAAAAATGGCGTTGCGCGGCGAACTGCTGCCGGCACTCAGAAATGAATGAGCTAAGGAGGTTTCATGGATTTCAACAGATTGGCACACCATCGCTACTCCGTCCGCGCTTACAAGGCCGATCCCATCAAAGATGAAGAATTGCAGCTCATCCTTGCAGCGGCGCGAGCCGCGCCGACCGCTGCGAATCGGCAGCCGTTTCGGCTCTATGTGATCGAAACAGCAAAGTGGACAGAAAAGCTCAAAAGGCTCTATCATCGCGACTGGTTTGTCCAGGCGCCGCTGGTGTGCGGCATCGCCGCCGTAAAGCCCGAAGGATGGACGCGTCGATTTGATGGGGTGAACTATGCCGTTGTGGATGCGGCCATTGCTTTTGATCATCTCGTCCTGCAGGCCGCTGATCTCGGCATTGGCACCTGCTGGATCGCCGCCTTCGATCCCGACGTCGCACGCGAGCTGCTTTCTCTGCCCGACGATTGCGAGCCGGTCGCCTTCACCCCGCTGGGCTATCCGGCCGACGACTGGCGGCAAAAGAGCCGCCGACCCGCCGGCGAGTTGGTGAAATATCTGTGAGAATAGCAGCGTTTACTTTGCTTGTTCGGTCTCTGTATTACAAATCTACAACGTTGTGTTTTTTTAACAAAGTTTAGAATGAAACAAAAAAAGCTAAACACGAATATTCACAAATTTTCGAATTTTCAAGAATTTAAAATGATTGATGTTCTAATTCGTGCTCATTCGTGTATCATTCGTGAAAATTGTTCCCTTTTTTGATTGTGGCCAAAGGCCGCGCTATGGTCTCTGGTTTTGCCGACGATTCATGCGACAATAGTTGCAATAAATATTGCTTTTTAAAGAATGTTTCGTTAAGCTGTAATAGTAAGATCAGTTTTTATTGGCGGAGAGATGATGAATCGTAAAAGTTTGCTCGTTCTTTTTATGCTCCTGACCACTGCGTTTTCTCAAGATCTGAAAAACAGCCTCTTGTTGGACGCCGGTTTTTCTCTTCCCCTGGGTGATTTTGCCAAAAAAGATGCCAGTGAGACTGCCGGATTTGCTCAATTCGGTTTTGGCGCAGGTGCTGAATATGATCTGCTCTTTGGCGAGAGCGGCATCTCCTGGTCGACTGGTTTTCATTACATCGCCAATGACTATCAGACGGAACAGGCCTTCAAATGGATAGAGGATTTTCAGCTGCAGGACACCGGGACCTATTCAAATTTTGCCTTTCTCACCGGTGTCAAGTACCAAAAAAACCTCGGCGATAATTTCACCCTGTTCGGCCTTGGTCAGCTCGGCATCAACCTCGCGCATGGCCCATTTTTCGGCGGCTATATCGTTGACGACGCCGGGAATTTCAATCTCGTCGAGGTGGAAATGGGAAGCCAATCAACGCAGGGCTACGGCTGTGGCGTCGGTTTCATCGCCAACCGGACGACGACCGTGGCTTTTCGTTATTTCTCTTTGGGATCGCCGCTGTTCTCGAGCACCGCAAATTACACCACCGACAATGAGAGCCATTCGGTCGATATTGAGTGGAAACAACCTATCTCCATGTTTTTGTTGACTGTAGGTTACACAATTCATTTTAACGATTAACTCTAAATTTTGAGGAGTGCCATGAAAAAGATCTTTTTGCTAGGCATCTCGCTGGTGCTTTCCGTCACTCTGCTATGGTCAGGTGATGAGAAAGAACAGGTTGAGGTCAGGGAAATCAAGCCGTTCTGGTACTGCTGTGTCGAAATGACGGGCAGCTATGATCAGCATAGTGACGCCTTTCAAACGTTATACGCACAAGCGGGCGCACAGGGACTGGCGATGGATGTCGCGCCGTTCGGCGTTTACTATAGCGATCCGTCACAAGTGGCAGAGGCTGAATTAAAGTGGGAGATTGGTCTCGAGCTCGCAGAAAAGACCGAGGTCAAGGCGCCGCTCGTCTTGAAAGAGTGGCCGTACACACTCATGGCTGTCATGCTTTATGAGGGCTCTTTTTCTGGTGAGGCATTCGGAAGCGCGCATCAAAAACTGTTTCAGTGGGTCATGCAAAACGGTTATGACGTCGCCGGCCCTTCCATGGAAAAATATCTGAGCATGCCGGCACAAAACAGTGATGGCGAGTGGACGGGTACGATCGAGATAGTGCTGCCAGTGCAGAAAAAATAGCCCATTCGGCACATACTCATCTTAAAAGATGCATTTTTTTTGCCAGTCTGACCTTGCCGGCGGAAAAGCGATAGATATAGACGCCGGAAGCGCACGTCGTGCCGTCGTCCGTTGAGCCGTTCCACGTAAAAGAATGCCAGCCAACGTCCCTGTGGACATGAGAAGAAACGATAGCGTGTCCCTCGATGTTATAAATAGTGATCTCAACATCGGTCGGCTCGTCAATATAGTATTCGATTGTGGTCCCGGGATTGAAGGGATTCGGAAAGTTTTGCCGCAAACGGGGCGACGCCGGGAACTCTTGTTTCGAGCGAGCGACGGTCCATTGCCTGTCAATGACGTTGACGGCGTCTATTTCAATAGGTATGGTATTGCCACCAAGAACGAATTTGAACATCAGGTTGTCATCATCTGCCGCCGCCGTAAAGGCAAAGGGACCATATATTTCAGGTTCATCAATGGTAAAAGTTGCGCTGTGCACTTGAGAATAATCATCATAATTCTTTGAAATATCCACATAAATCAGTTTGGGCTCGTCGGCTTGCGCTGCAAACGTCACATCATATGTATGTCCGGCTTTGATCTTGAAAGGCTGCATCAGCTGCACAGCCCAAAATTCATCACCCTGAGCGGTGATCTCTATGAGGACGCCTGACGAGTCGTCAGTCAACCATAAATCCGGCACAACAGTGATCGTTGATTGTGCATTGACGTAATTATCGAGTCGCCATGGCAAGAGTTCACAATTAAATTCTCCATTGATGATCATATTGCCGGCTTCAACAGCGCCGACAAAGATGAAATAAGAGTCGGTTCGGAACTCGGCGCCATCTACATCCACTACAGTCGCGGATATCTCATAGATGCCGTCGGCCACGCCTTGCCAGGTGGCCTCATACGGCGCTGTGGTCACTCCTTTCACCCGCGCGCCGTTTGCATAAAAATCCACTCTCTTGACTGTGCCGGAATGGATCACCACATCAGCAGCAAACGGGATGTCGCCGCAGCTCACAAAGCGAGCATTTCTACTCGGACTTTTTAACGTGATCTCCATACTTTGTGAAAATCCGCCTGAGACGAGCGAGAGTAACATGAAGACAATGGTAGCACAGACTGGCGTTCGCATGGATGATTCATCCTCCTCATTTAGGTAATATCCGCAGTGAACAATATAATAAAATGCGGCAAAGTTGCAACATAAACATGTTTGTCAAATGGCATTCAGCAGATAATTATACTTTTTAATATGGAAAAAATTTGTATTTTTCAGCCGGACATGTCGATGCCGGCTGAATATGGCATCGTCTCCAAATGTCATCCTTGGCAGATGTTTGACCGCGGATATCAGCGCTTTAATCAGGTCAGAAAGGAAGGTAAAAGATGGAATCCATAAGCCGCAGGCACTTTTTGAAAACTACCGCCGGTTTTGCCGGCGCTCTTGCAATGACGTCGTGCGCTTCCCCGGCAAAAAAGACAGCAGCCGACCAGGTGCCGCTTGGCGCGACGGGATTGAAAATCAGCCGCCTCGGCATCGGCTGCGGCACCCACGGCGGCCGCGTGCAACGGGATCTCGGAACGGACGGCTTCAACAACCTCATTCACTACGCCTTCGATCACGGCATCACCTATCTCGATACGGCCGATAGCTATCGGACGCATACGTTCATTCGCGATGCGATTAAAGGTCTGCCGCGCGAAAAGCTGTTCATCCTGTCAAAAATAGGGGGCCGTCCCGAAGATCCGCTGAAAGAGCTCGACCGTTTCCGGCTGGAGCTGGGCACCGACTATATAGACTGCCTGCTTCTGCATTGCAAAATCGAAGCGAACTGGGACGACACGCATGAAAAAATGATGGACACTTTGGCGGAAGCCAAGGAGAAAGGCATCATTCGTGCGCACGGCGTCTCCTGTCACTCGTTGCCGGCGACGGCCAAAGCCGCACAGCTGAATTGGGTGGATGTCAATCTTGTGCGCGTCAATCCGCAGGGGAACAAGATTGATACGGCGGATGAGAGGGTGTTCGATCAAAGCACTCCCGACCATCTCCCGGCAGTCCTCGAACAGCTCACCGTCATGCGCGAAAATGGACACGGCATCCTCGGCATGAAGATAATTGGCGAAGGGGATTTCACCGCTCTGGAGGATCGGGTGAAATCGATAAACTTTGCCATGAAACCGGGTCTCGTCGATGCAGTGACCATTGGCGTCAAATCGACAGCCGAAATTGACGAGGCGATTGAAAATATGAACAATGCCCTGGCACTGCAGTCATAGAGGATGGATATGAAAATTCCGAAAATTTCAGCTCTTCTTTTTTTCCTGGCCTGCGGCTCTTCAGAGCTGGCAATCGAGAAAACGTCGGACGGTGTGATCCTGCCCCTGGCGAGAAAAGATGACAGAACGCCGCGCCAGATGCGAATCCAGGTAGTGGATGAAAACATCTTTCATGTCACCGCTGCCGCCGAGTCGTTTTCGGATCGCCCGAGCCTGATTGTGGAAAACGTCGAATGGCCGGCTGTACCGTTCACCCTGTCGGAAACAGGGGATATCCTGACGCTGTCCACCACCAGCCTGACCGCTAAAATTTCGGCAAAGACGGGTGAGATCGGCTTTTATGATGCGAACGGCAAATCACTTCTCGTTGAAAAACCGGGCGGCAAGTGGATTGAACCGGCCGAGGTGATGGGTGAACAAACCTGCCACGTTCAGCAAATCTTTGAATCACCTGCCGATGAAGCGTTTTATGGCCTTGGCCAGCATCAATATGGCTGGATGAACTATAAAGGCAAGGATGTCGATCTCTATCAGATCAACTGCATCGCCGTTGTGCCGTTCGTCGTCTCCAATAAAAACTATGGCATTCTCTGGGACAACAACTCCCGCACAAAATTTGGCGACCCGGCGGAGTATCAACAGCTCGATTCATTCAAACTATACGGCGCCGCCGGCGGCCTGACCGCCGAGTACTTTGCCGATGCTGACTTTAGCGAAAGGCTATTGACGCGGGACGAATCCAGCATCTCCCGTGCCAACCTGGATGAATGGGATAACTATCCCGATGGCTTTGATAAAAATCGCGGCAGCATTCGCTGGAACGGCTATCTTGAAGCGACGGAATCGGGCGTTTACAACTTGCGCTTTTACAGCTCCAATTATGCCAAACTGTGGCTGAATGGCGAGCTCGTCGTCGATTCCTGGCGCGTCAACTGGATGCCGTGGGCGCGCATCGTCAGTCTCAAGATGAACGCCGGCGAACGCGTGCCCGTCAAGGTGGAGTGGATTCCCAATGCCGGCTATATCGGCTTGACCGCCAAGGGCCCGGAAAAAGAGCTCTATCAAAAATCGCTCTCCCTCTTCTCCGAAGTGGCCGATCAGCTCGACTATTATTTCATCGCCGGAAAGAACCTGGATGAGGTCATCGCCGGCTATCGCACCCTCACCGGTAAAGCGCCGATGATGCCGAAATGGGCCATGGGATTCTGGCAGAGCCGCCAGCGCTATCAGACGCAGGAGGAGCTGCTGAATGTCGTACGGGAATTCCGCCAGCGGCAGATTCCGCTCGACAATATTGTCCAGGACTGGTTTTACTGGCCCGAGGACAAATGGGGCGACCACGATTTCGATCCGAGCCGCTTTCCAGATCCCGAGGGCATGGTGCGGCAACTGCACGAGGATTTGCATGCGCACATCATGATCTCGGTGTGGCCCAAATTTTATGTCGGGACTGAAAATTACCAGGCGTTCAAAGAAAAAGGCTGGCTTTATATGCGCAATATCGAAAAGGGAGAACGCGACTGGGTCGGTCCCGGTTACCACTCCACCTTTTACGATCCGTACAGTCAGGGAGCGCGCGACCTCTACTGGAAACAGATCAATGAAAAACTGTTCGCCAAAGGCTT
>JAFGJB010000024.1 GCA_016929295.1 Candidatus Zhuqueibacterota bacterium | reverse complement strand
GCCGGACTGGCGCACTATGCTGTCTGTGAGGAATTATCACAGCAAAATTATTACGCCGGCAACTGGAGTGGTGCGTTTGAACGACTCTTTGCGAAACAGCCTGTTTGGCAAAAGATCCGTCAGGATGGCGCAGAGGTGATCGCGGCAAAGATCGTGCGCCAGGTCAATTGAGCTTGCTGCCGCAATACTTGCAAAAGAGCGCATTTTCATCATGCCCCTCGGCGCTGCAGCTGGGGCATGATTGGGTTGTCACAGGTTTTGGCTCAGAGCGGACGATCTCGGCCGTGACAATACCCGTCGGTACAGCGATGATTGCATAACCGAGAATCATGATGACCGCGGCCAATGCCTGTCCCAGGCTTGTCTTTGGCGAGATATCGCCATATCCCACCGTCGTCAGCGTCACAACCGCCCAATACATGCTGCGCGGAATGCTGGTGAAGCCATTCGCCTCTCCTTCGACGACGTACATGATGCAGCCGAAAATCGTCACCAGGGTGAGAACGGCGATGATGAAAACGATGATCTTGCGGCGACTCCTGTGCAACGCTCGAACGAGCGTTTGCGCCTCGCGAACATATTGCACCAGCTTGAAGACGCGAAAGATTCTCAGCACGCGCAAAATCCTTATAACCCGCAGATAACCTGTACCTGGCACCAGCAAACTCAGATAGGACGGCAGGATGGCGAGCAGATCCACCAAACCGTAAAAACTCTTTGCGTACAAGACTGGTCGACGAATACTCAGCAATCGCAGAATATATTCAATGGTGAAGAGGATGGTAAAGATCCAATCGATCGTGGTCAATATGCCGGCATAGTGCAGGCGGATGCCACTCACACTTTCGAGCAAAATTACTGCAACGCTGAGCAATATGCATACGATGAGGATGACATCGAACGCTTTGCCCGCCGGCGTATCCGCTTCAAAGATGATTGTGTGCACCTTGCTGCGCCAGGTGTTTTTTTCTCGTCTCTCGTCGTTCATGGTTCATCGTCCCGAAAAGCCAACAGGAGAAAATAGTGCGTGACAAAAAGGATTCAATCTCTTATCTTGTGTTCAAATGTCAATATGCATACTTGACGTCTTAAAAACAAGGCAAAATGAACGCCTATCAGATAATTGCCAAAAAACGCGACGGCGGCGCGCTCGCAGCCGATGAAATTGACTATTTCATCCATGGCTATGCACACGACAAGATTCCGGATTATCAAATGTCCGCTCTGCTCATGGCGATCTATCTGAACGGTATGAGTTTTGCAGAGACGGCGACCTTGACGCGCAGCATGCTTGAATCCGGCATCCGCATGAATTTTAAAAACATCCCCGGTTACAAGATCGATAAACACAGTACCGGTGGTGTGGGGGACAAGGTGTCGCTGGTATTGGCGCCGCTCGTCGCGGCCGCCGGCGTCAAGGTGCCGATGATCTCGGGCCGTGGCCTGGGACACAGCGGCGGCACGCTCGACAAACTCGAAGCGATTCCCGGGTTTCGTACGAATTTGTCCATTGATGAGTTTTATCAGCAAATTGACGAGATCGGCGTGGCGATGATCGGCCAGACGGAGCGCATCTGCCCGGCCGATAAAAAAATGTACGCCCTGCGAGATGCCACCGCGACAATCGAATCGGTCCCCCTGATCACCGGCAGCATCCTCAGTAAAAAGCTGGCAGAGGGTATCGATGGTCTTGTCCTCGATGTAAAGACTGGTGTGGGCGCCTTTATGAAAACTGCAGACGACTCCCGCATCCTGGCTGAGAGTCTGGTGAAAACCGCGGCGCTCAATGACCTGCCGACGACCGTTTTCATCACGCGCATGGACGAGCCGCTCGGCCGTGCAGCGGGCAACTGGCTGGAGACGAGAGAAGCCATCGATTATCTCAAAGGTGGCGGCGCGTCCGATTTGATGGAATTGACGCTTGCCCTGAGCGCCGAGATGTTGTTGATGGCAAAAATCGTTCGTTCGGCAGAAGAGGCACGGCATCGACTGAACGAGCTGCTCAACTCTGGCGCCGCATTCAGAAAATTCTGCCAGATGGTTGAGCATCAGCATGGTGATGTCTCGATTCTGCATGAGCCGGAGCAGTATCCACGTTCAAAATACGAGTTGCACATCAAAGCGTTGCGCGATGGATTCATCAAAGAAATCGATGCATTGACCATCGGTTTATCCGTTGTACAACTCGGCGGCGGCCGACTGGTGATGGAAGATCAGATAGATTATAAAGCGGGCATCCTGCTGCATTGCCAGATCGGTGACGCGGTGAAAAAAGATCAAACCATCGCCACGATCTATAGCGATCGCGAGAAAGCAATTGCGGAGGTCGATTGCGCCTTGTCAAAGGCGTTCACTATTTCCGGCGAGTGCGTCAAAAAGCCGAGCCTGATCATTGATGTTGTGAGACCGTGAATTTATTGGAAAGTCCTATGAAATTTATACCCACCGCCATTCCCGATGTGATCATAATTGAGCCCAAAATATTCGGTGACAGCCGCGGCTATTTTATGGAGACATACAAGGAACCGCTCTTTAGAGAAAACGGCATCAGCGCTCAATTTGTCCAGGACAACATGAGCAAATCCGTCAAAGGCACGCTGCGGGGCCTGCACTATCAACTCGATCCGCATGCGCAGGGTAAACTGGTGCGAGTTGTCAGGGGATCTGTCTTTGATGTGGCGGTCGATATCCGCCGCGGCTCGCCGACATTCGGCAACTGGATTGGCGTGGAATTGACGGAGGAGAATAAACGCTCCATGTGGATCCCGGCAGGTTTTGCCCACGGATTTTACGTTTTTTCCGATTTCGCTGAATTCACTTACAAGTGCACTGACATTCATACGCCGCACGCCGAGCGCGGCATCATCTGGAATGATCCGCAGATCAACATTGACTGGCCGATTGCCGGAGGTCTTTTGCAGTTATCGAAAAAGGATGCCAACAATCCGCTTTTCAAGGATGCCGAGTATAATTTTTCCTACTCAAGCCGCTCTCTGAGCTGATCCAAAACAATCCCTTCGGCCTCAGCTGATTCATGATGCAACAATTCCCCGACCTGTTTTTTGATCGCCTCGCGATCATCCTCAAAATTGGGATCGCTCAGAGCAATTTCTTCGAAATCATCGGCAATGTCCGTGACCGTGCCTTCCGGGAACGGAGCGCTGAGCTGCTGATTATCGATGAGCGCCAATATTCGATGTAGCACCTCATAGAAAATGACGCGGGCGTGCGCCCATTTGCCTTCGCTGCGAAGAATGCGAGCGCGGATGAAGAGGATCTGAAACGACGCGACAATTTCTTGCGGATCTATTTTTGCAGTATGCGGGAAATCAAAAATATCAGCGACATCCTCCTGAATGATTTCGAATTCATCCACACCGGGGGAGGTGACAAAGAGGCGACTGAGATCGGGAAAAGCTTCGCAGAGATTAATCAGAATATCGACGAGGGCGTTCTTGTCTTTCAGCTTGATCGCTTTGCGCAATGTTTGATAACTGACAAAAGAGGGGGATTCAGTGAGCCATGCCAATAACACCGCCACCTGATGCTCGCATGGGCTGTTGCCGACATGACAGGTGCAGCGCCCAAAGAGCTGTTCATTATCAATGATCATTTCGACATGGTGATTTTTTTCGCCCCGAACAGTGGCCTTGAGGCCAAAATTCATCTGGAATCTGTTTTTCACGAGATTGTTTTCAAAGATTCGTTCACCTTTTCGATAGATTTCTTTTGTCGCAAATGATTGGACGTCAAGAGGGGTTATTCGATGCGGCATGAGAGTCTCTTTCAAAAGTCGTCAGTGATCTTTTTTCGCGTTGACGATGCTACGGCGCGCTTCCCGTGCTGCCTGTGATATGATGCGGAGCACAGCCTTATCGTACGCCTGTTTGTCGGATTTCGATGAGCCTTTTGGTTCCGGTTTGTTCAGATTCAGGTTCATCACCAGCTTGATAACATTATGAACTGGCACCTTTATTTCATCGCCATTTTGATGAACGAGGAGGATGCCGCGCTCCACTTCGCGAATTTCCTGCAATTCCTGCCAGGTTAAATAGTAATAGGTCTGGCGAAATGGCTTGTTTGCAGAGCCCAGCAGTTCACCCACTCGCTCCCAGCCGAAAAAGGGGTGCGCCGAGACAATGGCTTGTTGTGTGATCCGGTATTCATAGCCCAGGATCACACGAAACAAATCATTCACGACGCCAAGGATGAACACCAGAAAAAAGACGATCCGCGCCGCCGGCAAAGCGACGTCCGGCAGCTGAAGCGCGGCAAATAAAATCGACGTCAATATTCCAAAAACAAAACCTCCTAATAACCAGGAGAATATCTTGCCACCAAAACGTCCGGCATCTCGATGTCGCCAGGTTAAAATCACTTCACCAAAATCCGCTTTTTTCGCCTTGTTCCACAATTTCATTCGCTTTCCCATCTCCTTTAAATTGTGCAGATTAATAAACAACTGCGAATCCGGGCTCATGCGCTGACCGGAAAAAACATCAACGCCATAAGCGAGTTCCTTGGCGGCACTCCTTTGCAGCGAAAAGTCACCACCTCGCCCGCTCTCATCCCCGCTGAAAGATTGCTCAAAAATCAAGGACAATAATATAGGCCAAATATACAAAAAAGCATGCAAGTTTCAAGTGATTATTTGAGAGAGTTGTGAAGGAATGAATGATCACCGATCGGCAGTTGCTCGCCGCACGCAACTAGACGGCGATACCCAGGCGGCCAAAACTGGAAATCAGCGCAAACAGGGCGTTTGCTGGTTCACCGACAATCTGAACGTCGCCGTGCAAAATGGCAGCCTTGAGATCCCGCACCGATTTGCCATCGAACTCGAGGCAGACGCTGCCGATTTCGAAAGGTGTGTGCGCGTCGCTGCCCGCGGTGATGGGCAGCTCGAGTCTGGCGGCCAGACCGGCCGCCATCTCGTTGTTTCTTTGCTTATAGATGCGCCCGTTTTTTGCCTCGATGGCGATTGCCGACCAGTCGTCTATCTGGTCAAAGGCGCGAAATTCACCGCGCCGATCGCAAAACGGGTGCGCGATGGATGCAATGCCACCCTGGGATTTTATTTCGGCCAGAATGTCCGGCACTTTTGTGCTGATGATCGGCCTTTTTAAAAACAGGCCAAGAATTTCACCATCAATATACTTGCCGTTATTTATTTTTATCTCCTGTCCCTTGATAACCTGAACCGGGTATCTCTTTGCGGCGCCGTCAAAGTGTTGCCACGCTGCCGCGGCGCAGTGATCCGTGACAGCTATGATGTTCACTCCTCTCACCGTCGCGATCTCTAATATTGTCTCCGGTTTCGAGATGGCGTCGTGCGAATAGATTGAATGGATGTGCAAATCTGCTTTCATAATCTCCATCGATATTGACAAGGTCTGTAGCGTTACAAACTGCATACCAATTCTGCACCTGTTTTTGATGAATTGATGGTTTTGCAACTTATTGAAAATAAGGGGTTTAGTGCATTCGATCGGAAGCGGTGTTGGTGCGAGATACAAGCTAAAGTAAGAAGAGCGCCCCTCAAAACATGCACGTGCAACTGTGGAGGGGCAGGTGGGATCATTCTATTTTGACGAGACGAAAGGCGCCTTCACCGTCTCGATCGGCGAAAAAGTATTTTCGGTTCAATCTGTTATAATGCCAGACTTCTGTCGCCGGCGTATTCATTCCGGCATCACGCCGGTCAACGTTGTCCGGGGCGCCGTAGACGATATAGATTTTACCACGATCGGTTTGCCAGCCGGAGCGGCCGGCTGCAATTTCGCCAAAGTTTCTGTTGCTGAAATCAATGCGGCCGAAAAATTCATCTTTAAGCTCATTGCTGTTCGTATTCGGCGTTGGGTCTCGCTTTAACCAAAATTCATCGTAAATGATTTTTCGTTCCGCCTCTGATGCATTTCGCACGGCTTCAATGTCTCTCTTGTGCGCAACAAGTGACAGCTGATCAACGGCAATTTCAAGATTTGATTTCGCCATCGGGACATTTCCCCAAAAGACGCTGAACATGCGCTGTGTCTTGGCGGTCTGTTTTCCCGATTTTGCCTCCACAATAAAATAGTATTCACCAGGCTTTTTCAGGTGCTGACGAAACGGGATGACAGCTGAAATGGTCTGCATCGAGCTGGGATATACTCTGTCGACGGTATAAAGTTTGTCACCTTTTGCATCAGCTATGCTCAGTTGCGCTTCAACATCACGCCCTTTTTCCGGCGGATATAATTCGACATAGGCAGAAAAGGCAGAGTTAACATCGTCAAATACATGCTGCAGATTAGGCGTATACTCTACACCTGACGCTGTTGTGTCAATTTTGTCGATGAAGAGGATATCTGATAAATGCACCTTGTCGCGCCCGAATTCGCGGAAATTCAGTTCCATGTCTTTGGCTAAACTTTCCCCTGATTCCAGATCATTCAGCTGGAGTTGACCCTTGTACCGGCCCGTGGGCAGTGAGGCGGAAATCTTGTGAAAAACGGGATTCACTCGCGAGTTTGTCTCGTTGAACGTGGGCACGGTGATCCGATTCAACAACGATTTCTCTGCGATGGCTTCACCACGGTCGTTGAAAATGATGACCAGCACTTCATAGCGGGCTTTGTATGTGCCATCCTCTGTCTTGAGAAATGTGAGCACATCGTTGAGGACCTCAACGTGAAAATCCATTCGACTGAGTTGTTCATCGGTCGAGTCGGCGAAATTATAAAAACGATATGTAAAAAGCTCGCGGCCGAACATGTTCTGATGGCGGGAATTCGCCATATTCTTTTGCGCCAGGGCTGTCGATACAAGAAGCAGAGTGAGTATGATATGGGCAAATTTAACCATTTTTGCGTTTTCCTCTTTCATCGTCTGAAAAAGCGAATTCTTACATGAGAATATTTTAAAAATCTGCACCCAGCGACCACAGGATCTCCATCTCTTTGCTCGTACGATAAAAATCTGTCGGCCAGGCAAAGTCGATTCTCATTAAAAAGAAGCCCAGATTGATCCGCAGGCCAAAACCAAGGGTGGCCAACAGGTCTTGTGAGCGGATCAAACCGTTTGGCGCCTTGGTGAATAGCGTCACCGATCCGTCCTCGGCTGGCGTCGCCGAATAGAGCTTGAACGGCTCATCACGATCCCACGCTACCCCCATGTCCATGAATACAGCTCCGCCGATGTTTGACAAAAAAATCGGCAGCGGCAACCCGGCTTGCATATAACGAATGAATGGAAAGCGGAACTCGATGTTGCTGAGGAAAAAGCGATTGCCTTCATCGGCATAATAGCCGAGACCGCGCAAAGGCATCTCGAACGATGAAAAGTAGATCTCTTCGATTCGATCGATTCGCAGGCCGCCGTTGTATTTGTAATTGATCCAGTTGGTCGTGCCGCCGAGAAAGAATTTTTGCGGATGCTTGCCAAAACTGGCGCCGCCGGCAAAGCGGATCCCGAAAGCATTGTCTCTATGGATGCGGAAATAGCGCCGCCAATCGCCGCGAACGGTGCTGAATTCAATGCCGTGGTCGCCGATTTGCGGGCTGGCCGTGATGCCCACACCCCACCTGACACCATCCATTGGACCGGTATAGCCCCACACGGTGGTGTCTTTTGTGTAGGTCAGATTGCCCAGGGCAAAATAGCGATTGCGCGGCGGCAGATAACCAACAGCAATAGCTTCGTTGATCACTTCATCCGGCCAGTCCATGTAGGTTCGGTTGATGCCCATCAGCGACAGGCCGGCGCTGACGCGCGTATAGCGATCAAAGGGATTGCTGGCCAGCAAACTGACGCCGTAGTTACGATCTCGCACCCAGCCAAGATTGCCGGAATAGAAAAAATAGGCATTATGATAGGCGCCACCTCCCACATCCAGCCGATTTTTCAAATAATAGTATGTCACTGCATAGTCAGCATTTTTGAAATCGCCATACAGATTGAGGGCCAGATTCAGACGATGATCGCCCAGCACATCCGACAGCATAATGTTGGTATAGCCCTGGGTGCCGAAGAATTGATCGTATCCGACAGCGCCATAGACCAGATCCGGTGAAAATTGCACCTTGTAATTATAAAGCTTAAAGTCTCCGGTCGGCAGGAAGTAATCTGTTGAATCCAGAAAGACCGTTCTCTCTTCAAAATCAATGTTGCCATCCGCAAAGGCTTCATCGAAAACGAAATGTCGGTACTTGTTTTCGGCGTCTCGATCGGCTCTGCCTTTCACCGGCACGGCGACGTCCGTATCAGCGAGCACTTGCTCCTGCGTTTGCTGTCGCAGTTCTTTGACAAAGGCTGTTTCCTGAACGTCGATATCACCAGGCTCGATGTCCAGTGGATTTTTGAGCATATAAATGTCATAGCCGGCGTAATAAAAAGACGTGAATGCCAGGCGGTTGGCATTGCCACCCCATGTCGGTAGAAATGCGCCGGTGATGACATTGGTGATCGGCCACTCTTCGCCGGATTGCAGATTTTTTAGATAAATGTTTGCCACCCCCGAACGGTCACTGCGAAAAGCAATATAGTCACCCGCCGGTGAATAGATCGGCGATCGATCCAAAAACTCCGAATCGACCAGCTTGCGCAAGCCGGTGCCATCTGTATTGATCTCGAATATGTCATAATCCTGCATGTCCAGCTGTTCCGACGTAAAGTTTGGGGGAGTGTCATACAGATAATCGTTTCGGTCGCTCGCGAAAACCAGCTTTGTCCCATCCGGGGACCAGGAGGGTTCTACGTTGCTGAATGGATCATCTGTAACCCGACGCAGGTTTTCGCGCTCGAGATTGTAAATATAGATATCAGCACGTCCATGTTTCACACCCATGAAGGCGATTTCATCGCCCCGCGGACTCCAGGTCGAGTTGTAGATGCTCTCCAGACCGAGTTCAATGCTTTCTATAATTTTGCCGCTCCTGATATCGACAATGTGCAACTGATCTTCAGCACCCGCTTTAGCGGAAAAAACCAGCCTTTTATCATCGGGACTCCAATCGATGCCGCGACCGCGCAACCAGTGCAGCTCTTCCAGATTGCCGGCGCGCTGTCCTCGCACAACTTTTTTGATGATTTTGCCATCGATGGAACTGGCAATATAAATGTCGAAATAATTGTCTTTATCCGACAGGAATGCGATCTTGTCGCCTTTTTTGCTCATCGCGGGACTGGTGTTGACAAAATTACCCCATTTTCTGTGGTCAGTGATCTTGTTGCCGACCTCATCCGGTTCTTTGCGGTCCGTGATATCGGGCCAGTATTTGCGCTTGAGATAAAGTTGCCATCTCTTGGTCAATTCTTCGAAATCGATGCCAATCGCTTCTTTGATGCCGCGCAGAGCATTCTTGTTCATTTTCATCTTGTTGAGGAGCTCGCCGACTTTTTCATTGCCATAGGTCTCGGAGATAT
The DNA here is from genome assembly GCA_016929295.1 of Candidatus Zhuqueibacterota bacterium. Taxonomy (GTDB): domain Bacteria; phylum Zhuqueibacterota; class Zhuqueibacteria; order Residuimicrobiales; family Krinioviventaceae; genus Kriniovivens. Next base: position 810 of record JAFGJB010000024.1, on the reverse strand, counting down.
AGCGAAGCACCGACTGGCCGCCCTTGTAGGCTAAAAAACCGTTCAGGTAGGGAATATCGGGAATATAGCCGTTCACTGTGCCATCGCGAATGTACATATCACTTTCAATATCCCAATCCCGGCTTTGAAATTCGGCAAGTCCTTCAATGAACCAGAGCGGCAGCTGAAACTGGGTCAGGCCGGTGATGATCGACTGCGTGCCGGCGCCATACACCATTTGCAGCATGTAGGCGTGCGTCAATTCATGATGAATGACGTGCCTGAACTTTTCCCATTCGCCTTCGTAGGGAATGACGACTCTGTTCTTGAAGAATTCAGTAAAGCCGCCCACCGATTCTTCCGGCGGACTCAGATCGACATTCGTTTGGCCGAAATCGTTATGGCTGTTGTAGACAATTATTTTTATGCGATCAACCAATTCATATTTCAAATTTTTACGCAGGTCTACATAGCTTTCCTCTGCAATGCGGGCGGTGAAAGCAGCGATCTCTTCGCCGCCATTGGTGAAATAGATATCAAAATGCTCTGATTGCAGATATTGCCATTCCAGACTTTTGTGCTGCACCTTGTTTTTGCCGAAATATTGCGCCTGCAGCGTGCCGCCGAGCGAGCAGAGCAGTGTGATACTCAACAGAATGGCTTTTGTCACTCTCATAAAAATTTTCCTCTCGGCTTGACGATTTTCATACTCTGTACTATAAATCTGCAACATTTTGTTTTTTCAGCAAAGTTTTAAAGCCAACCGCCGAGGGCGCCGAGATTCGCAGAGATATTGCCCGATTTCGCTTCTTTTCCTCTGTGATTCTCGGC
>JAFGJB010000301.1 GCA_016929295.1 Candidatus Zhuqueibacterota bacterium | reverse complement strand
GACTATTATCAAAATTTTCAAGGCTATCTCAATTATGACGCGCTGTCAGAAAGAGCCGGGCTGCGCGCGTTTTACCAGGGCGCTGCGACACTGTTTGAAAATTACGACGCGCGCAGTTATTCACTCCATCAGGTCGGTCTGTCGTATTACAACTATGTAAACGGCAGCGAGAGCCAGAAATTGAACGTCGGTCTCAACGCGAACGCGCGACTGCATCGCGATGAGTACAGATGGTATGAGTACAAACAAGGTTATTTTTTCGCCAGCTACAAGACCGTCCTCAGACCGCAGCTCTATGGCTACATCGGCGTCAATTCCCGCGTTCGCACCTACGACGACCTGCAACCCTATTCCTATCTGCAGCACGTCGCTTTTCTGCGTCTGAGCTCTTTTTTCAACAGCGGCACCTCTCTCATCGCAGAGTTTGATTTCATGCACAAGGACTATTTGCATGCTGACGCGACCCCAGGTGAATTTGCCGAACTGCAGACCGACGGCGATGGCCAGAGTAAGCAGCTCGTCGGCATTGTGCGCGTCGCTCAGGCGATCACGCTCAAGACCGGCCTGAGCGCGCAGCTGACCGTGCGGCGTAATCTGGCCAGCTCGGTTCGCTATCTCATCGATGCGGAAGGCTATTACTATTCGGATGAGGAGCTCTTTGACGATCCCTTTGGCTATGCGGCGGAGCAGCTCGATATCGCGCTCAAGCAGAAACTGCCCTGGAAGATGCAGTTAGAGCTGGGTGGCGTCTATATGATGAAGCATTACAGCAATCGTCTGGCGCTCGATCTGCAAGGCTATCCGTTCGCCGATCTGCGCTTGCGCGATGACCGGCGCTTCATCGGCCAGATCACCCTCTCCAAAGCTTGGCAAGTCAGCCGTTCCATCGCGCCGCTGATTTTTTCCATCGACCTCTCCTACATGAAGAATGACTCGAATGATCCCTATTATGTCTACAACATGCGCTCTTTCTCGGTCGGTTTTTCACAGAATTTTTGAGGGCATGCATGAATAGCTTCATGGCTCTATGGCGAATCGAAAACGCCAAGTTCTTGGCGCGGCCTTTTGCCGCAACCAGACAATATAACAGTAACGAAAAGCTAAACGCAAAGGCTCAAAGGACCGCAGAGGTTCGCAGAGAAAAATGGATGTACTGCGGTATAGTAAACCTATCGAGATAAGCAAGGCAATGAAAAATCGTCATCATTTCTTCGCGAATCTTTGCGTTCTCTGCGCCTCTGTGTTGAAAAATATTGAAAGATTATGCGTGTATTTGCCGGATGTACAAAAACTTTGCTAGAAAACACATTGTTGTAGATTTGTAATACAGAGGGCACAACGATCAAGAACAACAATGAGTTATGTGTGTCAGCTTCCGATTATCCACAAAGCTCAAAAAATTTTAAAAATGGCGTTCATAGAGTTAAGCAAAAACGTTCGTCCAGGGATTCGATCCCTGGACGGGAAATGTCAAAGGGCTTCAAGCCCGACTAGGAGCTAAAAGTCCTGGTCCATCAAATCAGTTGAAAAGTCTATATGTTCTTCCTTCTTCATCACGATCTCACGCCAGGTGAACTTTTTTTATAAATGATTGCTTCATTGACTCAGAAAATCTGTAGAGAGTATTCTGTTTTTCATAAAGAGATATTCGAGCCAGCCGAATTCTATCATAGGTGAACAAAATTATCGACAAGACTAAAAATTGAGGGCAGAATGATTAAAGGCAAAAAAATCATTCTGCCTTTATTTAATAGTAGAAATTTCTGAGCTAATGGAGTAATCATTTTTTCATATTATTCATTAACATAATATCTCGGTGATTAGCCTTCATCCACTCAAAACATGATATGGCCAAATTTATTTTCGCGACCTTCCATAAATCACTTGACCAAATCAAAAGATGGTTTATCTTACAGGTACAAAATAAACCATCCAGAGAATAACACCTGGGGAGAGTGCTTATGAGTGAACAACAAAAGCCGGGTCTGTCGCGACGCGGTTTTCTTAAAGGCGTCGGCGGCGGCGTGGTCGGCGTGACGGTATTGCCATCGCTGCGGACGGCGACAGCACGATATGGGACGAGCGTCGGGCCGGGAGCTGCCAGAATCACCCTGACGGTGAACGGCGAAAAGAAGATGATTGAGGTGGATCCGCGCACGACGCTCCTCGACGCGCTGCGCGATCAACTGGGCCTGACCGGCAGCAAGCGCGTCTGCAATAAAGGCCAGTGCGGCGCCTGCACCGTCATCCTCAACGGCCGCAGCGTGCTGGCGTGCAGCATGCTAGCCATCGACGCGGACGGCGCGACCGTGGAGACGATCGAGGGCCTGGCCAAAGGCGACGAGCTGCATCCGGTTCAGCGCGCCTTCATCAAGGACGATGCGCTGCAGTGCGGTTTTTGTACGCCAGGATTCATCATGTCGAGCGTCCTGCTGCTGCGCCAGAATCCATCGCCCACGCTGGATGAGATCAAATATGCGGTCTCGGGCAATCTGTGCCGCTGCGGCACCTATCCGCACGTATTCAAGGCGGTCGATGAGGCCGCCAAAGCGATGAAGAAGGGAGGGTGAGACTATGGCGCCGTGGAAAAAACTGGATGAAATGTCTCTCGTGCATAAAGAGGTGACGCGCATCGATGGCGCGCTAAAAGTCACGGGCGCTGCGCAGTACACGTATGACATTCAGCGGCCTGGCATGCTGTACGGTCGCATCTTGCGCAGCGTCCATCCGCACGCGCGCGTCCTGAGCGTCGATACGAGCAAGGCCGAGGCGCTGTCCGGCGTACGGGCTGTACTGGGCGCAATCAAGGACGAGGTCAATTTCGTCGGCGATGACGTGGCCGCGGTCGCAGCCGTCTCCGAAGAAATCGCGCAGGAGGCGCTGCGGCTCATCGAGGTGCAATATGAGGTGCTGCCTTTTACCGTCCGCGAGAGCGAGGCGAAAAAAGAGGGCGCGCCGCAGGTCTTTTCCGGCCGGCCGAACAACATAGGCAACCACGACGAGCGCAGCGAAGGCGAAGTCGAAAAGGGATTTGCCGAGGCGGATGTCATCATCGAGCACACCTATCACCTGAATGTGCAGCTGCACACGCCTCTGGAACCGCACGGCTGCGTCTGCGAATGGCGCGGGGAGGATCTCTACATGTGGGACTCGACGCAGGGCGTACACAGCACGCGCGGCGGCGTAGCGCGCGCTCTCGAGATGCCGGAAAACCAGGTGCACGTCATCACCCATCACATGGGCGGCGGCTTTGGCAGTAAACTGAGCCCCAAGAGCTACAACATCATCTGCGCCAGGCTGGCGAAAAAGGCTGGTGCGCCGGTGAAATTGATGCTCGACCGCGAAGAAGAGATGTTAGCCGTCGGCAACAGACCATCCTCCTGGCAAAAGATAAAGATGGGTGCGAAAAAAGATGGCACCCTGACGGCGTTTCAGATGGAATCGTTCGGCACAGCCGGCATCGGCGGCGGCGCCGGCGTGCCGCAGCCCTATATTTACAATTTCCCGAACTGGAAAGTGTCGCACGATGATGTGCACATCAATGCCGGCGCCGCCGCCCCCATGCGCGCGCCGGGACACCCGCAGGCCAATTTTGCCATGGAGTCGGCCATGGACGAGCTGGCGGACAAACTCGGCATTGATCCGCTGGAATTTCGGCTCAAGAACGATGCAAATTCCACTCGACAGCAGGAGTACAAGATCGGCGCAGAAAAGTTCGGCTGGGGCAATCGAAAGCAATCGGGAAGCGGCACAGGCTTGAAAGTGACCGGCCTGGGCGTCGGCAGCGGCCGATGGGGAGGAGGTGGCAACAACAGAACCGAAGCGATCGTCAACATCTACCCGGATGGCGCGGTGGATGTGAAAATCGGCACGCAGGACATCGGCGTTGGCACCTGGACGATCGTGGCCGCTGTGCTGGCCGAGGAGCTGGAGCTCGAGCTCGTCGATGTCAAGCCGATGATCGGCGAGAGCGATTTCCCCTGGGCGCCGGCCAGCGGCGGCAGTACCACGGCGCCGTCGGTCACCCCGACCGTAAAGCTGGCCGCTGAAGCGGCCAAGAAAAAGTTGCTCGAGGTCGTCGCCGAAGAATATGGCGTCAAGCCGGAAGAGATCCGCTATGGCAAAAAGAAATTCACCATCCCGGGCCAGGGAGAGATCGGCTGGAAGACGGCCTGCGCGGCGCTGAACGGCAAGGCCATCTCGGAAAAGGTGCAGTGGGCGGAGGGACTGTCGAGCAGCGGCACCGCCGGCTGTCAGTTTGCCGAGGTGGAGGTCGATACCGAGACCGGCCGCGTGCAGGTGAAGCGCATGGTGGCGGTGCAGGATTGCGGTCTGGTGGTCAATCTGCTCACCGCTCGCAGCCAGGTGAACGGCGGCATGATCGGCGAGATCGGCTATTCGCTGTTCGAAAATCGCTTGCTGGATCACGATACTGGCATCATGCCGAATGCGGATCTGGAGAATTACAAGATACCGGGCGCGCTGGAAATGCCCGATTTCGATGTGACGTTTTATGATGAACACGAACGCGGCGTGATCGGCCTGGGTGAGCCGCCGGCCATCCCGGGCGTCGGCGCCATCGCCAATGCCGTGGCCAATGCCATCGGCGCGCGCATTTATGAATTGCCGATCACACCGGACAAAGTCCTCATGGCGCTGGCAGGAAGGAAGGAGGGCTGATCATGAAACCGTTCGAATATGTGAATCCCAAAGATATCAAGTCCGTGCCAAAAATCCTGGCCGAGGCGGAGCGGGCGCTCCTGTTCGCCGGCGGCACCGATGCACTGGCGAGGATGAAGGAAGGCATCGACCGTCCCGACGTGGTGGTGAACCTGAAAAAGCTCACGGATCTCGCGTTCATCAAATCCGACCGCAAGGGCTTGCGCATCGGCGCCGGCGCGCTTCTGGCCGATATCATTGCCAGCAAGGACGCGCAGGCTTGTCCCGGATTTGTCGAGGCCGTCAAGTCGGTCGGCACCATTCAGCTGCGCAACATGGGCACGCTGGGCGGCAACCTCTGCCAGCGACCGCGCTGCTGGTATTATCGTAGCGCCCGCTTTGATTGTCTGCGCAAGGGCGGCGATACCTGTTTTGCCATTTACGGCGACAACAAGTATCACTGCATCATCGGCGGCGATCCGTGCTATATCGTCTATCCATCGGACATTGCGCCGATGCTCATCGCTTTGCGCGCCGAGATCGAGGTGGTCGGACTCAAAGGCAAACGCCGGGTGAAGGCGGATGACTTTTGGGTGCTGCCGGCGCAGGATCCATACAAAGAGAACATTTTGCAAAACGATGAGCTCGTGACGCAGGTGTTCATTCCGGCCTCTGCCAGGGCGCTAAAGAGCCACTATGTCAAGTTTCGTGAACGCGACTCGTTTGATTTCGCCATGGTGAGCGTCGCGGTTGCGGCGCGGCTCGACGGAGAGCGGCTGACAGATGTGCGCATCGCCTACGGCGGCGTCGCGCCCAAGCCCTGGCGCGCGGTGAAAGCCGAGCGAGCGCTGGAAGGCCAGGTCGCGACCGAAGAACGCGTCCTCGCCGCGGCGGCGACCGAATTCGCCAACGCCGAGCCGCTGGAGCAAAACGAGTACAAGGTGATTCTGGCGAAGAATCTGCTCAAGCGGGCCTTGCGCGAACTGGTGGCTGCTTAACAGGAGAGGTGACATCATGATAAAGAAGAAAAAAATGTGCGCCATGCTCATGCGCATCAGTCCGACCTTTCCCGGGCTGCTGGACGAGTCGGAGACCTCGGAACGGCATATGACCTCGCAATATCAATGCCTGAAAACCATCAGTCCGGTGGGCCCTGACCACGATACGGTCAACCCGCAACAGTGCACGGGGGCGCGAGGGTGTTATAAAGAGGCATAAAAGGATGAACCAGTCATCGCGAAGGTGCCGCGCCTGCTGGAGGAAGTGATCCTCGTGTCGGGTTCGGAGCTCGTTGCTCTGTATTGCTTCGCGCTCCCTGGTGCGGGGCACCTGTGGCGATCTCAGGGCAAGAGGCGTGTCTGAGTCTACTGCCTTTTGTTTCAGCAGAGGGAGCGCTCGCAATGACTGAGGGGCGGTCATCACGAAGATTCCCCGCCTGCCACATCCAGTCATTGCGAAGGTGCCGCACCTGCCACTTCCAGTCATCGCGAAGGGGCCCGCCTGCCACCTCCAGTCATCGCGAAGGCGCCCCGCTTGCTGAAGGAAGTGAGCCTCGCGTCAGGTTCGGAGCTCGTTGCTCTGGATTGCTTCGCGCTCCCTGGTGCCCCGCGTGCCACCTCAACCTTCCGAGGTGCCGGGGGGTTCTACAACAGTTACCCCTCCAGCCATCTTTTCATCGCCGCAAAATCCGCCGGTGTGTCCGCATCATAAAGGATCGCCTCCGAATCCATGTCGACAAAAACCGTCTGCGCCGCATAGCTGCGCATAAGCTCTTTGGCTGTAGCGGTCGGCGGCATGGCGAGGATCTCCTGAAAGAGCGACTGCGTATAGAGCACCGGATGGCCGGATGACCCGTGAAAGGACGGGCGGACGATTTTGATCGATGGCTGCAGTCCGGCGATGAGCGCCAGAATCCAGGCCGGCTGTATCTGCGGCTGATCGACCAGACAGACGGCCGCTACAGCGCACTCCGACAGCGCCGCGATGCCTCTTTGCAGCGACGAGAACTGGCCGAGAGGGTAGCGCTCGTTCACAACAAAATGGCCGGCGACGCCCGATTCTCTGATGATCCGCTCCGCCTCATAGCCCACGACGATGTGTATCGTATCGATGGCGGCGTTTTGCAGCTGCTCGACGATGTGGCCGAGCGCCGTCTTGTCGCCGATCCTGAGCAGCGGTTTCAGCCGTCCCATGCGCCGCGACTCGCCGGCGGCGAGGATGATGGCTTGTATCTTGTCAGGCATGCGATAGTTTCATGGAGGTTGCGCTGACATCCGCGCCGTTGCGGATAGCGATCATCTCCGCCGCAATGGCCACGGCGATCTCGGCGGGCGTGTTGGCGGCGATGTTCAGGCCAATGGGGCTGTGAATGCGATTGATGATCTCTTTGGCCACACCACGGTCGGCGAGCAGATTGAAGGACTTGGCAACCTTACTGCGGCTGCCGATCATGCCGAGGTATTTGAACGGCTTGGTCGCGCAGACATCGATGATCTCCTGATCGTGCAGATGCTTGTGGGTGACGATGACGATGTAGGCGTCCGCAGCGATCGTCATCTTTTGTACGGTGCTGGCGTACGACTCGGCCAGAATGACGGTGGCGCGCGGAAATCGTTCCGGCGTGGCAAACTCCGGGCGGTCGTCCACTACAGTCACCGCAAAATCGAGCAGATCGGCGATAGTAGCAAGCGCCAGGCCGATGTGGCCGCCACCAAATAAAACGAGCTGCGGTTTGGGAATGACCGGCTCCAGAAAGACCGTCATGTCGCCGCCGCATTGCATGTTGAGATCCGTCAGGTCATAGTGATAGACCTGTGCCTCGGGCCGGGCGAACAGCTTGAGCGCTGCCTCGACGACCGCCTTTTCGACGGCGCCGCCGCCGATGCTGCCATCGACGTGGCCATCCTGCCAGACGATCATTTTTGCGCCGGCGGCGCGCGGCGCCGAGCCTTTGACGTCGATCACCGTCGCCAGCACCAGCGGGATGCCGCGGTTCGTCGCCTCAGCAACCTTTTCAAAGATATCCATAACTGCCTCCTTTTGCTGAATTTTTAAAATATTTCGCACATATACAATCGCTTTTATCAATTTTTCGTCAAGGTCGGTTGCTGTTATAATCTCACGCAAATATGCAGAGCCGCAAAGACACAGCAAGTATTTAAGATTTACTAATTGTCAGATCGCTTATCATTGCGTAAATGTCTCTACAATTTTTCTTTGCGTATCCTTTGCGGCTTTGCGTGATTTTAGATCCATCACGACAAGTGAACGTAGTATTTTTTCATATTGTTCATTCATAGAGTATCTTGTGTTTATATGCCTTTTGTGTTGGTCTGTCCTTTCTTTTACCACTGTCCGGGAATTCCCTTGATATTCATATGCGAATTGGTTATAATTCTCATTGCTTTTCGTGCTTTCTTTCACATGATATTTAACTCTAATAAAATCAATCTTGGAGTCTTGGTGTCTTTGGGTGAGTGAATTTATCAGGTTAGACGCAGTTATGAGAAGAGTAACCAAAAAAGTCATGGTCGGCGCCGTCGCCATTGGCGGCGACGCGCCGATCTCGGTGCAGTCCATGACCAACACCAAGACGACGGACATTGCAGCCACGCTCGCGCAGATCCATCGTCTGCAAGAGGCTGGCTGTAACATCGTCCGAATCGCTGTGCCGACAAAAGAGGCGGCCCTCGCTTTTGCAGAGATCAGAAAGCGCTGCACGACGCCGCTGGTGGCGGATATTCATTTCCATCATGCGCTGGCGCTCGCCGCCATCGATGCCGGCGCTGACAAAATCCGCATCAATCCGGGCAACATCGGCGCGCGCGCCAAGGTGGAGCAGGTGGTGAAAAAGGCCGTCCAGCACCATGTCCCTATCCGCGTCGGCGTCAATTCCGGCTCCATCGCCAGGGACATACTGCAGCAGGAGGGAGGCGAGACCACCGCAGCCCTGGTCAAAAGCGCGCTGCGCCATGTCGAGCTCTGCCGGGAATTCGGCGCCGAGGATATCGTCCTCTCGCTCAAGTCATCCGATGTGCTGCAGACCATTGCCGCCTATCGCATGGCCTCCGAGCTGACCGACGTGCCGCTGCACATCGGTGTCACCGAGGCCGGTACGGTGCGCTCCGGCACCATCAAATCGGCGGTCGGCTGCGGCGTGCTGCTCGCCGACGGCATCGGCGACACTTTGCGCGTCTCCCTGACCGGCGATCCGGTCGAGGAGGTCTATGTCGGCTACCAGATTCTCAAAAGCCTCAATCTGTCGCAGCGCGGCGTCAATCTGATCTCCTGTCCGACCTGCAGTCGCACCGAGGTGGATCTCATCGCCATCGCCGAGCGCGTCGAGGCGCGTCTGGCGGGCATCGACAAGCCGATCGCCGTCGCGGTCATGGGCTGCGTCGTCAATGGCCCGGGCGAGGCGCGTCACGCCGACATCGGCGTCGCCTGCGGCGTGGGTAGCGCCACGCTGTTCAAAAAAGGTCGCATCGTGCGCAAGATCAAGGAAGCGGACATTGTCGATGAGCTGGTGCGCGAAGTACAGGCGATGCTCTGACAGGGGGCAAATGCTGTGCGGCGACGAAGAGGCCGGCATCATTCCAACCTGGCCATACAGGGCACTGCGATCGAGAAGAAGGATGAGCTATGCGTGTTAGTTATTTAAAAGAGCATTTTTACTATCCAGCCGGCCTTTCACTATCGTGCCGGCACTTTTATTTGTTTAAACGATAATTTATTCTTATTTTTGTCCAGGCGAGGAAAAAGCCTTTTACTGTGCTTGCCTTTTTTCCATGGAAAGGTGGAAAATGAATATTGAACCGCACTATGAAAAAAGCTTGGCAAAGGACCTTGAAGAGATCAAGCTCAAAGTACTCAGGATGGCTGAATTAGACGTTGCCGCCCTGCGCGGTGCCATGGATGCTCTGCTGCGGAAAAACAGACAGCAAGCGTATATCGTCATCCTGCGCGATCAGCTCATCGACGATCTTGAAGACGAGATCGATCGGCTTTGCCTTCAATTCATCATCAGGCATCAGCCAGTGGCGACGCACTTGCGGTTTGTATATTCGGTGCTCAAAATGGTCAGCAGTTTGGAGCGTGTCGGTGACTATGCCGAAAGCATGGCGCGCCAGTCTGTTCTGCTGCACGATATCAAAACCAACATCGATTGTACTTCCTATCAGGAATTGGCCGACACATCTATTCCGATGTTCCAACAATCGGTTCAGGCATTCCTCAATTGTGATATCGAACAAGCTGCCGGGCTGCAGGAAATAGAGGACGTCGCAGATCGCTTGCGTTTTCAGATATCAGATCAAATTTTCAAGCAGAGTTCGCAAGGGATTTTGCCGCAAGATGCAATCAATCCATTGCTGACCATTGCGAGGCGGCTGGAGCGCGTGTCGGATCAGGCAAAGAATATATGCCAGGAAACTCAATATGTCGTCACGGGTGAGAATGTGCATCACCGGGGAGCCGGCGGATTTCATATTCTTTTCATCGATGAAGATAATTCGCTTCTCAGTCAGATGGCGGAAGCAATAGGCAAATCCCTCGCTGATTGCCGGTTCCATTTCAGCAGCGCCGGCATGGCCGTCGGCAGCATTCACCCCATGACCGTTGCATTCATGGCGGAAAAAGGTATCGACATCTCGGCGCAAATACCAAAAACCATCGATGAAGTGAAAACGATACCCCCCGTGCAGTTGGTCATTTTGCTCTCGAAGCGCATCCGCATAACACAACTTAAGATGCCCCTGAACAAACGCGTCCTGGAATGGCCGGAAAAGATGCCGAGAATAGATAGTGGCGATCCCGCAATTCTTTTTCCCGCCTTTGAACAAGTCTATCAGCAATTATCTGAGAATATACGCGATTTGGTGAGTGCGTTGTCCGGACAAGACATTTAGCAGCCTGTTCACCGCCTGAGAAATGGAAGAATGAGATGGATTTGCCGAGGTACAGGAAACGAGTCGTTCGCTGGCCTATTTTATTACTCTGTATCCTGCAGATATGCCTGATTTTCCACGCCTGCCTGCACAGACAATCTTCTGCCGACGGAGCAGGCACGCACACCACGATCCAGAACACCGGCTCAGACACGATGGTGAATTTGGCGCAGGCGTGGGCGGAAATCTACAGCACCGTCGCGCCGGATGTTTCCGTCGAAGTGTCCGGCGGCGGTTCCGGCACCGGCATCGCCGCACTGATCAACGGGACGGTTGATATTGCCAACTGCAGTCGCAAAATGGAGCCTAGCGAGATCGAGGCGGCGAAAAAGAATACTGGCAAAGATCCATATGAATTTCTGGTCGGATATGATGGATTAGGCATCTATGTGCACAAGAGCAGCACCCTGGATAGCTTGTCACTCGAGCAGTTGGCGGACATTTATGGTGAGAAGGGCGGGACGACGCGCTGGCGCCAGCTGGGAGTTACACTTGCCAAAGGATCGGACGAAATCATCGTTGTCAGTCGGCAGTCGAACAGCGGCACCTATCATTATTTTCGCGAAGCTGTTCTTGGCAAAAAGCGCGACTTTCGTCTCGGCACGATCGACATGCATGGTTCAAAAGATGTTGTCGAGCTGGTGGGCCGAACACCAAACGCCATTGGCTATAGCGGCATGGGATACGCGACAGAGCATGTGAAAATGATCAAGATCACCAAAAAGCTGGGCCAAAAGGCCTATCTTCCGACTATCGAGAACACCCAAAACGGCAACTATCCCATCGCCAGACCGCTGTTAATGTACACGCTGGGCGAGCCGTCAGGAAAAGTTCACCAGTATCTCGATTGGATCCTGGCAGCTGAAGGCCAAAAAATTGTCCAGGAATCCGGATACGTGCCCTTGACAATGGCCGCTGTCTCCAGCGAGGAAAAGAAGCCATGAAGGGGCGCACACGTTTTGAATCTATCAAAGAATGGCTCATCGAACGGATCATTTGGATTTGCGGCGTCAGCTCCATACTGTTTGTTTTCGCCATCTTTTTCTTTGTCTTTCGCGAAGGGTCAGCCTTTCTTTTTCGGGGATTTAAGCCTGTTGAATTCTTCACCAGTATCGAATGGTATCCGACATCACAGAGCCATGTACGCTATGGGGCACTGGCGCTCATTTTAGGAACTTTTAGTGTGACGACGCTGGCCATGTTGATTGCCATTCCGTTCGGTCTCGGCGCAGCGATTTACATTTCCGAATTTTGTTCCGCTAGAGTGAGGGAGACCGTTAAAATCATCATCGAGCTCCTGGCAGCCATTCCTTCTGTTGTATGGGGCTTTATTGGCCTCACGATCATGAACTCGCTGATCATTCGTCTGTTTCATGCTCCGATCGGATTGACGATGCTCAACGGCGGCATCATTCTGGCGCTGATGAGTGTGCCCATCGTCGTTTCCATTGGCGAGGATGCACTCAAGGCGGTTCCCGACTCTTATCGCGAGGCGGCGATTGCCATGGGATGCACACGCTGGCAATTGGTCTATCGGGTATTGTTGCCGGCAGCCCGCAACGGCCTGCTTGCGGCTGTTTTGCTGGGAATCGGACGCGGGATCGGAGAGACCATGGCTGTGCTGATGGCCACCGGCCATTCCATCCGGATTCCCACAAGTCTTCTGGATCCAGTACGGACCCTGACGGCTACGATCGCCGCAGAGCTCGGCGAAGCAGCGGTACATTCAGATCATTATCAAGTTCTGTTCATCATCGGCATTCTGCTATTCATGATCACCTTTATCATCAACCTGACTGCTGATCTGATTGTCAAAGGCATCCGCAAACAATAGGGACCTGCATGTTCACCGCCACTCCTTTGACATTGAAAAATGAGCGCAGCGAAAAAGCTGCCCGTTTGGTCTTTTTAAGCATGACGCTACTGATGGTCATTCCTCTCTTGTTGATCATCCTGCATCTTGTCGCTAAAGCATGGCCTATCTTATCCCTTGATTTCCTCATTAAAAATCCCTCGCATGGCATGCGCGCCGGCGGTGTTTTTGCGCCGCTCCTCGGCACCATTTATCTGGTTCTTTTTTCGCTGTTGATTGCCACCCCTCTCGGAGTGATGACCGCCGTCTACCTGAACGAATATGCCCGTGACAACGCATTGACGCGCATTATTCATCTGGCAGTTGTCAACCTGGCTGGCGTGCCAAGCATTGTGTACGCCCTGTTCGGCCTCGGCGCTTTTGTGCTGGCTGCGGGCATCGGCCGATCCGTTCTGGCAGCCTCACTGACGCTGGCGATCATGACCCTGCCGGTCATCATCACCAGCACCAAAGAGGCCCTTTCTTCGGTCCCCTTTGCCTTTCGCGAAGCGTGTTGGAACGTCGGCGCCACGCGCTGGCAAACGATTCGGCACGTGGTTCTGCCCAATTCCATCAACGGCATTCTCACCGGCATCATTCTGCAGGTGTCCCGCGCTGCCGGAGAGACAGCGCCCGTCATGTTCACCGGCGCTGTGTTCTATAAAGCCATTCGCGAGGGCGATTTTTTTGCCTATGGTCTGCTGGATCAATGTATGGCGCTCTCCATGCACCTGTTCACTATTTCAACGCAGGTTCCGGATGTGCCGGACGCTTTACCCTATGGAACAGCTGTGGTTCTGCTGGGAACCGTGCTGTTGGTGAATGCCTTTGCGATTATCTTACGTGTCCGGCTACGCTCACGGAAAAAGTGGTGATGAAAAATTCAAAACTGACAATTAAAGACCTGAGAGTGCGCTTTGGACACAAGCAAGCCATCAAAGGGATTTCTTTCGATGTCTACCAGAACGAAATCCTCGGCATCATCGGGCCGGCACAGTCAGGGAAATCGACTCTGCTCAAGGTTTTGAACAGAACCATCGAGCTGATTCCCGGCGCCCACACTTCTGGCCAGGTGTTCATGGATGGCCAGGACATTCAAAAACTGAGCAATGTCTATAAACTGCGTCGCAGCATTGGCATCGTGTCGCCGTTGCCGGTGGGACTACCGCTGTCCATCTATGATAACGTCGCATTTGCGCCACGGATGGCCGGAGTGCGCAAAAAACGCGACCTCGACGACTGTGTCGAACGTTGCTTGCGACAAGCTGCCTTGTGGGATGAGGTAAAAACGCGGCTGCAGACACTTGGAACAAGGCTCTCCGGTGGCCAGCAACAACGGCTTACGATTGCCAGAGCCTTGTCGCACGAACCGCAGGTTCTGTGCCTCGATGAGTTTTCTATCGCCATTGATCCGGTTACCACTATGCGCATCGAAGAGGTGCTGAAGGAATTGCGCTCGCAGATGACTATAATTCTGGTGACCAATTTGGTGCAGCAAGCGCGACGCCTGGCCGATCGAACTGCATTCATGTTCAACGGAGAATTGGTGGAGATCGATGATACTAAAGTTATATTTTCAGAAAAAGCGGCCGTACGCCAGACATACGAATATGTAAATGGAGTCTTTGGCTAATGGACCTCTCTGTCGGCCTGTCAACGCGTGATCTCAATCTGTGGTACGGTGATTTTCAGGCGCTGAAAAATGTCAATTTGAATATTCGGGCTGGGATCATCACCGGACTCATCGGACCTTCCGGATGCGGAAAAACAACGCTGTTGCGCTGTTTCAATCGCATCAATGAACGATACGGCAACGTCACCACCACGGGTGAGATCAAGATATTTGGCAAAAATATTTACGATGCCGATGTTTCACTAATAGAGTTGCGCAAAACTGTGGGCATGGTTTTTCAACGCCCCAATCCGCTGCCGATCTCTGTGTACGAGAATATCGTCTTTGGGCTGCGGATTCATTCGGGAAAGCAAAATCTACAGCGATCAGCTACCGACGCCACCGTCGAAGAAGCGTTGACTGCCGTGGGATTATGGAAGGATTTGCATAATAACCTGAAAGCCAAAGCGACAACGCTGCAGTTGGAACAGCAGCAAAAGCTGTGCATTGCACGCTTGCTGCCTTTGAAACCGCGTCTCATCCTCATGGATGAACCATGCTCGGCGCTCGATGTCGAGGCAACGCGTCACATCGAAGAGCTGATGCTCAGCCTGGCAGGACAATACACCATTCTCATCGTCACCCACAATATGGCGCAGGCGCGTCGGGTCAGTGAAGAGTGCATCTTTATGCTGATGGGCGAGCTCATTGAACACAATTCCACGGTCGACATGTTCATCTCGCCGCAAGACCGCCGCACAGCAGACTATATTGAAGGACGCTTGGGATAAAAACACTGGCACCGGGCAAAGAAGAGTAGCGTAAAAAAAGTTATTAATCCGGCCGCATTTAGATTCACATTTACGCCAACAAGGGGTGGCTCGGAAACGTAGAAGAATTGTTGCAAGTAATATAATTACAATTACTTAAAATATTTCGCGATTCCAAGCCACCCCTTGTTGGGTGCAAAACAATTGATGGGCTGTTTAATAAATAGCTTTATATCTTTCTGAGTTCAATACTTCCTAATGAATCGACTACGAAATATTCTGGCCAGGTTGTAGTGTTATCCGAGCAATGAGATAGTTGATTTTTGTACAATGAGGGAGCCACTATCATGAAGATTAGGCATGATCGAATAAGTCGTGCTCAAGAATTAATGCGAGAACAGAATATGATTGGCCTCGATGGATGCGAGATTTTGTATGAATATCCGCTATATGCATGACTTGTGACTTGGGCACCTTCATGTTTTTGTGCAAGAGCAGTATTTGTTCGGATGCGCTCAGCTCATAGGGGCAGAATAATGATTGCGAGCACTTGTCATTAGAAAAAAGTCTTGAAATGAGAAAGTCCACTCAATCTTCAACCACCGACAAATCTTCGGCATTCACAAGCCGATTCGAAGCATTGCTTGCCGCCATCCCTGACATCATCATGGAAGTCGATTTGAACAAGGTATACAAATGGGCGAACCAGGCCGGGCTGGATTTTTTTGGCGCCGATGTGATCGGCAGGGAGGCGTCCCTTTTTTTTGCCGATGAACAAGATACGTATGATCTTGTCCAGTCTCTCTTTGCCGGCGATGAGAATGTATTTTATCTGGAGAGCTGGCAGCGCCGTCAGGATGGTGAAAGACGACTGCTCGCCTGGTGGTGTCGTGCCTTGAAAGATGCGCACGGCGAGGTGCAGGGAGCGATCTCCACAGCTCGTGACATCACTGAGCAAAGAAAAACCGAAGAGCAGCTACGTATGAAGAACCAGCTGTTCATCAACACGATAGAATCGTTGTCGCACCCTTTTTATGTCGTCGATGTGAACAATTACCAGATTACCATGGCAAACAGCGCTACGGCTGCTTTTGGCACCCTGTCGATAGGCACAAAATGCTATGCTCTTACGCATGATCGCTGTCAGCCGTGTCAAGGTGATGAACATATCTGTCCATTACAGGAAGTCAAGAGGACGAAAAAGCCGGTCACACTGGAACACATTCATTTCGACAAATACGGCAACAAGAGATATGTTGAAATTCATGGCTTTCCCATTTTGGATGATGAGAACAATGTC
>JAFGJB010000023.1 GCA_016929295.1 Candidatus Zhuqueibacterota bacterium | reverse complement strand
TCGAGCTCCTCGCCCTTTGCATACAATTCCATGGCGCCCCACATCTGCGTGACCGCCGAGAGGGCTGTCCCATCGTTAAACAAAATGAGCAGATGATATTTTTTCGGGATCAGGGCAACGGACGAATGATACTGGATCTTGCCGCCGCATTCGCCAAACACCAGAACGTGCCCCGGCTCCAGCGGGATGAAAAGCCATCGTCCCCGGCAATAGGCCTCGCCGAGCACTTTGCCGACTGTGAGGGCCGCGAATTCATCAGGCTTTCTGTTGTACCAGACCCACTTGTGCGGCGAGTTGCCCAGCCGGCCGTCGCTGATCTGTTTGCCGGTCAGGATCTGGACCATCTGCTTTGCCAGCGTCGTGTATTCGGGTAATTCGAACATGGATCACCTCCTGGGGGTCATTCAACCGAAATGCGCATTCTAGTTGACATCATCTTGCCCTCATTTCTCGTTGAATATCGACTATTTCTTATTGTGAGATGCCACTATAGCGCTTTCAATTTTAAATCAATTTTCTCTGAATTGATCATAGTTCTTGCCAGGCATCCTTCGGGGGCTGCGTAGGCGATGACAATTTCATCCGCCAATTCAACGATCAGTTCATTTCGGCGCCGGCACGTTTGTGCGGTTGGCCTCCGCAACTGTTCGTCGAACGGAGTGATCGCCAGCAATCTCTTCTCCGCAAAGGCTCGCATCACATCGGGGGGAAATCGCTTCGGCCGGCCGCGTGCCAGAACCATGATGACCGGCTGCTCGCCTTTGAGGAGGATGCTGAAAACATCTCTTTCGATCGTCGAATGAAATCCTGAGATGATGCACTGTCCCTTCTCCCGCTGTTCCACCGCCCAGTCATAGGCTTTCAACACAATAGTTGCTGGATAAGAGCGGGAACAGAGAAAGCCGATCTTGTGAAGAGAGAGCAGTGCTTCGTTTCCCAGGTAAAACATGAATCCCCGGTGTGATCAAAGTTCGCCAATTTTCTTCAAAAAGCTGTCGTACACTTTATGCGAATACCATCGTCCTTTGGAAATCATTTCATCAAGTAGAGGTTTGATAGTGTCAATGATCCCCTTTTCTTTTGCTATTAGAAGAATAGACAAAGTTCGTATAGCATCAAGTCCTGAATTTTTAGCAATTTTATATGCAAGATTTTCATCGATAAGAACATAATCTGCTTTGAGCTCTTTTGCCAGCAGGATTGTTTCTGTTTCCCCTAAATCAAGTTGACTCAACAAGAGGTCTTTGTAAAGTTGGCCTTTTACTTTTTTTACATTAATGAAAGCAAGATCAATCTCCTCATAGCCATAGCTTTCCTTTGCTTTGATTTCATCATAGACGGCTTGAGGAATTAAAATTTCACCAAAGAGGCTTTTAAGGATCTCAATTTTTCGGATTGAAGCGAGTGATATGATGGGAGTCGTGTTGGAGACGACAATCATATTGTCTTAATCCTGTTCGCATCTTCCATGATTTCAGTCAGCTCATCATCATCATAATCGAAGACAAACTCTTCCTCAGCATTCAATTTTTCAATGAACTCAATTTTCGAGAAACCGGCCAATTCTGCTGCCTTGCCCAGCGACAGCTTTTTCTTGCGATAGAGTTGGAGGGCGGAAGAAAATAGAATCTCTTTTAGGAAATCATCTTTATTCTCTTTGAGTGAAAGAAGTATATTTTCTTTCACCGGGAATGTAATGTCAATAGTTCTCTCAGACATATTGCTCTCCATTTGACGGAAATGGCTACTCTAAAAGTTATCATAAATTACTATGAATGCAAACAAATTTTCCACCCTCGATATTCTGCTGGTTCTTTTTCTGGTCTAACAATAGAATGCTTGCATGAATATTTCAACGTGCCGACATCCTCCCGCATCAACAGACCATTGTCGCGGTCCCAATACGGGGCTGCCATAGATTCAATTCGACAATGATCATGGTTTGCGAAAATTATTTTGATTACGTTCTCGATGCGGTCGATTTGCAGCGAAAAAATTCCAGACCTTGCTCATAGCTGATTTACACGCTAATCCACAATTTGTGAATCGTCGCTTGCCTTATTTGTTTTAATTATTTGAAGAGACCGCTTTATAATAGAGTGGCTTTTCGCAAGGGAGATCTCTCACCGTGATCATAAAATTAAATGCTTTCGCGATCATTCATGGATTCATCCCGCCACGGGACTCATCCCTGGACGCGAAATGCCGCAGGGCTTCAAGCCCGATCAAGAAGGACTAAAAGTCCCAATCTATTTTGCTCACGTGATCAGGTAAGCTATCTAGTCTACTTCTTCGGACTCCAATTCCTCACCCATGCGATATTTGATGTCGTAATTGATGATGTAGTCGAGCTCTTCTTCAGACAAATTGTAAAGAGAACCAAGCAAAATATCAATTTCATCCAATATATTTTTTGACTGCCTTGGATAAAATTCCTCATATTGTATATGCCCGGTCTTCTTTGAAACCTTACTTTTCATAATTTTATATTTTTTATAGTCTGACATAAGCTTTTGAGTCATAGTTTGGATTTCATTTTTCATATAATCGGGAATCGAATCTATATTAAGTGGGAACTGCCTTAAATCAGATGGATTCATATCTCTACCATTGGTTGTCAATTGGAAATACCAGAAAAATAGACTGCTGTTTAAAGCTGCAATTGCTATGTCTCTTGATGCGGAATCTTCAAAATATAAATAATTTTCTCGACTTGATACCGCACTTTGACCGTTTAAAATAAATACAGGTTGGAAATTTGTAAATATTTTCCAATAGCGCCCTCCTCCAATGCGATAAAATATCTTATTAATTGAATCTTTTTTAAGGGAGTATTCTAAAGATTTTGAGTTGTAAAATACTTTTTCGATAAGACCGAGCTCTAAAATGCAGTCAATTTTGGGTAGAAGGTAACTTCTAATTTGATTGTACACTTTATTATAACGTATTGTTTCGAAAAGTACAGGGCGATATTCTGAAATCCATTTTCTCAATCCTGTTATATAATTGGCTTTCGTATAATTTGAAAAATGCATAATGGAAATTGCCAGCAATACTTCTGCTCCAGAAAAAAGTTTTGATGGCCTTTCAGCATAGCAGCTTATCCAAGACGAAGATGTTTTTGTTTTTATTAATTGAATCAAAGGCTCCATTCTTTGTGTACAGACCAGAGCAATTGGAACAATTAGTCCTATTTTCCCACTCCTATGAATTATACCCATTGATCGTTCGGTTATGAAAGCGTAAAGATTTCCACTTAACAATGTTTGATAATTTCTTTCGAGAACCTTATAAATCTTTCGTGCATTTGAATACTCCACATACGGCGGATTCCCAATTATCACATCAAATCCACCATTCGCATGCACAATCTCGTAAAACTCGGCCAGCCAGTGAAACGGCTTATGCGAGGCCTTCCAGCCTTCATACTCTCTCTTTTTCGCTGGCTCGACGCCGTATTGTCGGGCCAGGTAGTGATTCAGCTCTTCGTCGAGCTCGGCCAGGCGGCCGTTCAGATCATCTTTGGCGGCCTTGTAGTCGGCGTGATCAAGGTCTTGCCCCGAGAGCTGCACCTCCTTGTAACGCTTGAACGCCAGCGCCACCAGCTCCATTTTGTCGCGCAGAATCGATTGCATGTCATCGAAATCGAATGTCGCGCCAATGGCGTCGTGCAGCTCTTTTTCCGTGGCGAAACCGACGAGGGTGTTACCGGCGCGGATGTTGAAATCGATGTCCGGCAGCGGCTCCACCTGGGCAACGTCGTCCAGCTCGGCCATCAGCTTGAGGAACAGGCGCAGCTTGGCGATCTCGACCGCTTCGTTCATAATGTCCACGCCGTACAGGTTCTGCAGGATGATCTTTTTATAGATATAATAATGAGGATTCGGATGCTTTTTCATTTCATCCAGCACCTGGCGGAATGGCGAATAGCGGCGGCCACCTGCCTGATCTTCTGCCTCGAGGAACTCCTGCATGCGCAGCAGACACGTTTCGTACAAGGGCTCCAATATATTCAGCGCTGCAAAAAGAAACGCGCCTGAACCGCAGGTCGGGTCGAGGATGGTGATGCGACAGAGCGCTTTGTACATGGCACGAATAAAGTCCGGACTCTCGCAGTACGCGACCGCATCCTGGGCGAACTGGCGAATGTCGAGATTGTAGGTGATAAAATCGTTGATGTCGGCGATCTCACCGTCGCTCAACTTTGCATATATTTCCCAGTAGCGTTTGCGGCGCTCGATGACTTCCCGATAGATCTCGGTGGGTAGCGCGATCTCTTGCGGCGCTCTTCTGTTCCAGGAGGCGCGCCGTTCCAGCAGATTTGGAGCGCTGGTATCGATGCCGATGGCGATGTCGTCCGGTAGCCCGGCGGCGACGCGCTCGTCAATCGAGAGCTCTTGCCAATTGTCCGGCAGTTCTTGACGGACGCCGTGTCGCATGGCATCGTACATATAGCGGTCGGGATTTTCCTGCGCTAGTTGCCAGAGGCCCGTGGCCGCCGCACGCTCTTTTTTCACTATATCAAACAGCCGCGGGATGATGCAGTTTTTGCTGAGATAGTCGGTGATGTCTTCCTTGGTGTAATAGGCGCCCATTTCGGCGCGGTCGTTGATATACTTTTCGAAAATATAGCCGATCACATCGGGATTGATGTCCCTGCCGGACGCGCTTATGCGATTGTCCAGGTGCCATTGGTATTCGTCAAAGAAATCGAACAGGCGCTCAAAGGCCTCGTCTTTTATCTGCAGGGCGGGATTGTCCTTTTCCAGGCGATGTTCATCGAACAGGCCGCCGTTCAGATAGGGCACCCGGCCGATTTCTTTTTCAAGCGCCTGACTGTGATGTGGCGCTCCCAATCCTTGATGAAACAGGACGAGGAGAAAATTGCGATAAAAGGAATAGAATTGATCGCGACCTCTTTTCTCCCGCGTCATTTGCAATCTGTTGCGAAGATAGTGACGATCGTTGTCGAGAAAGCCCTTTTTCTGAATGAAATAGATGAACATCAGACGGTTAAGCATCAGCGACGCATACCAGTCCCTGTCCACTTGAGATTGTATGCCGTCGATAAAATTCAGAAAGGCGGTGTGGTGCTTTTTGAACTTTTCATAAAACTGCCGGGTGATGCGTTCGGTGTTCTTGTTGAAACTCTCCGACACGCGCTGACGCACATCGACCAGGCCGATGCGATCTTCTTCATCGAGTGAGAAAAATAATCCGGACAGTTTTTGCACCAGTATTTCCGGGCTCTGATGCGCATGATAATGCGTTTCGCGAACGATGATGGGCTTGTTAGCGGCGCGAATGCTGGACTGCCAGATCTGCCAGGATCCGTCTTTGTTGATAAAAATGATAATGTGCTCAAAGAATCGCTTGGTGACTTGTCGATCGATTTTTTTGCGGATATCCGCATGCGGGATCTCACCGTCCGTCATGGTTGAACAAGTGAAAATGGTAAAACCGCGTTTCTCCGCGACCGCCTCGAGGGTGAAGAGGTGCTCTTCGATGGCGATCGGGACATGCAGCTTGACATTGTCCCACCCCAATTCAGCGAAAAGCCGCTTAAAGTCGCGAGTTTTGATATAGCGGTCAAAGTCGCATCGATCAAGGTGCATGCTCGGTTCCCTGTGCTGAAAGGCCCAATGAACAGATGATGCGAGGTTCCATGGACGTGGTTTTTTCGGCTGAGATTGTCAGTCTATCCTCTTCGCGCAGCGAAATGACCAGTTCGGCAAAATCATCATCGCTGATGCCCGATTTTAATTGACGGTTCAAGGTATCGCGGGCGGTTTCGCGCAGCGGGAAATTATAAATGTCATCGATGGCGCGTTTGAGCTGATCGTTGGCAAAGAGGCTGTTTTTCTGTTCTTCGTAATAGCGCATCAATCGCATATATGCCCGGTAACGGGCGCCGGTTTTTTTACCGAGCTGGCCGCCGATCTGCGATTGAATGTCCTGGATGTAACCGAGTCCCTTCTTCACCAGCTCGTGATGCATCGGAATTTTCTCCAGCGCCGGCGTATCAGCCGCACATTTTGCAGCGCGAAGAATCGTCAGCTGCGACTGGGTGATCAACCTACCCTGATCATCGACAAAAGCCAGAACATCATTATCGTCAGCCGTGCGCGCATAGACGATGACGCCCTGTTGATCAGCGTTTTCATCCATGGCTTTTGTGCTATAAACGACGTTCGGCATTTGCGGGATGGACTTGAGCAGGGAGGCATCTGCCTCGGTGGCATTTTTCCAGATTTGGAAGGCAAAAGATGACAGATCGACTTCCTCATCGTCATCTTCATCAAAGATGCCGGCTTTTTCGTTGTAGAGATCGGCGACGTTGACGGGATCGCCATCGAAAAAGACCTCGTCGGAGCCAACAACTTCGGCGTTCTGGCGAATGCGTTGCGTCAGCCGACCGCGCAGGCGAATGATCTGCTCGATGCCGTCTTCCGGCAGGAACGAGTAGCAGAGAATCTCGTCAGCGAGCTGGCCGATGCGATCGACGCGGCCCGCTCGCTGCACCAACCGGATGAGCGCCCAGGGCAGATCATAATTGACGACGATATGGCCATCCTGCAAATTCTGGCCTTCGCTCAACACGTCGGTCGAAATGAGAATTCGCAGCTCTTTTTCCGTACCTTTGATATCATTCTTGTTGTTGCTGATCGGACTGAAACGAAAGGCCAATTCGGTTGGATCATCGCTGTCCCCGGTCACCAGAGCGAGCCGATGCACGCCGCGCTTTTTCAGTTCTTCGGCCAGATAGACCGCTGTGTCGGCATACTGAGTGAATACGAGGATCTTGTCATCTTTATGCAGCTCGTCGCACAGTCTATGGAGCGCATTCAGCTGGCGGTCTTTTTCCGGCCGCCACTCTTTTCCCAGTTTGATGATCTCGATCAACGCACGAGCATCCAGCAGCAGTGCTTGTCGGATGGATGCTTCGAACAGCGACGTGCGAATCCAGTCATAGCGGGATCGATGGTGCGCCAGAGCAGCGTACAGCTTTTGCGCCCGCTGTTTGTACATATTTTCATCAACAACAAATTCAGAGATGGTGTTTTGCGGATCATCCGCATCATCTTGCAGAAAATCGTCCAGTTGAACATTTTCCTGCGGTCCGATGGGGAATTCGAGGTCGTTATCGATCGCATGAATGAATATAAAGTTCCGCAAAACATGCCGGCATAGGGAAAGCAGGAAGGCGTGTCCGCTGCTTTCGAGACGCTTGAAGAGATTTGTGCGATTGAATCCCATGAGTCGGCGTCCGGCGCGGGACAGATTTTCGAGAATGATCTTTTCTTTCTCCGACGGAGGCGTCTCCGGATGCTCTTTTTCATAGTTGCCCAGACCATAACGCGGAAGGCTGAGCGAGTTGATGATCGAGATGACCCGCTCGGAATAGAGCCTGGCGTACTGATCGGATTGATCAGCAGGATCAAACTCGTATTCGACTTTTTTCGGCATGCGTTTGGGGAAATAGGAGCGTTTGCCGTCCGGGAATTCCAGATACTCACGCGCATTTGCAGGATCGACTTGAGCATAGTTGTTTTTGATAAAACTTCTTGTCCGGCGAACGAGGAACAACCGCATCAGTTCACGCCAATCATCGATGAAATCGCTGCGTTCAAATGCCGCGATGCTGTTTATTCCCACCTGATGTCGCGCCTGAAATTCATGTCGACCGCCGATGCTGTTGATATAGTTTTCCGGCGATATTCCGAGACTTTGATCCTCACTCAGAAACAGACGTAGCTGACTGGACAGATCCGTGTAATTTTTATTGTATGGTGTGGCCGACAGTAAAATGACCTTGCTGTCGTTATGCTGGATGTATTCCTGGATGATTTTATAACGTTTTCCTTCCCGGTTGCGCAAATTATGGCTTTCATCGATAATCACAATGCGATAGCGCCGCATGGTCGGCAGTTCATTCTGGACGATGCTGATCGGAAGAACTTTGGCGTGCAGTCGGTATTTATGAACGTATTCCTCCCACATTTTAGTCAGGTTTTTGGGACAGATGATCAGCGTTTCAAGAAAGAAATCCTCTTCAAA
This sequence comes from Candidatus Zhuqueibacterota bacterium, assembly GCA_016929295.1. Lineage (GTDB taxonomy): Bacteria > Zhuqueibacterota > Zhuqueibacteria > Residuimicrobiales > Krinioviventaceae > Kriniovivens. The sequence goes on along the minus strand of JAFGJB010000023.1, from coordinate 1,502 downwards.
AACTTTGGCGATGGCGCTCGCCGTCATGGTTTTGCCAAGGCCGACGACATCGCCGACCAGCACACCGCCGCGCCTGTTCAGATGACGAGCCGCAATGAGCACAGCGCTGCCCTGGAAAGGCAGCAGTTCCTTCTGGAATTCTTTGGGGATATTGAATTCACTCATGCCGGCGCGCGCTTCGCGGGCGAGGTGATAGATCATTTTCAAATAGATGTGATAGGGCGGCAGAAGGCGCTCGCCAGCCCAGCTGTCGTCGATGATCTCGATCAATTCTTCGGAGATATCGATGCACCAGCGATCGTTCCAGCGCTCCTCGAACCAGCGGGCGAGCTTTGCAGCCGCATCCTGATCCATGACATCAACGTTGAGTTCGCCCTGTTTCTCAAGTCCGGCCATGGTCAGATTGCTGCTGCCGAGAAAGGGGACGATCGGAGTGGCGACATCGCTGCGGAAGAGTAGATAGAGCTTGGCATGCAGAGGATGTTTCAGGAAGAGCTTGACCGTGACTTTTTTCGCTTTGAGCTGCCGGGATAACTTTCGTAGAGCGATTTCATCACCCTGGCTTGGGACGCCGACCGTCAATTGATCGCGAAAATCTCGCGCCAGCTGTTGTCCGAGTTCTTTAGCCCGCTTGTTGTCGATCGCGTCATCCGGCTCGAGGGCGAAAAGCTCATTCACTTGCTCATAGGGCTGTTTTTGCATGCCGACAAGCAGCCTGCATCGATTGCCGTCCTCGCCCGACCATTTTTCAATGCAATCGGCGACTTGACCCCAGCCGCGCAAATTGAAATAACCGACGCAGAAATCGGAGCGAAAAGAAACATCGAGCGTTTCAGTCAATGCCGTGACGAGATGATGTTCAATGTTGTCAAAGATACGAGGCATTCTTGCTCACCCGGTTGTATGTCAGCGTTGAACGAAATAAAGCCTGGCCTTGGCCTGTCTGCGACAACGAAAAATAGAAAAGAATAATTGTGAAATCAACTCATAAATAGAATCAAAGTTCATAAAGTGGCGACAAGTCGTTGGCGAGTGCGTACTCTTACATTCACGTAAAGAAGCAAAGGCGCGAAGGAATGCAAAGATAATAAAGAGATAATTTTTACGATGATGCACCTGTTCACAGGGGTTTCGAGCCAAAGCACCGTGCGATGAATTACGTTCGTCAGCAGTGGCAGCCTTTGAGATAAAGGCGTCAGAGGATCTTCCAGGGCTTGGAAATCTTGCATAGATAGGCCGGTAGTTTCGGAAAATCTCGAGGCTTTTTGATCACCCCAAAAACTCGGCGACCCTCTGCGTCTGCTCCTTCGCGTGCGCCTTTCAAAATCAACACATTATTGCCGCCGGTATGTCTCCTATTTCTCCGCCCAGTTGCGCAACTCTCTTTTTATCTTTTCCTCGACCTTTTTGCCGATTTCTTCCCACTCGGATCGCTTTTCTTCACTCTCGTCGAGCCAGCTTTTGATGCCGGCCTTGACTTTTTCTTCGACCTTTGTGCCGAT
>JAFGJB010000022.1 GCA_016929295.1 Candidatus Zhuqueibacterota bacterium | reverse complement strand
TCCGAGCAGATGTACGACTATGATCGCTTTCGCACCGTCGGCCACGCCGCCGAGACGAGCAGCGAACTGCTGGCGGACATTTTGGCGCGCGATGAAATTCCCACAATCATCTCGAAAGAGCTGATCTCCGCGGCCCTCGAACACTGGCAGCACCTGCATCCCGATCAGCAGGCAAAAGACAGCGAGACGTGCTACGGCATCATTGAAAAACTGGGGCCGATCACTCGACAGGATCTGGCGGCGCGTTGCGCGCGCGATCCCGCGGACTGGCTGCACTCTCTGATGGAACAGAATCGGATTCAGTTCACAGAGCGCGGCTGGATCCACACCCGGATGTCCTATTCATCCGACGACAAAAAAGAGCTGGTCCGACGATACCTGCGAATACGGGGGCCGCAGACAGTGGCGCAACTGACGGCCGAACTGGACATGGAGCAGAGCGAGCTGCGCGCCATTCTGTCGACGCTGCTGGAGGAGAAAGAGATCGCGCGCGGCCTGTTCGTCATTGGCGAAACTGAGGAGCAGTGGTGCGACCGCGACAATCTCTCCTTCCTCTATCGCCAGGCCATCGCGGCGCGCCGACGCGCGCATGAACCCGGCGATCGCGCCACGTTCATGAAATTCCAGATGCTCTGGCATCACATCGCCAGACCGCACCGCTCCATGCTGGAGGTGATCCGGCAATATGCCGGCCTCTCTTTTCCATTGGCTTTTTTCGAGCGGGATATCTTGCCGAATCGCACGGTCGCTGATGCGCACGACCTCGTCGCACAATTGGCGGATCTGGTGGCGGAAGGAGAGATCGCACCGATAGCCGACAAGACCGAAGGAGGACGATTCCATGTGCGCTTCAATCCAAGAGGCCAGGAGCATCTGTTTCACGCAAAGGAAGAGCTGGATGAACGAGCGGCTGAGCTGGGAACAGACGCGCAAGCCGTCTACCAGTTCCTCAAAGAAAACGGCGCCAGTCTCTATCACGACATTCGCGACGGCACCGGTCTGCAGTCTATTCAGGTGGACGAATCGCTGACGCTGCTCTGTCGACGTGGATTGTTGAGCTGCGATCATTTGCCATCGTTCTACGCGATCCTGCAGAACGATCCGGCGCTCACATCAGCTGAGCCGTGGCATGAACAGATCAAACAACCCTGGTCACCATCCCGGTGGCGCAGGGAACCGGCGTTGCGGCATGCAATAAAATCGCGATTGCGCGCGCGGCAGGGTCGCTGGTTTCTCACTTCATCGTACGCGGTCATGGGAAGAGCGCTTCAGCCGGAAAAAAGAGCTGAGACGCACGCGCGCCTCTTGCTGCAGCGCTATGGCATTGTGGTGAAAGAGTTTTATCGTCACGAGCAGGGGCTCGCGCCGTGGTACGCCATCTTCCAGGCATTGAAACGGATGGAGTGGAGCGGCGAGATCAGGCGCGGCTATTTCATCACAGGATTTTCAGGCGTGCAATTTGCCTCGCATGAGGCGCTGCAGGTTCTTGAACAGCAGAGCTCACAGCCGTCCGGCCTGCATGCGACCTGTCTCCTCAGCGCGATCGATCCCGCATTGCCTTTCGGCGGCCAGCTGGCGTGGGGCCTTGTATCGAATGACGGCGCCATTGCCGTCGTGCGCAGCAGCGCCAATCATATTTTCCTGAACGATGGCAAGCCGTTGGCTTATCTCGAAAATTGGGGCGCACGGCTGCGCCTCGTGTCGCACAGCGATGCGCACAAACTGGCAGATTTGCCCGAGTTATTGAAGAGATGGCTGCGGCAGCCCGAACCATTGCGCCCGCGTAAAAAACTCGAGCTGGTCAACATCGATGGCAGGCCCGCCGCGCAGCATGACCTGGCATCGCTTTTCTCTGAACATGGTTTCGAAAAAGACGGCGACAGATTGGTGTTATGGCCGTCAAATTTGTCGAAATTGAATTAAAAATTACCCAGAATCACCATGCCGGGCTTGTTCTGCATGGGATTCGCCGGAGGTCAGCATGAAAAGAATAGGTGCGCACGTGAGCGCAGCCGGAGGCGTGGAGAACGCTCCCATCAATGCCCATGAGATTGGCGCAACAGCCTTTGCGCTGTTCACCAAAAATCAACGCCAATGGCAGTCAAAACCGCTCACTGACGAATCCATCGCCCAGTTCAAACAGAATTGCGCAAAATTTGGCTATGCTCCCGAGTTCATATTGCCGCACGACAGCTACCTGATCAATCTTGGCCATCCTGAGCGCGACGGATTAAAAAAATCGCGCGCCGCTTTTCTGGACGAGATGCAGCGCTGTGAGCAGCTCGGCCTCAAGCTATTGAACTTTCACCCGGGCGCCCATCTCGGACAGATATCCGAAGACGAATGCCTGCAGGTGATTGCCGAGTCCATCAATATGGCGCTCGACCGGACGAAGGACGCCATCGCCGTCATCGAAGCGACGGCCGGACAGGGCAGCCATGTCGGTTACAAATTCGAACATCTGCGAGCGATCATCGATCAAATTGACGACCCATCGCGAGTGGGCGTTTGTCTTGACACCGCGCATATTTACGCCGGCGGTTACGAACTGCGAACGCAGGACGGATTTGCAGAGACTTTCAGGCTGTTCGGCGATATCGTCGGATTTGCCCATTTGCATGGCATGCATCTCAACGATTCAAAAAAAGGACTTGGCAGTCGCGTGGACCGGCACGACAGCCTGGGGCATGGCGAGATTGGCTGGCCGCCATTCGCATGGCTGATGCAAGACGAACGCTTTGACGAGATCCCCCTCATTCTCGAAACACCGGCGCCGGAAATATGGTCGGATGAGATCGCGCGATTGAAATCATACGCGTCATGAAGCGAGAGCGGCCGCCATGCGGGACAGAGTGCTGCGACATTGTCTAGAAGAGTGGTCCTAAATCTCCTTGGGCACGCCAAAATTTTTCAATTTCTGCAATTTTTTCAGATCAACCGCGCCCATCGCTCGCTTGATCGATGCCATGTCCGTGTTTGTCCCCTCGGCATTCACGAGAAATCGTTCCTCCACAATGACCGACAGCTTGCCCTCCTGATCGTCGTAGGAATATTTCTCGTACGCCTTGTAGCCACGATAGGTGGTCGTCTTTTCATAGCCGTCATCTGATTCATTATCTATCTCGGCGGACATCCACGCGAGCATGGCTTTTCCGGCGATCCCTTTCACCGAGCCAAAATCGATGATGGACATCTCAATGCGGCCGTCATTCTTTCCCTCAAATTCGGCTTCCGCTTGCGATATACGGAATCCAAGCATGGACGTGCGCTCGCCGCTGACATCGACCTGTTTAAAACCGCGGAAACGCGTTGGCAGCATTTTTTTCAAATCGTTGTAATCGACCGGTTCAATTTTTGTTTGCGCGGAGAGTGATTGGGCGACATTTGCCATGGCCGACGCCAATTCTTGCAGCGATGCCTCCAGATCCATATTTTCTCCGGACGGCTCCGCTGATAAAGCAAACTCGCTACTGCAGAAAACCATCAACAGCAGCAGACAAAAAAACCCACTATTTCTTTTTCGGCTCATCGCTTCCCTCGCATGTTATATTCATCTCTTGCATTATAATCATATCAATGCTTTTTATCAATATTTTAACGTAAAATATTTGACAAGGTGCCACTTTTTTTCTACTTTTAAGTGAATAGTCGGCAAAGAGTCGTGTATCATCTCTTGTTCAAAACGACTTTTTGCATAAAATGGTCAGGACTATGGAGAACATTTTGGAAAGAGCGGAGAGTCTCCTCGTGCAAGATCGAACTGTGAGAATGCGCTCTGTGACAAACGACGCCCATGCCATCGCACTCTGTCAAGCCGGCAATCGTATGGCCTATGGGTTTTTGGTCGAGCGCTACAAGGAGCGAGCTTATTACAGCGCTCTTGGCATTGTTCGATCGCACGAAGCGGCTCTCGATCTGTCGCAAGATGCTTTTGTGAGAGCCTTTCGCGCCATCAAGCGTTTTGATCCGGCAAAAAAGTTTTACACCTGGTACTATCAGATTCTTCGCAATCTGTGCCTCAACTTTATCCGCGATCAAAAAAGGCATGCAAAGACATTTTCCGAGGTGGATGAGACAATCAGACGCCTGACAGATGAGACGCAGGATGCTTCTGTCCTGGCCGAGCAAAATGAGTTGAAAAAAGCGCTGTGGGAGGCGATGGACGATTTAAAACCACAGGAGCGCGAAATAATTGTGCTGAAAGATTTTCAGGATTTGGCGTATAAAGATATCGCTGAGCTCTTGCAGATACCGATCGGCACAGTTATGTCCAGATTATTCAACGCGCGCAGAGCCCTGAAAGCCAAACTCGAGAGGATGTATCTATGAGTGCCACAGCCAGAGAAAAATTTGAACGATTGATGATGGGAGCACTGGACGGCGAGCTGTCAAAAGAAGAACGAAAAGAATTCAATCAGATGCTCGCTGCCGACAAAAGTTTGCAGAAAGAATTTTCGCAATACAAAAAATTGAAACAGGTGACTATGGACGTGAAATTGGCATCACCGCCCGCCGAGGTGTGGGACAATTACTGGCTCGGCGTGTACAACAGGTTCGAACGCGGCATCGGCTGGATGGTCTTTTCCATCGGTATGGTCATCTTGATGACCTACGGCGGTTTCAAAGCCGTCACAGCCGTCATCAACGATCCCGGCTTGGCTTTTATTGTCAAAGTTGGT
>JAFGJB010000300.1 GCA_016929295.1 Candidatus Zhuqueibacterota bacterium | reverse complement strand
CAATAATCTGGCCGAAGCGATTGATTTTCAAACCGGCGTGCGCGTCGAGAGCAACTGTCAAAATTGCAATTTCACCCAGGTTCGCTTGCTGGGACTAGAGGGTCCTTACACGCAAATTCTCATCGACAGCGATCCGGTCGTCAGCAGTCTGGCAGGTGTGTATGGCCTGGAGCAGCTACCACAGGAGATGATCGAACGCGTCGAGATCGTCAAAGGCGGTGGTTCTTCCCTGTATGGCGGTCAGGCTCTGGCCGGCGTCGTCAACCTCATCACCCGGCGGCCAACCGACAACAAATTCAACCTTGATTATAGCAATGGCTCCATCGAAAAAAGCAGGGATCATAGAGTCGGTGGCACATTATCTCGCGTCAATAGTTCAGGCGATTTCAAAGCGATACTGTTCGGCACGAGCCGACAGCGTCGTCCTTATGACCATAATGGCGATGGCTTGAGTGAAATCGGATGGATCAAGAGCGAGGCGATCGGCGGCAATCTGTTTTACAACCCGACCGACCATGGTGAGTTGGCCATGCAGATTCATTATATTCATGAGGACAGGCGCGGCGGCAACAAATTCGATCTGGCGCCGCATCAGGCCGATATTGCCGAATGGACGGACATGCGGCGTTTCGGCGGCTCGCTCGCATGGACGCAACGGCCGACGCCGTTTTTTGACTACAAGGTGTACGCCTCATATGCCCTGACGAATCGCGATTCCTATTACGGCGCCGGGCAGGATGCCAATGCCTATGGTCGAACGGACAATCCACTCTTTGTGAGTGGCATCCGTTCCAGCTATCTCCTGGATCGCCACGCTTTCACAGCGGGGATTCAATTCAGTGAGGATGCCATCAAAGATGAGGCGCCGGCTTATGATAGAATGGTCGACAACTATTACTCCGATATCGGACTCTATTTGCAGGATAGCTACAAGATCGGCCGTCAAGAAAAGTCAGAATTGGTGTATGGCCTCCGTCTCGATAAGCATTCGGCCATTCAATCGATCATCGCCAGTCCGCGCGTGGCCTTCAGGAGCAGCTTATCGAGCTCGTTCGTGTTTCGTGGCAGCTATGCCACCGGCTTTAAGGCGCCACAGGTGTTCGATGAAGATCTGCACATTACCCAGGTCGGCGGCGAAGGGCAGATCATTCGCAACCGCGATGATCTGCGAGAAGAACGCGGTCGTACCTATTTTGGCGGTCTGGAGTATCAAGGCATCGTCGATCAGCTCGGCCTCAAAGTCGGGATAAACGGTTTTTACTCACGGCTGTACGATATATTTTTGTTGACGGGAGCGGATGATCCCGCCACAGATGAATTCGAGTTTTATCGCACCAATGGCGCCGGATTGCGCGTGCAGGGCGTGGAAGTGGAGTGCGGACTGCGCTGTCGATCGTTGGAGCTGTTGACCGGCATCACCCTGCAGACGAGTCTGCTGGATGAAGCGGAACCGATTTTCGGCGCGATGACCATTTTCCGCACGCCGGATGTCTATGGCAGCGCGCGCTGCACATACGATTTCAGCGATCGATTGAACCTCATGCTCACGGCCAAATATACCGGCAGCATGATCGTGCCACATTATGCCGGCTACATTGCAGAGGATCGTCTTGAAACGACAAAAACATTCCTGACGCTCGATCTCATCGCCGCGTATGAAATCCCCCTGGGCTCGCTCGTTGGTACGTTATCGGTAGGCGTTTACAACATCTTGAATGACTATCAAGATGATTTCGACCTCGGCGTGCATCGGGATGCCGGTTATGTCTATGGGCCACTGGTGCCAAGACGAATTTTGCTCGGATTCACGCTGGGTTATGAGCCGAAAATGGAGGATAGAAGAGTTATCGAGTGAAACGGGCATCACTGGGCAGCGGCGGCACTATCATGAATGCTCATCTGGATGCGCTGACGATCGCCGATGCCGGAGTCTCTGTGCGAACGGGCGCATCAAGGTCATTGCCTCCTTGCATGCCAGTTCTTTTCAAAAAGATGACGCCATCCGTTTTCTCCCACTTTTTTACCCGTCGCCTAGTACTGACTCTCTATGCTGACAACTCTCTGTTTTATGCAAGTTTTCTGGCGTAGAACGTGTTTGCCTGAAACGATTTTTTGACGATCAAGCCCTTTTCAATCAATTGATCGACAGCCGACCAGTCCGAACCGGCTTTATGCAGAAATTCGTTGACCGCCTCTTCTCGCATCGGATGCACGGCGGTGATGGCGAGGAGATCGTTCTCGACATCTCCGGTGAAGGCGAAAGCATTGCCCTCATATCCGATGAGGTATTCTACACTGCCTGTTTCGGACTGCAGTATGTGAAATGCGCGGATCAGCGCCTCTTCAGTAGGTGGCTGAACCCGTTTTTCCGCCGGCGGTCTGATGGGAATGGAGAGGAATGATGTGTCCGGTGAGAGTTGTGCGATGAAGTGAGCGACTTGCGCAATCTGCTCTTCACCATCGTTCATATTGCGCACCAACATGGTTTCGGTCACGAGTTTGCCGTTATAGGCGGCGGCAAACGCGACGGCGCCGGCCAGAATTTTATCGAGCTCGAGGGAACGATGTGGCCGGTTGATCCTGTGCCATATGTCGTTCTGCACCGAATCGACTTTGAGGGAAACCCAGTCGGCTTTGTTCAAATCGTCCCGCACCCGCTCATCCCAGATCAGTGAGCTGTTGGTGATCACGGCTATTTTTTTGCCGGTCGGGCGCAGCAGATCAATCACTTTTCCCAGATGGATATCCAGAGAGGGTTCGCCATCCGGGACAAAGGTGAGATAATCGATGGCCTCACCGCGCTTTTCCGCTGACTCTATTTTGGCGTGAACGCTTTTCACAATGTCTTCCGGTTCATAAAATTGTCGCCGATCGGCTGTCATTTTTTGGCTGCGCCCCAATTGGCAATAGACGCACGAATAGGTGCACGCCTTGGGCGGAATGTTGTTGATCCCCAGACTGCGGCCGAGCCTTCTCGATGGCACTGGACCGAATGTTAACATGAATCCTCCAAGTTCTGTTCTCTTTGGATAACTATACTATTAAAACTTTTTCTCATTTGCAACAAGTCAGACGATTTTCTGAATCATGCCGAATGAGAGCTGTTTTGATTTCCCTGCGACGATAAAAAAGTTGTGTTTGAGTGCAATATGTTTTATATTATATATGTATTAAACATATAAATATCAATTGCAATCAATCGAAAATAGGGTTCAATGACCATCACCATCGCCAGCGGCAAAGGCGGCACCGGCAAGACGGCCGTCACCGTCAATCTGGCTAAAACGGCCATCGCCGCCGGCCACAGCGTTCAGGTCCTCGATGCCGACGTCGAGGCGCCCAATCTGCATCTCTTTCTCCGGCCAACGATCGAGAGCGAAACGACGATCAGCGCCCGAGTGCCCAGGGTCGATGAAACGCTCTGCACCTGCTGCGGCCGCTGCGCCGAGATCTGCGAGTACAACGCCATCGGCGTGTTCGGCTCGAGCGTCCTGGTGTTTCCCGAGCTGTGTCACGCCTGCGGCGGCTGTGCCCTGGCCTGTCCGGAAAAAGCCATCACAGAATTCGACCATCCCATCGGGACGCTGCGCCAGGGTGCGATCGGCGATGCGACGGCATTTGTCGAGGGTCGACTGCGCATCGGCGAGGCCAAGGCGCCGCCGATCATTCGTCAGGTGAAAAAATGCCTGCAGCGCGAGGCGCTGGTCTTCATCGACGCACCGCCGGGAAATTCCTGTCCCGCGGTCGAGGCGATGAAAGCAGCCGATTATATCATTTTGGTCAGCGAGCCGACGCCCTTCGGCTTGTACGATCTGCGCATGACCGTCGATATCGTGCGCCAGATGAAGATGCCGTACGGCCTGATCATCAACAAGGTCGGGCTGGGGAATCGCGACATATATGAATTCAGCGAAAAGAATCACATTGACATTCTGGCGGAAATACCTTTTCGCCGCGATCTGGCGAGCGCCTATGCCGCCGGCGAGGTCTGGGTCGAGCGCTTCCCGGAGCTGCGGCAGAGCTTTAGCAGCGTGCTGAAAAAAGTGACGGCGGCGGGAGGGACGTCATGAAGGAGATCGTCATCATCAGCGGCAAGGGCGGCACTGGCAAGACGAGCGTCGCCGGCGCGCTGGCGTCCCTGCTGCCGCATGCCATGCTGGCGGATTGCGATGTCGATGCGCCCGATTTGCACCTCTTGCTGCAGCCGCAGATTCAGAGAAGAGAATCGTTCTCCGGCGGCAAGGTGGCCCGAATTGGCGCGGGCCTGTGTACGGCCTGCGGCCTCTGTCGTCAGGTGTGCCGCTTTGACGCCATCACGCCGGATTACATCGTTGAAGAGATGTCCTGCGAAGGCTGCGGTGTCTGCGTCTGGAACTGTCCCGAGGAGGCCATCTCCTTCACGCCGCGCGACAGCGGCGAGTGGTACATCTCCACGACCCGTTACGGTGATATGGTGCATGCGCGGCTGCATCCCGGTGAGGAGAACTCGGGCAAGCTGGTGACCCAGGTGCGCCGCGTGGCGCGCGACATGGGTGTAGAAAAGGGCGTCGACATTCTGCTCGTCGATGGCCCGCCGGGTGTCGGTTGCCCGGTGATCGCCGCCATCGGCGGCGCCGATCTGCTGGTGGTCGTGACCGAGCCGACGCGCTCGGCCATTCACGACATGGAGAGGGTCGTTCAGTTAGCGAGGCATTTCAGCGTGCCCGTCGGCGTCTGCATCAACAAGGATGATTTGAACGAGGAGATGGCGCAGGATATTGCCGAATTCTGCCTTCGGGAAGAGCTGCCGCTGCTGGGCAAAATTGCCTACAGCGAAGAGTTTGTCGCCGCGCAGGTTCAGGGCAAGACGATTATCGAGCTGGACAGCGCCGGGCCGGAATTTCAGCTGCTGCTGGAAAATATTTTGTCCTGTCTGTGACGTCGTAGGAATGCCGGGAGGGGATGAGTTGTTGTCTTTGCTTTAGAGTAAACATGACAGAAAGGTTCAATATGAATGATCAACGAATAGACCAAAATGCGGATCAGGCGATGGAGGATCTGCAGATCGCCAAAGCGTTGGGGAAAATCAAACACAAAATTCTCGTCTTTTCCGGCAAGGGCGGGGTTGGCAAAAGCACGGTCTCGGCCAATCTGGCCGTGGCATTGGCGCTGGGAGGGAAACGGGTCGGTTTGCTTGACGTCGATTTTCACGGGCCCAGCATTCCCAAATTGATGGGCATGGCGGGACGCCGGCCCGATATGCGCGATGACAAGATCGTCCCCATCCCTTTTTCCGAGAATCTGCAGGTTATGTCGCTCGGCATGCTGGTCGATGGCGCCGACGATGCGGTCATCTGGCGCGGTCCGATGAAAAACGGCGCCATCCGGCAGCTCGTCAAGGATGTCGCTTGGGGTGAACTGGATTACCTGATCGTCGATTCGCCGCCGGGAACGGGCGACGAGCCGTTGTCCGTCGCCCAAATCATGCAGGATCTCAGCGGCGCGATCGTCGTCACCCAGCCGCAGCAACTGAGCGTCGATGATGTCAGACGGTCGATCTCTTTCTGCGAAAAGCTGAATCTGCCGGTCATTGGCGTCATCGAAAACATGAGCGGTTTCATCTGCCCCCATTGCGGCGAGGTGGTCGACATATTCAAAACTGGCGGCGGCGAGGAATTGGCCACGCAAAAGGGTATTCCCTTTCTCGGCAAGCTGCCGATCGATCCGGCCATCGTCGAGGTCAGCGATGCGGGTCAGCCTTTCATCTACCACAGCAGCAGCTCGCCCGCGGTGAAGGCCTTTGAAGCGATCGTCGAGCGCGTGGTCGAGCAGGTCGAGGCCGCGGCGACGAAGAAAGAGTCGCCGGCGCCATCGCAGGCGGGCGAGGGCGCTGTCCTGCGCTGTGCCATGCCGCTGGATGGTGGCGTGGTCTCGGCACATTTTGGCCACGCGCGGAGTTTTGCATTCGTCGATTATGACGTGAAGGGCCAGGTCGCCATCAAGGTGGAGGAAAAGACGCCGCCGCCGCACGAGCAGGGTTCGATCCCGCGCTGGATCATGGAAGAGAAAGTGAATGTGCTGTTCACCGGCGGCATCGGCGCCATGGCGCGGCAGATGCTGGAGGAAAAGGGTGTGAAAGTGGTGTCCGGATCGCCGCAGGTCGAGCCGCTCGCCGTGGTGGCCAAATATGTTCAGGGCGAGCTCGAGACGGGCGAGAACCGCTGCGATCACTGATCGGCAATTGATCTGTATGAAAAGAGCAATAAGTGATATTTTTCTAGTGGTGAGCGATTTGACAATGACAAACAGCGTATTTTCATTTTGTTCAAGACCTTTGCGATTCTTTGCGCCTCTGCGTCTCTGCGTGAGGCTGAGATGAAGAAGAAATAAATCGAAAAGCCAACCGACAAATTCACCGACATCATCCTCGATAGCATCACCGACGGCGTGTTCACGGTCGATCGGGAGTGGCGCATCACCTCCTTCAACAAAGCAGCCGAGGAGATCACCGGCACGACCCGCGCGGAAGCCATCGGGCAGCGATGCTGCGATGTCTTTCGCGCCAGCGTTTGCGAGTCCGGTTGCGTGCTGCGCGAGACCATGGAGAGTGGCAAGGCCGTAGTAGGCCGTTCGCTCTTTATCGTCAACGCCGATGGTGAACAGGTGCCGCTCAGCATCTCCACGGCGCTGCTCAGGGACAAGAGCGGCGCCATCATCGGCGGCGTCGAGACTTTTCGAGATCTGTCCACGGTCGAGGCGCTGCGCCGGTCGCTGCGGCGGCAGTATTGCTTTGCCGATATCATCAGCAAAAACGCTGAAATGCACAAGCTGTTCGCCATTTTACCGCAGATAGCGCGCAGCGACAGCACCGCGCTCATTCAAGGCGAGAGCGGCGTCGGCAAGGAGCTGTTCGCTCGGGTGCTGCACGATCTGTCGCCGCGCAAAAAGGCCAGGATGGTCGCGGTGAATTGCAGCGCCCTGCCGGACACTTTGCTGGAATCCGAGTTGTTCGGTTACAAGGCCGGCGCTTTCACGGACGCCCGCTCCGACAAAAAAGGTCGTTTTGCCCAGGCCGATGGCGGCACGCTCTTTCTTGACGAGATGGGTGATATCACGCCGGCGTTGCAGGTGAAATTGCTGCGCGTACTGCAGGAAAAGGAATATCAGCCCCTGGGCGCTGCCGAGAGCGTCAAGGCCGATGTGCGCATCGTAGCGGCGACCAACAGGGATCTGGAGGCGATGGTGAACGCCGGGACATTTCGCCGCGATCTCTATTATCGCATCAACGTCATCAAGATCACGGTGCCGCCGCTGCGCCAGCGCAAGGAGGACGTGCCGCTGCTGGTCTCCCATTTCATCGACAAATTCAATCGCCTGCAGGACAAACATATCGCCCAAGTCTCACCTGATGTCATGCGGGTGCTGATGAATCATTCCTTTCCGGGAAATGTGCGCGAGCTGGAAAATATCATCGAGCACGCCTTTGTGCTCTGCAATGATTCGATCATCCTTTTACACCACTTACCCCCCGAATTGCAGCCACAGCGCGCTATACCGACCTCAAAGACCAGCCTGCAACAGCTGGAGGCCGATCTCATTCTCAACGCGCTGCAGGAAAATGACTGGCATCGCGAAAAGGCCGCCGCCCAGCTGGGCATGCACAAAAGCACCCTGTTTCGGAAAATGAAAAAGCTTCACCTCGAATTGCCGGTGCGCGATGGACGCTGTAATCCGCATGCCTAGCTCTTTTTGCGTTCATCCGAGGAATGAGTATTTCAACGGAGTTCTTGGCGCGGCCTTGGGCCGCAGCCGTAAAGCCAAAACCGCCGAGGGCGCAGAGAAAAATAAAGATCTTGTTTCATATTCTATTGTGCTTTCACGTTTTGATTTTCTCGGCGCTTTTTTGCGGTCTCGGATTTCGCAGCCTGGTGTTGATTTTTTATCGACCTGGCAGAAACTGACGTTTTACCGCAATTGTAAAACGTCAGTTTCTGGCAAAATCGACTAAAAAGTAGCATAAGATAACGATGTTAAGCAAAAACATAATTTCTCTTTGAATGATACCTCGATTGGATTTTCTGCACTCACGCAAAGACGCAGAGGCGCAAAGATACGCCAAGTTCTTGAAAGTAATAAGGTTGCAT
>JAFGJB010000299.1 GCA_016929295.1 Candidatus Zhuqueibacterota bacterium | reverse complement strand
TCGAGCGATGCGAACGAACCGGACGTCTGCACGTTGAAGCGTCTGGCATCTATATCCACGTAACCGCCGGGAATATTCTGATTCGCACCCTGGATCGCGCCCATGAGCTGCTGGAGCGAAATTCGATAGGCAGCCATCTTTTCGAGCTTGACGGCAATGCGCACCTGCCGCTGCGGCACAGCGTATGTCTCCACCCGCCGAACGCCCGGCGCTTTTTCGATCTTGCGCTTTAAATTCTCCGCCTCTTCTTTCAATCGCCAATAGCTGTCACTAGCAGATGAAAGCGCAATCTGCAAGATGCTGACATCGGCAATCGACCATTCGAATAGTTCCATACTCCCGATATCCTCAGGCAACTTGTTGCGCACGCGGTTGACCTTTTGGACAAAATCGGAGTATTTCTCGTCCGGATCACTGCCAGAGGTGAACTCGACGCTGACGATGCCGATGCCATCATCAGCGGTGCCGTTCATCCTCTGGATGTCTTCTATTTCATTGATCGCTTCTTCGAGAGGATCGACGATCAACTCTTCGACATCCCTCGGGGTGGCGCCGGGATAGATGACGAACACGCTGGCGCCCGCCGGCTGCACCGAGGGATCTTCGGAACGCGGCATGGTGAAGAATGATGCTGCACCCAGCGTGAACAGCAACGCCACCACGGCAATTGTGAATGGATGGTTTTCTATTGCTAGCTGCGGGAGACGCATGGTTTACTCCGTAATCAGAAAGACATTGAATTTTATGGGCGATATCGCTTCTTTCATCAGCCGCTCGACGCTGTGCGCTGCACATCTATTAATCCGGCCACCATTAGATTCACATTCATCCCAACAAGGGGTGGCTCGGATACGCAGGAGAATTGTTGCAAGTAATAAAATTTCAATTACTGCAAATATCTCGTGATTCCAAGCCACCCCTTGTTGGGTGCAAAACAATTAATAGCCAGATTAATAGATGAGGCATTTGCAAGCCAGGCGGTGTGAGCGTGCTCAATGGCATCACTGCACCTTCACCTCATCACCTGTTTTCAAATAGGGCGCTCCGGCGGCGACGACCTTTTCATGGCCATCGAGTCCTGCCAGGACAATGATGCTCTCCTCATAAATGGCGCCAATGCGCACCGGCACTTTGACTGCGCGGTCGCCCACGACTGTAAACACAGCGCCGACATCGCCGTGCGCATCGACCAATGCCGCAGCGGGAATGAGTGTAGACTCTATTTTTTCTTCTGGCGTGATGACCACGCGGCCGACAAATCCCGCAGCCAGCCGATGACCGCCGGCATCGAGCGCGATCTCAACCTCGAACGTGCCATTCTGGGGATCTGCGGCTTGGGCAATGCCCGTCACTCTGGCATGGAATTCGACCTCCGGATAGACATCGAACGTGACGAGGGCCGGGTCGCCAAGTCGAATTTTGATGATATCGCGATCCGGGACGCCGATGCGAACGAGCCATTCTTCGCGCCCGGAGCCAAAATAGAATACCGGCGTGCCCGGCCCGACGAGTTCGTTGGGCTCGACAAATCGCCGCAAGATTTTCCCGTCCGCCGGCGCCGTGATTGTCGAGTGTTCGAGATTGAATTGAGCGATGCGCAAATTGGCAGCAGCCACCTCGAGCTGCGTGTTGACGTTCTGCTTCTGTTCGAGCGTCACGACACCCTCGGCGTACAGATTGGTAATGCGCTCGTCATCGCGATTTGCTTTATCGTAGGCGCTCTGTGCCTGTCCCACCTGGGCGTCGATTTCATCCAGGTTGAGCTGGGCGAGAACCTGTCCCTTGCGAACATCCTCGCCCTCGCGAACATTTATTCGCTCGACGATGCCGCCGGTTTTGAATGACAGTCGAATCTGCTGTGGCGCGAACAGGGTGCCGCTGCCGTGAATGGGAAGGGCTATCATTGCTCGGCGCACCTCGGCGAGCTTGACCGGCACGGTTTTTTGCGGCGCTGCAGCCGTGTCGCTTTTCTTGCAACGAGTCATTGCCACAAAAAGCGTGGAAATGATGGCGAGTGGTAAAAATGTTTTTATATACTTCATAAAGCTCTCCCGAAAAAATTTTTACTCTTTCGCAAAACAAGCGCCATTTTATTGCTTGTTCGGCAATGCGAATGTCGCCGCCGCCTTTTCCAGCACCGCTTTTTTGATGAAATAATCATAATTGAGCATGTCACCGACGGGAAACTCGATCAGCCGTCCACCATCGGCGCGGGAATAGCGCGCCTGAATATCGACGCCGGGCAGGAACAAGCCGCGCGCCTCGCGCAAGGCGGCGATGCTTTTCTGGTAAGAGAAATCAGCCTGCTGCAGCGCCAGGTTGCTGTCGAGCGCCTGCTGAATGTAGCGATCGCTTGACTGATTGTTGTGATGTGATTTCCCGGGGATAAATATTTCCATGATCAGGCGTGCGGCTTTTCCCGCCTGATCATGGTCTGGTAAGTGAATGAAAAAAAGATCGAATCTTGCATGCAGAGAGCTCTGCTATTTCACCTCAAACGGGATCAATCCGGCTTTGCCGTGCAGCTGATCTTTATATTCGTCAATGATGATCTCTTTGCCCTTTTTGTCGAACGCCTTCACCTCCAGATTCACTTCGCCGCTGGGCGTCTCCCACGGCACCGTGGCCTTGAGCGTCCACACGTTCTTGCCGTCAGCGTCCGGTTGTAGTGAAAACGGCTGATCGATATCATAGGCATATTCGCGCGGAATGAGCAGAACGCGCGAGACGTTTTTCACCTTGCCGCTGAATTCGACGGTTGCTGTCACTTCATCACCACCACCGCCGGCCGCGGGTTCGATCACCGCACTCACGAGCTTGATTTTCGCATCCGCCAATGGCGCCATAAGCAAAACAATGCAGAGAGCAAGCAACACATTTTTCATGACCATATCCTTTCGCAGTTAGTAAAACGTTACATTGGCTAGGTCTATATTAGCAAATCAATTGAATTATTCAAGAGAAAAATAAGCGACAAGCAATTAAATTTAGAGATGTAACTCCGATTCACTTTAAACGTATCAATGATCAAGATCAGCGCATTTGCACAATTTTTCAGGATTTTTAGCATGCAATGTGGTCGATTCATCGCTGCAATCTTTTCTGTGCTGTTAGTTCATTCATCATACGCCGACACCAATCCCGTTTTGAAATTTCACCATTTATCCATCGAAGAAGGTCTGTCGCAGAGCATTGTTGAATGCATCATTCAGGACAGCCGCGGCTTTATGTGGTTTGGCACCGAAGACGGCTTGAACAAATATGATGGCTATAACTTTAGCGTCTTGCGAAATGATCCGGATGATCCCAACAGTCTGAGTCAGAATCACGTCACCTGCGTCATTGAAGCACGGAATGGACTCTTCTGGCTCGGCGCCTTCAACGGCGGATTGAACTGCTATGATCCGGCCACGCAAAAGATCAAAGTCTTTCGCGCCGACCCCAATAATCCAGCCGGCCTCTGCCATGATATCATCTGGGACATTCTCGAAGATGAGGATGGCCATTTATGGCTCGCCACCGAAGGAGGCCTGTCCCATTTCGATCCCCGGTCAGCCCAATTCACCTGCTATTTTCACAATCCGCATAATCCCAGATCACTCAGTCATAACGTAATCCATCGTCTCTGCCTTGACAAACAGGGACATTTATGGCTGGCAACGGACAAGGGCCTGAACAAATTCGATGCCGCGAGTCAACAATTTACATGTTATTATCACGATCCATACAATGACAACAGTCCGGCTTTTGATAAAGTGCGCACGGTTTATGCAGATCGCAGCGGCGCCCTCTGGATCGGCACGGATGGCGGCGGTCTGGACAAGCTGACGTTCGCCGCCAACGGCAGACCGCAATTCAGCCACTTTAAATATGATCCGCACGATCCCACATCGTTGAGCCACAACAGCGTTTATGCGCTCTATCAGGATTCGCATGGCATCCTGTGGGTCGGCACCAAGGGCGGTGGCTTGAATTTGTACGATGGTGAAACCCGGAGGTTCACTCGCTATAAAAGAAATCCCCTAGACACCTATAGCCTCAGCTATGACGAAATTTACGCTATCTTTGAAGACAGGACCGGCGTTCTGTGGCTAGGCACCTATGGTGGGGGGGTGAATAAAGTGAGTCAGGCTGCGGATCAATTTCCCCATTACAAATCCGATCCCAGTAATCCGAACAGTCTGAATCACGACATCGTCTGGTCCATCAACGAAGATCAGGATGGCATCCTGTGGATCGGCACGCACGGCGGCGGCTTGAATCGCTTCGACCGGGTGCATGACAGGTGGGTGCATTATCAAAACCAACCCGGTCATCCGAACAGTCTGAGCAATGACATCGTCCGTGTGGTTTACATCGATAGCCGGAACGTTCTGTGGCTTGGCACGCATGGAGGCGGTTTAAACAGATTCGACCCATCCGCCGAACAGTTTTACACTTTTCGGCATGATCCCGGTGATCCATTCAGTCTCTCGCATGACGAGATCAGGAGCATATTCGAAGATTCTCGCGGCAATTTCTGGATTGGCACGTATGGCGGCGGCTTGAACAAGTTCAACAGAGAGAGCGGACATTTTCAGCATTACCTTCATGATCCGGACGACGCCAACTCTATTTGCAACAACTATATTCGCGCCATATACGAAGATGCAAACGGCATCCTGTGGATCGGCACACAGGGCGGTGGACTGAACCGCTTTGATCAAAAGACAGAACAATTCACCCTGTATAAAAAAAATCCGCAGGACTCGACCAGCCTGAGTAGCGATTTTGTCTTTTCAATCCTGAAGAATGAGGACGGCGCCCTGTGGCTGGGCACCTATGGCGGTGGGTTGAATAAATTCGATCCCCGCTCAGGAGTGTGCCGGCGTTATACAAGCAAGGACGGACTGGCTTCCAATTCTGTCTATGGCTGCGTTCGCGATGAAGACGGCAACCTGTGGCTCTCGACCAATAATGGCATCAGCAAGTTCAATCCCCACAACGAAACATTTGTCAATTACAACGTGGACGATGGCCTGCAAAGCTCTGAATTCAACGGTGGTTCTTTTTTCAAGAGTCGGAGTGGAGAGATCTTTTTCGGCGGCATCAATGGTTTCAATGCCTTCTATCCCGAGAATATCAGAGAGAACGAATTCAAGCCGCCGATCGTCCTGACATGCTTTCGTAAATTGAATGAATCCGTCACATTGGAGACCCCGCTCTCTGATCTTCAGTCCCTGAAACTCTCCTGGAAAGACTATGTCTTTGCCTTTGAATTTTCGGCGCTCGATTTCACCGCGCCTGAATGGAACCAATACGCCTATAAAATGGAGGGGCTCGACAAGGAATGGCTGTACACGGACGCGCGCAAGCGATTCGCCAGCTATACGACGCTGGCGCCGGGAAAATATACCTTTCGCGTCAAGGGATCGAATAACGACAATGTCTGGAACGAGGACGGCATCGCCATCCGAATCCTCATCACACCGCCCTTTTGGCGTACGCCTTTCTTTCGTACGCTGCTCGTCCTGTTCTTTCTGTCATTTCTGCTATTCCTCTACCGGGCGTATCAATGGCGTATGCAGGCAATACACCAAAAACGCCACGAGCTGGAAGAGCGGGTGACGGAACGCACGGAAGCAGCGCAAAAGCTGGAGGCGGCCCTGGAGGAGGTCAAGGTGCTGAAGAATCGGTTGCAGGCGGAGAACATTTATCTGCAGGAC
>JAFGJB010000298.1 GCA_016929295.1 Candidatus Zhuqueibacterota bacterium | reverse complement strand
ATCCGGGTGATAGCACAGTCGCGGAATTTTAATATTGACTTTTTCAGCGGCTTCAAGCACAGTTGTCCCTTTGGGGACGGTCACTTGAATGCCATCGATCGTCACTGTTACTTTATCCACAAAAAATCTCCTTGTATTTTATTTCTCTCTCTGCCGAATCGCTCCATGGCGATAGCTCATGCCGCCGCAGCCATTTCAGCAGCCCCAATCTTGCGCACAAAATCATCGCGAAAATATTTCAGACAACCGAGGATCGGCACGGGCGCAGCCTGGCCGAGTCCGCAAAAAGCGCCTTTCATCATGGTCACAGCCAGATCTTCCATCAGGTTGAGATCAGCCATGCGGCCTTTTCCGGCATTGATGCGCTGCAAAAGCTCCAGCAGACGACCATTGCCCTCGCGACAGAGGGTACATTTGCCGCACGATTCGTGGTTGAAAAACTCGACAAAATTCTCCACCAATTCAACCACATCCTGGCTGTCATCCACCACGAGCAGGGCGCCGGAACCAAGGCCTGAGCCGATCTCTCTGAGTGCTTCGACGCTCATGGGAAGATCGAGATGCTTTTCTGTCAAAATGCCGCCGGTTGTGCCGCCCATTTGCGCCAGCATGAAACCCTTGCCCTCCGGGATGCCCTGACCAATATCATAGATGATCTCGCGCAACGTCGTGCCCATTGGCACTTCGATCAGACCTGGATTGTTGATATTGCCAACCATGGTGAACACCTTGGTGCCCGGACTTTTTTCCGTGCCCATGGACCTGTACCAGTCAGCGCCCTTGAGGATGATCTGCGGCACATTCGCCAGCGTCTCGACATTGTTGACGATGGTCGGCATGCCCCACAGGCCGACGGAAGGCGGAAACGGCGGCTTGTCGCGCGGCTCGCCGCGCTTGCCCTCGATCGATTCGATCAGAGCCGTCTCTTCGCCGCAGATATAGGCGCCAGCGCCTTCGCGAACCTCGAGATTAAAGCTAAAACCAGAGTCAAAGAGATTCTCGCCGAGCAGGCCGTTTTCTGTGGCGTGCTGGATCGCGCGATTGAGTCGCTCGATGGACATCCGGTACTCTCCGCGGATATAGATGTATCCCATATCAGCGCCGACAGCATAGCCGGCCAGCGCCATGCCTTCGATGACGCTGTGGGGATCACCTTCGAGGATGAGACGGTCTTTGAATGTGCCGGGCTCACCCTCATCGGCATTGCAGATGATATATTTTTGCTTCGCCTCTTCGGCCGCTGCAAAGCTCCACTTCAATCCGGTCGGGAAAAAAGCGCCGCCGCGGCCCTGGATGCCCGATTTCTTGACGATGTCGATGACATCTTCCGGCTTCATCGTCGTCAATGCCTTGCCAAGGGCTTCATAGCCGTCACGGGCGATATATTCTTCAAGACTTTCCGGATCAATGACGCCGGCGTTCTTCAGCACCACGCGCTGCTGCTTGCCAAAACGTGGCGCTGCGCCCATCTCCGCCGCTTTTTCAACGGGAACATCGGTGTAATGAAGGCGCTCCACCACGCGGCCCTTGATGAGATGTTCCGAGACAATTTCGGCGACATCTTCCACCTTGACACCGACGTAATAGACGTTATCAGGAAAAATGACGAGCACGACGCCGCGGTTATAGATGCCCAGGCTGCCGGTTTCGATGACTTTGACCTCATCGGTCAGCGACGTCATGTCCAGGGCGCGTTTCAGGGCGTCGCGAACGGCGCGGGCGCCCTGTGCGATCGTGTGCGCGTCCATTGCGATCAAAACATGATTTCTATGCATTCGATAGCCCTTTCATTTTATAGTCCTTCAGTATGGCGACCGCCTTTTCCGGCGTCAGATTGCCATAGACCTCATCGTTCACCATCATGACCGGCGCGACCGCGCAGAGGCCGAGACAGCTGGTGAATTCGAGCGTGAACGTGCCGCACTCGGTCGTCTCGGTCACTTCAACGCCAAGATAGGATTTGATGGCATCCAGAACCTCTTTGGACTTTTTGACATAGCAGGGCGCATTATTGCAGCAGCGCACGACGTATTTGCCCTTGGGCTTTATCGTGAACAGGCTGTAAAAGGTCGCAACCCCATATATCTCGCTGAGAGGGATATCCACTTTTTTGGCAATATGTGTCAGCACGACGTCCGACAAAAATCCGTACTCTTTTTGTACATCTTTGAGAATGTAGATGAGCGGCGTCTTTACATCAGAATAATGCTGCACGATCTCATCCACGCGCGTTAGATCTTGCATCTGTTCCTCCTGTCGATTACTTTTTGCATCGCATCTCAGCCCATGTTGAAGACGTGCTCAGAGACCACTCTGCCGGCCTGTACGTGGTCAGCGATGATCTGCCGGGCGGTCTCGGGTGAAACCTTGCTGTAAGTGATGGTGTTGTTGTCAGCGCCGGTCACCTGCACGAGAGGCTCCTGATCGCAACAACCGAGACAGCCGGTCTGCGACACGGCGGCATCCTGAATGCCGCGTTTGCTGATTTCATCCAAAATGGCGCTCATGACGTTCCGCGCACCCGCGGCGATGCCGCAGGTGCCCATGGCGACGGATATGCGGTATTTTGCCGACTGTTCCCTCATCGCCATCTCCTGCTTGGCTTTCTCCTTGACGGCGCGGAGATCCGCTAATGTTTTCACTGCTCTGCTCCTTTGAATTTTGGTTAGGGATTAATGCTACTACGTCTCATCATACTTTAAGTATTTGTTTAAGCACTGCCAATTGCCTTTGAGGCAATGCTTTTCAGCTTTTCTTTAATGTATTTTTTAGCCGGACTTGTCATTTCGACTATCTGACAATTCCGTTCTGCCATGCGGCCGAAAAGCCAGAAAGAATCAAAAGTGAATGAGCCGGCGTCAGTCTTGTGCGCATAGAAAAAGTGCACATCCAGCGAACCCAGGATGAGGTTGACGATCGATTCCGCCATATCACCGATCGGTGGTCGATTCAGGCTATCGAGTTGAAACATCGTCGTCACCAGCGTCCCTCTGCCCGGCTGCGACCGAATGGTCAGGTCGCCGCCGCACTGTCGCGCGATCTGGCGAAGCATGGACAATCCCATGCCGACGGATCGAGTTGTTCGCGTCGTCACAAAAGGATCGAGCACCCGCTGCACCATCTCCTCGTTCATGCCGCGACCATTGTCCCTGATACGCACGCACAGCCGATTTGCTGACGCCCGCTCGTCGATGGCGACAATGATGCGCGACGCCCCTGCCTCCACAGAGTTCATGACGATATCCAGAATATTCAGCGCAAGTTCTCTCATTCATTTGCCAATGACGTTCGCCGGCCATCCTGCCGCTGCAACGCTTTTTTGAGCTCCGTCAACGTCGGCGCCTGCATATAAAACCAGGTCACTTTTGAGCCGAGCTGCTCTATCATATGCGCATCCGAAGAGCGGATGAGTGAAAACGGGCTGCTCTTCAAAAAGCCATGCCGCTGCACAGCGCTCTCCAACGGCAATGCGATTTCAAGGGCATCGAGCGGATAATTACCGGGAATGAATCCCAGAGCG
Organism: Candidatus Zhuqueibacterota bacterium; assembly: GCA_016929295.1. Taxonomy (GTDB): domain Bacteria; phylum Zhuqueibacterota; class Zhuqueibacteria; order Residuimicrobiales; family Krinioviventaceae; genus Kriniovivens. The sequence continues at coordinate 3,514 of JAFGJB010000298.1, read as the reverse complement.
GACAGCATGCTGTTGGCTCTTCTGTCAATGTGCGCCGGATAGACGATGCCGCCGAGATCGATGACAAAGCTGACGATCTCGTGCACATGTAAATTGGTCGGCATGGCGAGGAGCTTTTGACATTCCTCCACAATATTTTCCTGGCCATCGACGACATATTGATTGCCATACCAATCCGGGTCGTTATTGCCTGTCGGCAGATGGTCATAGATGACGTCCTGAAAATGCGCCGCATGATCAATTGTCGCAAAAAGACAGATCATATGCGCTTCCTCCCGGCTGTAGACTTCCATGCCGGGGATGACGGTCAATGTCGTCTCTCTGGCCGCATCGATGACGCCCGCAACATTCTGCGCCGAGTTGTGATCCGTGATCGCAATCATGTCCAACTGACAGGCGAGCGCCTTCCGCACAATATTTATCGGACCCATGGACAATTCAGCGCAAGGCGATAAAACAGTGTGTATATGCAAGTCAGCTTTATACCAGCGCACTAGGCAATTGTTCCCGACTTGTCTCGCATGGGGCGCAAGATCTCGCTTTCAGTTCATTAATTTCAAGTTTTAAATTTATTGAACTTTTATGTAAAAATCAACAGCTCTAAAACGAAAAAAGAATTCATAGTCATATTCCCTTGATTTTAATTTTAGATAAGGAGCTGGCTGCTTGCAAGCGAGCAAATAAAAAAAAGCCGGATCACTTGCTCTATAGCTGCTGATCCGGCCTCTGATATTAGCGATTCTACATCTGCTACTTTCGACCGTAATATTGATACGAAGCGCAACATCATACGTATCTGTTGCATGCACGTTATTTGTGTAATGGGGTGCGAAATAGCAAGCGCGGGCTACGATAGACGTGATCCTCGGCTCTTTCGACCGTGCTGCAGCAGCTGGATTCTATTTGGCAAAATATAAAGTCTTGTCAAATGGATCCACAGCAATCCAAAACTTTTATCGTCGTTGTGCTCAAAATAAGCCTCGATGATAAATCTCGTCTGCAAACGATCCCACAATCATTCCCGCAATCGTTCCCAAAAATAAATAATTAATTTTCAAAGATATGTCAAGAGAAGAGCTGTAAAAAATGAGAGACCGGGTGTGGAAATTCTCCACAGTTACAAGTTGCGCTTTCACGGCGCAAAGGTCAGGTCCGGTCGGCGCATTGTGACGGCAATCTTGCTCATCTCTTCTTCCGTATAGTTCACCCCATCCGGGAGCGGCGTCGGCATCCAGCATTGCTCCAGCTGGCTCGGTTTGGGCGACTGCAGGGGTATGACGAACCACTCCTCGCCATGCGCATCAGTCTCTATGGCGCCACCGGATCGCAGCATCGCCTGGCGCGCCAGTTTCTCGCACACAGCAAGTAGTCCTGGAAAGTTATAGTCCGTGTAGGAGAATTTCGGCGACGTATCGATGGCGCTGGTGAATTTTTCATCGAGATTATTATAGCCGATCGTTGTGAACAGGATGCCACCAGCGTTCGATGGATTGCAGTCTGAGTCCTGCCCGCACCGCGTAGCGATGATGATCGTCTGATCCGGATCTCCCCGGCCATACAGCAATCCCATCACAATATAGGCGCCATTGATTTTAGCGTCGATATTAAAAGGATCGTCCAGCGCCGAACAGGAGAAGCGGCGATAGTCCGGATTGTCCTGGTATTTGGCTTCGATCAACTGCCACGCGTGCTGCCAATCGTCGGGATTTTCGCCATGCCAGCGCACGACGTCGCTGATCGCCTCATAATACTGGCTTTTTGGCGGGATGCAGGCCAATCCGGCCCGAATGATCTTGTCGATATCGCTGGTGAAGAAAGCCTCGCTGTACATGGCGGCGACGAACTGGCCGCCGTACAGGCCATCGCCGTAATTCATCAGCCGGCCAAATTTCTCGCCCAGATCGATCGCCGACTGCGGCAGTCCCGGCGAGATGAGGCCGGCATAGTCGGCTTCAATTTGATAGTCAATGTCATCCGCATGCGAGTTGTAGTGCGGATGACCCGAATAGGGCGGCGCAATGCCGGCGCGCAAATTGTCCCGGCCGGCTTTGTTGGCGTGCCAGAGCATGTATCGGCTGTTGGCGAAATCGATGCCCGCCTGACGGATGTCAACATCGAATCCATACTGCTCCAGGGTCCGCAAAAACGTCATCTCGACATAGATATCATCCTGGTTGAACTGATTCACCATCTGCGGCTGCCAAGCCGGCATCTCTTCAGCCGGAATGATCTCGCCCTTCCATCTGAATTCCGTCGGGCCGCCCCAGCCGACGCCGACCATCTGCCCCACCCAGCCGGCTGTCATTTTGTCGACATAATCCGATACCTTGAGTCGCCTGACTTTGTTAGACTTGACACAGGACAGGGCGACCGCACTGATCACAATGACCAACAATAACTTTTTCACAACTCTTCTCCCATTTGACATTTTAGCTGCTAATTTTTTTACACCTGCGGGGATCATCACCCTTGCGAAGACTTGCTCGTATTTGACAATGAAACATATTCACTACGATATGCTTTGCATTTTGCCGCACCAATCGTACGATTATACAAAATCCCATGCAGAGTGTCAAGACAATTCAGGTTCCTCCTGACGATGACCGAGCACCAGGTTTTGCATCGTGATCCTGTTTGAGGCGCTTTTCAGCTTGCCAAGCTCTCGACTGAAAAAGAACAGCATCAGCAGAAACGCGCTGCCGTCCGCAATTGGAAAGGAGTATAAAATACCCTGCAGACCGGCAAATTTGGGCAGAATCAAGACAAGAGGGATGAAAATGATGACCTGGCGCAGCATCGACAGAAAGAGCGATAGCTGCGGCCGTTCCGTGGCCTGAAAATAGTTACTGACAATGACCGTAAATCCGACAAAGGGGAACGAGCTCATGGCAATGCGGATCGCATAGGCGCCGAGAGCGATGAACTCGGCATTCTGTCGCCCGAATGGCATGAATATAGTCCTGGGAAACAACCAGATGAGCAGGGTCGAGGCCAGGCAAAACAGCGTCACAACCTTGAGAGACAGCAGTAGCGTCGCTTTGACGCGACCGAAATCGCGGGCGCCATGATTATAGCCGATGATGGGCTGCGCGCCCTGGCTGGTGCCGATGACCGGCATCAAACTGATGGTATGGACCGTGAAAATGACGCCCATGACCGCAATGGCGGTGTCGCCGCCGTACAGCTTGAGCGCATTGTTGACAAATGCCAGAATGAAGACGTTGGCGATATGCATGACAAAAGGTGGTGATCCGATGACAAAGACGCGCCGCGCCGAGGCAAACGTCATAGTAAAATGGCGCCAATGGAGCTTGAGGACGCTCTTGCCGCTGATATAGTAGCGCATCACCCAGATCGCCGACAACAGCTGCGCCAGAATCGTGGCCAATGCTGCGCCGCGCATGCCCATGCCCAGGCCAAAGATGAAGATCGGATCAAGAACGATGTTCATGCCGGCGCCGATGATCATCGTGGTCATGGCGACGTGCGGATTGCCCTCGCCGCGGATGAAATT
>JAFGJB010000297.1 GCA_016929295.1 Candidatus Zhuqueibacterota bacterium | reverse complement strand
CCGAGCGCACCGAGAAGCGCAGAGAAAAAGTGCTTGTTCTTAACTGTGATGATTTGCCACGATCGCCCTGGATATTCATCCTGGGCGGGAAATGATGGGGGACATTTGTCCCCATCGGACGCATGTCCTCATCTATTGCGCGTCCGGCACGAATGTGCCGAACGATCAGAGTCAGGTACGAATGTGCCGAACGATCGAGCTTCTTCTTGATTCGAATGATGTTTTTGACGCTTTTGCTCTGCGCTCCCTGCGCCCTCCGCGGTTAAGCGCATAGCATGAGCAAGACAATCTTGATCATACGGCACATTTCCGTCTCACGTTTGCCGTTTCACCTTTCACCTTCATTCTAAAGCACTCAACGGCAAAAAAAACTGTGCAGCATATCACCGCATCCCCAGCTCCTCCAGCAGCCAGGTAGCGCCGCAATACTTTTCCACAACGAACAGGACATAGCGTATATCGACGCTGATCGAGCGCTGCAGCTCGGGGATGTAGTGATAGTCGCCGATGACGCTTTCATAGGTGCCGTCGAACAGGATGCCGATGATCTCGCCTTTGGCATTCAGCGTCGGTGAACCGGAGTTGCCGCCGGTGGTGTTCGTCGTATTCAAAAGGCAGGTCACCACATCGCCGATCTCGGAATCGACATAGGGGCCGAAATCCCTGGCGGCGATGAGCTCTTTCATTTTTTCCGGCACGATGAAGGGCTCCTGGCCGGCATCCTTCTCGAGCAGGCCGGTCAGGGTGGTGAACGGCGTATAGAACACCGCATCGCGGGGAGAATAGCCGGCGACACGGCCGAAAGCCAGGCGCAGGGTTGAATTGGCATCGGGCGCCATGCGGTCAAAACGCAGCATGCCGGCCATGACGGCCTCCTTCAATTCCATTTTCTCCTGATTCAGGGCTTTGTCCCGTTCGCGCACCTCTTCGAGCTGCTCTTCAATGTTCGCCGCCAGCTCGAGCAGCGGATCACTGATCGCGCGCAGCTCTTTCAGATTCAGCTCGAGCAGTTTGAGTCGTTCGGCCGCGGTTTGCAGCCTCGTCGCGTCATAGAGCGCATCGACAAAGTCGCTGACCGTTGCCTCCGATTTCGACGCCACCACCTGCTGCAGGGCGATCGGCACGCGCGCGGGATTGGCGTCGAACATTCTGACGAGCAGGTATTTGAAAAACGCTCTGTCCACAGCGACATCATAGCTGCGGTCTGCTAACTCGATGCGCTGGCGGATGTCAATCAGATTGCGCTCCTGATAGCCGGCCTCGCGCTCGATATCGGGCTTTTCCCGCTCCTTGACCGTCCGATAGATCGTGTACGCCTGCGACAACAGGACAGGAACGGCGCTATAACCGCTGACCAGGCTCTCGAGCCCGCGCCTCTCGTTTTGCGCTGCCTGGTAATCATCGAGAAAGCGCTCATACCGGCCGGCCTCGGCATCAGCCTGATTCTGCCCGGCCCAGGTCAGAAAAGCCTCCTCCCGCTGCCGTATTTTCGCCAGCACGTCGTGTTGCACAAAGCCCGCCATTTTCGCCTGATAGTTCTTGTGCGCATTGGCCAGTCCCCGCAGGGTGCCGGCGTATTTGATCTCGATATCGCGACTGTCAGCCGCCTTTTCAAAAAACGCCATCAACTCTGTATACAGCGTCGAACGTTCCGCCATATAGTCGATGGCCTGCTGCATCTCCTTCGCCGTATCGTTGCGATAGGTGCGGCCGGGATAGCCCATGACAAAGTTCAGATCGTCATTTTTATTGCCATCGAGCGCGATCTTGAGGAAAGAGGTCGGTTGATAGGGCACGTTCTCCGGACTGTAGGCCGCCCCGGTCCCATCTGTGGCCACATAGGCGCGCAAAAAAGTGAAATCGCAGGTGTGGCGCGGCCACATCCAGTTGTCAATTTCGCCACCAAAGCGGCCGAGATCTTCCGGCGGCGCCAGGACGATGCGGATATCCAGCAGACGCTTGTAGCGGAACAGATAGTAGTAATGGCCGCTGTAGATATCCGCCACCTCGGCGCGACTATCGGCATCGGCCTGTTCGGCGCGCTTGACCAGCTTTTTCTTCGCCTTGTCGATTGCGTCGTACTTTTGTCGATAGGTCATTTTATCCTTGACAGCGGCTTTAATCTCGGCCGTCACATCCTCGTAACCGAGCAGCACATAGGCCATCTGGCCGAGAGCCTGAATCTCCTCGGCGCGCGTTGCCACCAGCCCGTCCTTCAGATAATCGTGCTGCGCGTCCGAGGCGCGCTGAATGGCGCGGTAAGCGACGTGATGATTGGTCAAAATCAGGCCGTCAGGGCTGACGAATGCGCCCGTGGCGCCGCTCAGCTTGACGACCGCATTCATCAGACCGCGGCCATCCGACCGGAACAGCATGTCCGGATCGCATTCAAAGCCCTGTTCCCCCAGATCCAGATCCGCGATCTGATGCGGCATCCACATGCCGTCATCGGCGAATAGTGAAAATCCAATTAAAAGTCCCAGCAGCAGCATTGCTATCCGCATAATGATTTCTCCATTTATTCTATTATTCTGAAAAGTTTTGTTATTTTGGCAATCTTTTGAACAGTCAAAAGAGTGAAACGTGAAACGTCAAACGTGAAACGT
>JAFGJB010000296.1 GCA_016929295.1 Candidatus Zhuqueibacterota bacterium | reverse complement strand
TGCATGCCCAAAGTGATGGTGAATTTATTTTTTGCCTTCATTTCCGCCTCTATTTATGCTACAAAGCAGCAACATTGTGCTTTTTTTAGCAAAGTTTAGAGTCAAACAAAAAAAGACTAAACACGAATTTCCACAAATTTATCATGTATTTTCACGAATTCAAAATGATTGATTGATTTTCTAATTTATGGTCCTTTCATGACCATTCGTGGTCATTCGTGTATCATTCGTGAGAATTCGTGTTCTCTTTTTTTGGTTGCGGCCAAAGGCCGCGCCAAGCTATTCAATAGCCGCAATCCACATATATTATGCGACCTGCAGCGCACCGAATGATGGCTGTCAAGCCTGACCGGTTGCGCGAACCGCTCACTCTTTCCGCAAGGTTCTGGCGCCGAAAAATGGCCCGGCGCGATGGCCATCGTGCGGCCGAAACAGGATCTTTACCGTTTTTTTATTCTGCGTCAGCGAATCAGGAATATCATAAGAGATGTCGATGAAGGCGCCATCTCTTTTGCCGGCGATATTCTCTGTCGCAACGAGGATGTCATCTGCGAGAATGTCGAATGTTCTCGAACCGGTAAAGCCACCCCAATAGTCGACCACCAGACGCATCGGCTGATCCGGCATGACGTTCATTTCGAATGATAACCAACCGCCTCGGTCAGCTGAGCACGCTTGACGACCTTTAAAGTCAAAGCGCTCGAGTCGCTCACCATTGATATGACGACGGCGCTCTGACTGATCGTCTCCCGGCTGAAAAAAGTCATAGGTTTTTGCCTCCAGCTCCCTCCGTCGCTGCACTTCCTGCCGTTGAGCTTCCTGTCGCTGACGATACGATTCTTGCGTGAAAATATCCCAGTAAACCGAGTAGCGCCTGTCGTGGAGAGTGTAAAACGGCATCAGCGTGACATCGCGCGGTACACCAATGCCAGCCAGCCTGAATGTGTTGAGTGTATCCGGTACTGGCGCAAGCCACTGATGCGGTTCTCTCTCTTCTGTCACCAGCGCCGGGACGAAATCGGAATTGTGAGCACGCGCATCGTCCACCGCGCCCAGATCGCCGGCCAGCACCAGCGGTCCATAGAGAACAGCGGCCCGAGTAGAGTCATCCGGCATCGCCTCCAGGCGCAGGGAAAAAGGAAATTGCACATCTACTTGATCCCCATCTAGCCATTTTCTCCTGATTCCGACAAAACTGCCCGGCTCGTTTTTTACGGACTGTTTCTCTCCATTGACAACGACGCTCATGCCATTTTGTGCCCAGTAAGGATATCGGATGAAAAGGGTGAAGCGTTGCGGCTTTTCCGTCATGATATCGAGATGCGTGCCATGCTCCTGCGGAAAATCCGTGCGCTGGTGCACGCGGACGCCCTTTTCCTCCCAGTTGGCGGTCGCAGCGATGAACTGAGCGACATAGAGCTCCGCCTCATTGTGATAAAAGATGGCGCCGCCATATTTCGAATGCGACTCCATGGCGGTGCCGATGCAGCAGGTGAACCACTCCGGATCCTGATAGCCCTTGTGCCCGCCCATTTCGAGTGACAGATTGTAGACGACGCGACCGCTCTGCGGATGCTGGGACGACAGGATATGATTGAACAGCGCTCTCTCATAGAAATCAGCTAACTCGGCGCGCGCGTCCCACTGAAAGAGATGGCCGGTGAGTTTCAGCATATTATAGACATTGCAGGTCTCTGTTGTCTCATCGCTCAGGCGATGGGCCAACTCATCAGGCCGGCCAAAGTATTCGTGATTGCCATGGCCGCCGGTGACATAGGAGTGATGATGGGCAACCCGATCCCAGAAAAACTCGGCGGTCCTTTTGGTTTTTGCATCTCCGGTCAATTCATAGATGCGGGCGAGGCCGATCAGTTTGGGTATCTGGGTGTTGGCATGCAGGTTAGGCAGGATATCGATGCCGGCAGCCAGCGAATCCAAAACGGCACGGTGGTAAAAAAGCCGGGACAAATCGAGGTATTTACGCTCGCCGGTGTCGGCGTACAGATCCGCGAGCACCTCGTTGATGCCGCCGTGCTCGCAGCGCAGCATCTCCTGGATCCGGGCATCATCGAGATCAGCGACGACAGTGGCCAGCCAGTCGGCGAACGTGCGCTCTATTTGCAGAGCTTTCTCGATGCCGCACAGGCGGTAGGCGTCGCGCAATCCGGCCAAAACCTTGTGCTGGGTGTAGAATGGCACCCAAATGCCGTTCAGGTCAAAGCCCTGGGCTCTGATATCACCTCTGGCGACCTGTTCTTGCAGGATCTTTTTACCATCTGGAAAAGCGCCGATATAGCCGTCGCCATCGGCGCGCTGACAACTATCGAGTTCATCGACGATATATTGAGCCCGTTCGCGAAAGCGTTCGTCGCCCGTCGACTGAAACATCAGCGCGCAGGCGCTCAGATGATGTCCCAGGCTGTGACCGGCGATGGTATTCGACTCCCAGCCGCCATAGTGTTCGGCCTTTGGCTGTAATCCCGCCTCGGAACGGAACCTGGCCAGCAGGCGGTCCGGTTGGTAATTTAACAGCGTCTGCCTGTTGAGTTCGGTCGCATGCTTGAATGGCCCGTCCAGCAGTGTCACCTGATTCAGCTCGAAGGGTGTTGCCCGAAATGAGATGACCTCGTGGCGTTCGCCCTCGATCGTATGGATTTTTTCGCAGCCGGTTATTATAACAGCAAAATAGAGGCATGCCATTGCCATCATCGCTGCGTTGAAAAAACCTTTCTTCAGAATTCTCACAGTATCCATGCTGAATCCCTCATGCTATTCCAGTGGCGATGCCTTGAACAATCCGATGTTGGAAATGGCCGGAGTATTATTTGCATCGAGTATTTTAATTCGGACGTGCGCCGTGGTGATCGGCTGCGTGCGCAGCAGTCGCTTGTAACCGATTGTCGTCGCCGCAGCGATCTCTTGCCATCCGCCATCGATGTACGCTTCGACTGTAAATTGGGCAATGCGTTGACCCAGGCGAATGGGCTCCTGAATCATCAGACGATCAAAGGTTTTTTCTCCGCCGAGATCGAGGGTGAGTATCGGTTTCGCATCGTCTGGTTCGGCTGCCCAGTGTGAATCGGCATCCTCATCGACGACATAGGCCGGCGAGGTGAAGGACCACTGGCTCGTCGATTGCGCCGTAGCGCCCGCTGCGAGATTGATTTTGAACGTCTCGTCCAGGATGGCTTTGAAGGCGCGCAGGGACTCGACGTCTCTTTCGTGAATCAGGCCGCGCCGATCCGGCGGTAGATTCAGCAAGAGAGTGGCGTTGCGGCCCACGGATTGATAGTAGAGATCGACCAGTTGTTGCGGCGTCTTGACCTGGTCATCCTCCGCGGCGTGATAAAACCAGCCGGGACGAATGGAGACATCGCATTCGCCGACGACCCAGTGCGGGCCGTGCGGATCGCCGGTATTGAGATAGCGTTGATCCGCATCGCCGACAGCCACTTTGCTGCGATCGAACATAGACCAGCAGGTTTCGCCGGCAATGCCCCTCTCATTGCCGATCCAGCGGATATCGGGACCGGCATCGGAAAAGATGAGGACGTTCGGCTGCAGTTCCTTGACCAACGCCCAGGTCACTGGCCAGTCGTAATATGTTTTGCGATCGATGGTGCGCCTCTCATTGGCGCCGCCGTACCAGCCGTCGCCGCCATTGGCGCCATCAAACCACATCTCCGCGATGACGCCATAATTTGTCAGCAGCTCGCGCAATTGATTTCGGTAATAGGTGATGTATGGCGGACGCGCATAGTCAGCGTGATGCCGGTCCCAGGGCGACAGATAGACACCGAACTTGAGTCCGGCGCGCGCGCACGCCTCGGACAGTTCGCGCACGATATCCCCCTCGCCATTTTTGTACGGGCTATTGGCAATCGAATGGTCGGTAAAGTCGGATGGCCACAGGCAAAAGCCATCGTGGTGTTTGGCGGTGAGGATGAGCTGTTTCATGCCGCCGGCTTGGGCGGCGCGCACCCACTGCTCGACATCGAGCTCGCTGGGAGCAAAGATCTCCGGGCTCTCCGAGCCGTAGCCCCACTCCTTGTCGGTGAAGGCATTGACGGTATAGTGGATGAAGCCGATGATCTCCATCTTTTGGTATTCGATCTGTTGCGGCGACGGCACGACGGGATTGGGGGGTATATCCGCTGCTTCGCAAGAAATCGTCGTCGCGAAAAGTAAAACGCAGAGAATGTAGAGAAATGGCATTTTCGTGATTACTCCTATTGTGTTGAACTTGCCCTGCAATTGCCTGGCACTTTCAAAGTGCCGGGCAAGTTGCCAATGTCGGCAGGTGCCAGGCATTTCACAACTGCCTGGAAACTGATTGAATCAGCTCCCACGCTTGCAGTACGTGCCGCTCTTCGGTCCTGGTCTGCCCGACGCACAGGCGCAAGACAAGCTGATCTTTCAACTTTGTATGGCTAAAATAGATTTTGCCGCTGGCGTTGACCGAATCCATTATTTTCTGATTGGCCGCATCACCGCCGACATGGCGGAAACAGACGAGGTTGAGCGGCGGCTCGACGACGAGCTCGAAATCGCGGCTCTGGCGAATCCAGTTGGCAAATTTTTGCGCGATCTCGACGTGCTGGCGGATGTGGAACTGCAGTCCTTCAATCCCGTAATGACGAATGACGAACCACAATTTGAGCGAACG
>JAFGJB010000021.1 GCA_016929295.1 Candidatus Zhuqueibacterota bacterium | reverse complement strand
TCTCCTGGCTCGTCTGCACTGGTGGAAGCTGCAGCCCATGGACCACGCTATCACCTGCCCGCAGCCGCGCGGCCAGGATCATCGACTGGAATTGGCGACCTCGAGAGGAAAAGTAAAGCTCCGCTGTCCCCCTCAAACGACCTATTGGCTCCTGGCAGAACCCGGTCGACAGTATCTGGTTTACGCGAGAGGCGTGACCGCGGACCTGTCGATTGACATCGCTCCGGCGATGTCCGGATACAGCGCACAGCTGTACAATCCCCGTACCGGCGACATGACGACAAGCGATTGCGACATCGAGCCGGATTCCCTGCGCTGGAAGCCGCCGGATGAAAGAGACTGGGTGCTGTGGGTGACGGACCGTGAAACGATCATAAAATAATGAAAACTGCGTCCTTCAACTCTTTTATCCATTGCAGATAGATTTATTTCGCAAGATAGTAAAAGAGAAAAAAAGCCGGTATGCACAAGTGAGTCGGATATATCATGGCGTTGATCTCAAGTAGGAGAATGCTTTACAGTCAGCTTCTTTAAGGCTCGCTTTGAATCCTTTTTTAGCGAAAAGAATATAGTGATGTTTTTGCTCGAGCCCCAATAGCTCAGCTTTACGCTGCAAATGCTGATATATCTCATAGCCGACGTGCTGATTTTGCCACTTGCATTCTATAAACGCGACGTGTTGATCGTTCAATGCCACCAAATCGATCTCCTCTCTATTATTCCACCACCGCCCTATTTTATCTGGGATAAAGCCAAGGTATTGTTGCGGACTGGACAGCAGCAGCTCTCGGACATAGTCTTCGAATGCATAGGAGACAAATTTTTCATTGAAATCCGCTTTGATCATTTCCAGCACAGGCTTGATTTGAAAGAGCTCGAGCAATGACAAGTTTCGATAGACATAATAAAACCAGAAAGCAAAAAACTTGTCCTTGATTCGATATCGACCGAGTTTGCTCTTTGTCGGATCACTTTCGGTAATCGGAACTTGCCGTTCCAGAATATCAAGATCGATCAGCTTGAACAGATAGCGCGTCAGATGTGAAGCATGTACTCCCATTCGCGCAGCAATTTTGCCAATCTTTTGTTCACCGCTGGCGATTATGCTGAGAATTTGAAAATAGGTGCTGGGAGCCTCTATTTCTTCTTTGAGAATAAATCTCGTCTCATTGTATAAATAGCCGGTCTTTGACAGTATTTGGATAGATACGTTGTCGTAGAAATTTTTATGGGCATCATACAACTCTAAATATCTAGGGACAGTGCCGAACGCAGCATATATGCTCATCAAGTCTTGGTCATCGACATGCATAAATTGTCGGATACTTGCCGCCGGCAACTGCTTCAAATGAATGGCTCCGGTCCGCCTTCCATACAAGGGTGAAGAATAATCCAGTGTTTCGCTGTACATCATGGAAAGAATAGAACCGCATAGAATGAGATGAATGTTTTTCTGCTGGAAATATAAATCCCACACCTTTTGCAGTGTGCTTGATAACGCACGATCGGCCTTGACCAGATTTTGATATTCATCAATGACGAGAATCAGCTTTTTGTCCTTGATCTGATCGGCAAGATAGATAAGAGCTTGCTCAAAAGATGGAAATCGAATATCCTGCAATGCCGGATTCACCATTTTCATCATCTGCAGGGTGAATTGCGCCAACTGTTCAGACATGCTGGATTCTGTTGCATAAAAATAGAGCGCTGGCTTGTCTTTTATATATTCCCGAATAAGCGCCGTTTTGCCAATCCGCCTGCGTCCATAGATGATGGTGAATGACGATTTTTTTGATTTATACTCACGATTCAGACTTTTTAATTCATACTCTCGATTGACAAACATATGATCCTGCCTTCTTTTCAATTATTATATTTTACATCATTATGTTTCAATACATAATACATTATTTCATAATAAAAGTCAATATTTTTTATTGCACCACCTTTCTTTCTAGTCTGCTCATTTTCTTGATTTTAATCTCGCCATTATTTGTTTTGCACCCCACAGAGAGGGGGTGCCCTGGAATCGCAAAATATTTGAAGTAATTGAAATTATTTTACTTGCAACAATTCTCCTCCGTATCCGAGCCAGACCTTGTTGGCATGACTCTATTTTGTGGCAAATTCTCGTCGACCAAAATAGTCCTGGCACAGATGGCATAGTTTTCCTTATATTAAATTACTGCATGAAAAGCGATTGCGCCACACCCGCCCTATGCTGCGATAGGCAAAATAAAAGGCATAAAACAAGGATTGGAATATGTCATTAAAAAACATCACTCGGTATGTCTGCTATTCGATTGGACTGAGCTGTCTGTCCATCGCCCTCGCCCGCGACCCGTTTCAGCAGCCCTTCCATCACAACAGCATCTGGAACACGCCGATCGGGAGCGAGGCTGACTATGTGCACGCGCGCATCCAGCCGGCCACTGCCTATGGCATGACGATCGACGAAGATCTCATCGTGCTGATCCCGACGGCGCCGGCCGTCGAGATATACATCAGCAACGCCGGCTGGGATCGTGATAAAGACCGCTGCCAGATCGACGGCGGCCTGTTGTTCACCGCGCCGATACCGGACGATTTCGTGGTGAGCCCTGACACCTGGGACGGTCTGACGCCCAATTCCGGTCTCGCCGTCCTGCTGGACGACTGGCGCACCCTCAAGCAGACGCAGCCCTTTGCGCGCTGCGTTGCGGCGG
>JAFGJB010000295.1 GCA_016929295.1 Candidatus Zhuqueibacterota bacterium | reverse complement strand
ACTGAAGTTCCAAAATCATACCCCGATTTAATGACCGCGCATTTCGGCGTTTATACTGATTTTCCGCTGCCTAAACTTCCCGTTCGGCTGAACCTCGGCTTCATACAATGGATCGATGCCGTCAGCAGTGCGCTGGATTCCAGCGTTCCCTTTCGCGTGGTGACGCACCTTGGTGGAGGCATCGCTTTTCAGCTTCCGACGCACAAATGGCTGAAATATGGTGACGACCCCGCGTGGGTGAGGATCGGAGTGCGCAGCTCGCTCACCTCCTACGCTTTGGATATTCTTGAGAGCACGTCAAATAAAACATTTGATCAAGAATTGCCCTCACCTTTAGAGAATCTGACGCTCAGCGTTGGCATGGACGTGCCATTCTAAGTCGTCTCACTCAACGAACCTGGAAATAGTGAGCCGATCCTTTAAATAGATCGGTTCAATACAAATGAAAACAGTAAAAATTATCTCTGCGAGCAAGGGCAAGAGACCCCATACCATTTCCCGTCCAGGGATGGAATCCCTGAACGAACACCTTGATCGAGCACCGTTCCCCCTCCAGGGATGGAATCCATGAACGATCGAGGCGCCGTAATGTTCGTCCAGGGATTCTTTCCCTGGACGCAGAGTCAATTGGGGCTTCCAGCCCTGCTTATATTAAACGCCCCCGCGGCGATGAATTCAAGATCATTTTCACGCTTTTATGGCGGCTTTTCCTGCAAGTGTAAATTCTCGCTATCGCAACAAGAGCATCGATTTTGTCTTGGCAAAAGATCCCGCCTGCAGCCGATAAAAATAGACGCCGCTTGCCACAAGACCGTTCTGCGCCGCGCCATCCCAATGAAGCGCATGCTGACCCGCGGCGAAGTGACGATCCGCCAGGATTCGCACTTTTTTGCCGCTGACATCAAATATTTCCAACCTGATATATTCAGGCTGTGGAATGCTAAAGGCGATCGTCGTCTCGGGATTGAACGGATTGGGATAATTTGCCGCCAGATCATAGCCTAGTATTGCCTGGCGAGAAATGACGCGCGACGTGACGATCAAATCCCGCGCTGCCTGAAACTTGGCGTTGCGATTCGGATCTGCAATGTCATCCGTCAATCCCCAGCAGCCGTAGCGATTGTAGGCGCTCGTCAGGGTGAACTGAACGGCCAGATTGGCGCCGAGCTGGAAAAAGGCATCATCGATGTTATATTTAAAAACGTCACCCATACCGGCGCTGCGCTCGGCACTGATCCTGTTGTCGAGGTTGGTGGTGCTGCCGCCGCCATGATCAGGGCCGCCTTCGTAGGAACAAAATCCGCCCGGCAAACCGAACTCGGCCGCCTTGGCGATCCACTGCTTGCGTCCCGCCTGATTGCCGCCGGGCTCATCCATCTGCGACGCGATGCTGGCGCGACAGTCCTGCAGGATCTTGTCCACGCTCTCTCCCGCATCCGCGCCGCCGCTGTAATAGGTCTGACAGGCCAGCGCATAGACGAACTGATTGACATCCCCAAAAGTCTTTTTGATATAATCGAGCATGGGCTGCACCCACCATTTCAGCATGGGCGCGTGACTGCAGAGGACGACCCTGATTTTGTCATTCAGCGATCCCTGTCCGTAGACGCTCTCGAAAATTTGCGCCAACTCGACCGTGCGCCGTGCGTGATTCTCCCGTTCGCCGATGCCCAGCGCCGCCGCCTGCTCTTTGCTGTATTGCGTCTGCTCGTAACCCGGGGCGGTGTTCCACACTTCGTTGCTGCTCTCGACATAGATATCCAGGTCGGGATGCAGGTTTTCCTTGAACAGGGTGGCCAGCTGCGCCACGTAATCGGTTGTGGCGGAGACTGGCACATTGATCCACGGATCGATGTGCGTCGCGTTGGCCAGCTCGATGACATATTCCCACGCCGCGCCATCGGCTTTGCCGATCAGCTCGAGGCGCGCCTGCGAGGCATCCGTCGGCAGCTTCCGCTCCGCCCACTCCAGGACGCTCGGATAGACCGGATCGCAGCCATCGACGCCGGTGAAATCCTTGTAGCGGATGGCAGCGAATCGAGGTGTGGTCAAAGCGTGAATGAAATCATTGGTGAAGACTTGGTCAGAATCGCCGTCATAGCCGGGCCGGATCATTTTCAAATCGGTCAAGCCGCTGTTGAGATCATCCGCCGGCGTCCGGCGCGTCTGCGTGAACGAGAGGACGAAAAAGCCATAGCCGTCGTCGTGTGGTTCCGGAAGGACATACTCAAATGTCGTCGTGTTGCGATCCGCATCGTAAGTGACAGTGCGAACCGTGCCTTCTCCCCGCGACTGGACGGTCGCCTGGCCGCTGAACGAGCAGGCATAGACGCCGCTCCAGTCGACGCGATAGTTTTCCGGGTCGTCGATCTCTCCCGCCCATTCGGCCACCGGCCGAGCGTCGATCAGAAGCATCGCATCGACGAGCGGCCAGCCGCGCTCATCAAAACCGACGTTCTCCAGAGCTGACCAGCTATTCGGATTAAGCCAGCGGTGATTTTCCTTAACCACATCGACAAACGTGCCGCCGCGTTCCGGCAGACTGATGTTCACGCCGAGACCGGCAGCCATGGCAGCACTGCAAGAGAGCAAAATGAGCAGGCAGAGAACTGATTTGCCATTGTGATGAATCATCTGAACTTCCTTTCCAGTGAATGAAATGTCAAACGCCAGACTCAAAAAAGCAAGTGGTTGCCGTTTTGATGGTGTAGCATTAGACTTATTCAGTCATTAATAGTTGACAATTTATTTATAATCCGGATATTACAAAGATGATGTTTATTTGATCTGCCTACATACAATCTAGTTGCTCAATGTTTGGCGAAATTCAGTTGAATAATAGCTGCGCCAGCTCATACAGATGGACCCTCCACACCTGCCACTCGTGCGAACCGACTGGTGCAGACCAGGCATTTCGGATGCCTCGCTCGGTCAATAGCTCGTGCAATTCTTTCATCGAGGTGAATCGGTTGCCCTCCAGCGTGCCGCAACCGATGAAGAAGAGCCGATAGGTGCTGTTGAACGCAACCGCGTCCTTGAAGACACCGTCAAAGGCGGTGTCCGGATCGAACCGGCCGGCACCGCTGAAGGTGGCAACCGAGGCGAACAGCTCCGGATTCGTCAGGCCGATCCGGAGCGCCTGGCCACCGCCCATGGAAAGACCGGCAATGGCCCGATGGTTGCGATCCGCCAGGGTGCGAAACTGCGAGTCGATCATGGGGATGAGCTCCTGGATCAACAGCTCGGCAAAAACGTTCTCATCGCCGCGCGGTCGATGCGGATTTTCAGCGTTGGGTCGCGCGGCATAGCCACTGTCCATGACAATGAGCATAGGCTTCGCTCTGCCGTCGGCGATGAGGTTATCGAAGATAAAATTGGCCTTGCCCTGCATGGTCCAGCCGAGCTCGCTCTCGCCGGCGCCGTGCTGTAAATAGAGGACAGGATAGCGCTGCGTCACATTTTGATCATACTCTGGTGGCGTGTAGACGAGGCATTTGCGGGCCGTAGCCGTGGTTGACGACTGATACCAGTGCATCCGAACATCGCCGTGCGGCACACTGCGAGGAAGGTAAAAGTCGAGCTCTTTATCCGGCACCTCGACGCAGCTCGTCCACTTGCCCCAGCCAAAATAGAGCGGGCTCGCGGGATCGGCGACGCGCGCGCCGTCGATGCTCAGTTCGTAATAGTGCAAACCGGCGCGACATGACTTTGTGGTCACCGACCACTTGCCATCTGCGTCGACGGCCATCTGATATTCCGCAGCGCCGAGCGCCGCTGAGTCACTCAGATTGATCACCTTGACCTCCTGCGCCTCTGGGGCACAAATCGAGAAGGTGATACGATTGTCGTCGTCGATGATTGGGCCCGGCATGAGCTGGGCAAAACAGGGGGAGAAAAATAATAGACTGAAGAGCAGGAAAATTTTCATTTTCATGATTTATTCCTCACGCACGATAATACTATGTCTCCACGTGCCCGGCACCTGGAAGGTGCCAGGCACGTGCAAGCGCTTTGAAACATTTGCTTGTCAGCGACAAAATAGATATATTTTCAACCAAAGACAATCATTATGGGAATGGATGCAAACATGCCCGCAATATCCCGCGAATTCCAGATCTTTGCCAAACCCGCCGGCGCCCGCTGCAATCTGGCGTGCGACTATTGCTACTATCTAAAGACCGCAAAGCTCTACCCGGACAATCTGTGCATGCCGACGCCCATCCTGGAAGAGTACATCCTCCAGCACATCGAGGCGACAACCGAGCCAGTGATCACCTTCTCCTGGCACGGCGGCGAGCCGACGCTGCTGGGCCTCGACTATTTTCGCACGATTGCCGCACTGCAGCGCAAACATAAACCGGCGAACCGCCGCATTGCCAACGGCATACAGACGAACGGCACCCTGCTGAACGACGACTGGTGCCGCTTTTTCAAAGAGGAGAATTACTTCGTCGGCATCAGCATCGATGGCCCCGCGGCGCTGCACGACCTCCATCGCCGCAGCGGAAGCGGCGCGCCGACGCACGCTCGCGTCATGCGCGGATACAACTTGCTGCAAAAGTATGCGGTGGCGTGCGAAATCCTCTGCGTCGTGCATGCGGACAATGTCATGCATCCCCTGGCCGTCTACAGTTTCTTCCGCCGGCTCGGCGCCACCCATATCGGCTTTTTGCCGTTCGTCGAGCGCCTGGATGCCGCGGGAAACGTCAGCGGGCACAGCGTGCCGGCCGAGGCTTTTGGCGACTTTCTCATCGCTGTCTTTGACGAGTGGCAGGCGCACGATATCGGCACAATCAAGGTGCAGATGTTTGAAGAGGCCATCCGGCCGGCGTTCGGCCAGGAGCACACCCTGTGCATCTTTAAAGAAACGTGCGGTGGCGTGCCGGTGATGGAGCACAGCGGCGATTTCTATGCCTGCGATCATTACGTCGACGACGCGCATCGCCTGGGCAATATCATGAGCACGCCGCTGGCCGAGCTGCTGGACAGTCCGGCGCAACGCGCCTTTGGTCAACGCAAACTGGACTCGCTGCCCGCGTCCTGTCGCGCCTGCGAGGTGCGAGCCATGTGCAACGGCGGTTGTCCCAAGGATCGCTTCATCCGGACGCCCGATGGCCAGGATGGGCTTAACTACCTCTGCGCCGGATACAAGCGCTTTTTCACCCACTGCCTTCCATTCGTTCGACAGATCGCCGCTCTGTGGAAACAGCAACAGGCCGATGACGTCATCCCCGCGCCGGCGACACACGACACCGCAGCCAAGGTCGGCCGCAATGATCCCTGTCCCTGCGGCAGCGGCAAAAAATACAAAAACTGCTGCATGGATCAGTGAATGCCTTCACCTCGATCACCCGGCAGCCGTTCTCATCGCATTCCTTGACAAAATACTGTCTTCGACTACCGACCGATGCGGCTCATCGTGACATCAGCCCAGCGCTAATTCTCTGCGCGTCCTCTGCGGCCTTGGCGTCTCTGCGTGAAATGTT
>JAFGJB010000294.1 GCA_016929295.1 Candidatus Zhuqueibacterota bacterium | reverse complement strand
TTCAAACAGATCATGCTCATCAGCCACTTTCAAAGTTCGCTGGTGCAATTTGCCTTTTACGGTGGCTACTGCGTCATGGCCATTCCGGCAGCGCTGTTCATCAAGCGATTCACCTACAAGAGCGGCATTTTGGTGGGATTGGCGCTTTACGCCGTCGGCGCGCTGCTGTTCATTCCGTCGAGCCACCTCATGGCATTCTGGGCATTTTTGATTTCCTATTTCATCCTGACATGTGGTCTCTCCTTTCTGGAAACCAGCGCCAATCCCTATATTCTGGCCATGGGGCCGGAAGAAAATGCCACTCGTCGACTCAATTTTTCCCAGGCTTTCAATCCGATCGGTTCGTTGTCCGGCATGTTCGTGGCGCAGCAGCTCATTCTGGCTCGCCTGGACAAAACGACCGAAGCGGAGCGCGCAACCATCGCCCAATCCGCGCCCGAACAATTCAAGGCGTTGCAGATGCACGATCTCGCTATCTTGCGTGGACCCTATGTGGCCATTGGAGTGGTAGTGCTGCTCTTTTTCATCATCTTTTTACTCTCCCGACTGCCACGAAGCAAGGGAGAAGAAGAGAAAAGCCTCAACTTAAAACCTACCCTCAAACGCTTGTGGAGTAACAAGAAATATGTCGAAGGTGTAATCGCACAAACCTTCTACGTCGGCGTTCAAATTATGTGCTGGACGTTCATCATCCAGTATGCCATGAACGAGCTCGGCATGGCGAAAGAGACGGCGCAGGGTTACAACATCATTGCCATGGCAATTTTTTGCACCAGTCGCTTCATCTGCACCTATTTGCTCAAATATTTTAGCCCCGGCGGCCTGCTGATGAGCCTGGCCATTGGCGGCTTTGTCTTGATCATCGGGGTCATATTCATTCACGGGATGACCGGCCTCTATTGTCTCATCGGCGTCTCCGCCTGCATGTCGCTCATGTTCCCCACCATCTACGGCATTGCCCTCAAAGGTCTCGGCGATGACGCAAAACTTGGGGCTGCCGGCCTGATCATGGCGATCGGTGGTGGCTCGATCATGCCGCCACTGCAGGCGGCGATCATGGATATGAACGATTTTAATTTTGGCTTTATGATACTATCCAGCACACGCGCCTCATTTGTATTGCCTTTGATCTGTTTTGTTGTCATTACTATTTTTGGTTTCAGAACGTCAAATGTGCATGGACATACGTACTAGCGCAATCTTTCTCGAGTGATGCTATGCCTTGAACGTTATTGAAAAAACGGAGAATCACACGAAACGTCGAAATTTTCTCAAAGCTGCTGCCGTGACCGGCCTCATCAGCTGTTGTAATGGCTTAAAACTTAATCGTCATGAAAAGCCAAATATCCTCTTTCTCTTTGCTGATGATCAGGCTTTTGACACCATCAATGCCCTCGGTTATTGGGATGTGCAAACACCAAATCTTGATCGGCTCGCACGGCAGGGGATCACCTTTACGCTCGCTTATAATATGGGTGCATGGCACGGGGCAGTGTGCGTGGCAAGCCGGACCATGCTCAATACTGGTCGATTTTTATGGCAAGCACGAGAGCTGGAACCTGAGCTCAAAGCCGAACAGGAGAAGGGGCATTTCTGGTCGCAATCCCAATAAAGAGGTGATTGGCTGTGGTCCAGAGGTGCGCGACGAGCGTCTTGCTCCTTTTTCACGCACCAAGTACGCCATAAAAGTACCCCGGCAAGAATATTATGCCATCATCACCCACATGGATACACAGGTGGGCAGAATTCTGGATGCGCTCGAAGCAAGTGGAAAAGCGGAAAATACATACGGCAAATAAGCGCATGATTTTTTAATATTTTTCAACGCAGAGCAAGCCCGCAAAGACTCGCAAAGAAAAATGTATGAGCTGCTGCGTCAATAACCTCTCGAGAAAATCAAGGCAATATCATTTCTTCGCGAATCTCTGCGCTCTCAGAATCTTTGCGTTTAGCTTTTCATACTTGTCACACTGCTTGGTTGCGGCCAAAGGCTCAAGTCTTCTTTCTGAGCTAACTGGATAATCGGGAGATCTCGCATTTTGGGTATATCTAAAACAATTTCCATAGGTGGGAGTTTACCATGCAGAATCGGCGTCACTTTTTAAACCAGCTTTGTGTCGGCTCGGTATTCGTTTCAATACCTTTTGCCGCACTCGATTGTTCCGGAGCGAAAAAACGGCCAAATGTCATTCTTATCATTACAGATGATCAGGGTTACGGCGATTTTGGCGTGATGGGCAATCCGGTCATTCAAACGCCACATCTGGACGCCATGGCAAAACGAAGCGCCCAGATGATCAACTTTTACGTCTGTCCAGTATGCGCTCCGACACGAGCATCATTATTGACCGGCAGATATCACTATCGAACTCGTGTCGTTGACACATTTGTGGGTCGCGCCATGATGGACCCAGGTGAAATAACGCTGGCAGAGCTGCTAAAGGATGCGGGTTATGCAACCGGTATCTTTGGCAAATGGCATTTAGGTGACAATTATCCCATGCGACCGCAGGACAATGGCTTTGATGAGGTACTTGTCCATCGCGGCGGTGGAATTGGACAACCTTCCGATCCGCCAGGTGGGGAGGGAAAATACACCGATCCCATCCTATTTCATAATGGCGAATCGGAACAGAAACACGGCTTTTGTACGGATATCTATTTTAAATCGGCATTCGACTGGATGGAGAAACAAGTTCAAAAGGATAAAAGCTTTTTTGTTTATTTGCCAACAAATGCCCCTCACAGCCCTTTTTCCGATGTGCCGCTGAAATGGTACGAAAAATACAAAAAAATCAATCTGGCGTCGGATCAGTTTCCGCAGGAACCAGGTCATCCGTTGCCTGAAAGACAAGATCAAGACGCAGTGGCGAGAATATATGCGATGATCAGCAATATTGATGAAAACATTGGCCGCCTATTTACCACATTGAAAAAACTTGGACAATTCGAAAACACGCTTGTCATTTTTATGGTGGATAATGGACCGAACACACGTCGCTATGTGGCAGGCATGAATGGTATGAAATCAAATATTTATGAAGGTGGTGTCCGCTCTCCTTTGTTCATACACTGGCCGGGGACATTAAAAGCAGGCCATGTAAATGACCGCATATCTGCGCATATAGACATTCTGCCAACAATTCTGCAGGCGTGTGATTTCACGCCATCGCCGAATTTAGAACTGGATGGTCAAAGTCTTTGGCCACTATTAACCGATCAAAAAACTGATTGGCCGGACCGACACATTGTGATACAAGCGCATCGCGGTGATCATCCCGTACGTTATCATAATTTTATGCTTCGTACGCAAAAATGGAAATTATTGCACAACAGCGGCTTTGGGCGAGAAACGTTCGAAGGAGTCCCTCAATTTGAATTGTATGATATGGAAAATGATCCACTCGAGATGAAAAACGTTGCCTCTCAGCATCCGAACATTGTATCACGTTTCATTGCACTCTATGATGAATGGTTTGAAAACGTCAGCAGCACACGGACCGATAACTATGCACCGCCACGAATTTATATCGGCTCTCCGCATGAAAATCCAGTCGTGCTGACACGTCAGGACTGGCGACATATCAAAGGGCAAAAATGGGCGATGAACTCGAATGGTTTTTGGAGCTTGACCGTTGTCACTGATGCTTTTTACAATCTTCACATCCGATTCAAAGATAATCCAGGCGATGGCACTATCGAGCTAAAAATTGCAGGGCAGACTTTTCGATCACATTTTGCAGTCAATCAACAGGACTTTGTTTTCGAGAATATTGCCTTGAGCAAAGGAGATGTAGAGTTACTCGTCACATTGGATTTTGGCGACGATGAGAGAGGGCCATGGCAGGTAGAAATACTGGAAAAAAAATATAATATGCGTGCAAGTTAACTCTGTTTTCTCTCACCATATTCAACGCCTCATGAATGAGTATTTTTGCACGCCAAAAAATACCCGTTGATAACCTTGACATAAATGAAAAAGTCTTTTATCTTACACTGTACAAAATAACGGTTTTACTCCTTACGGATGTGCTCAAGCTATCGCTCAAAAAGGGTATGAACGAAATCAATGAAAGTTGTATAGTACGTCACTTAGATTCCGTTTCATTCGGATCAGGAGGATACATGAGAAATAAAGTTTCACGACGTGCTTTTGTGCACAAGACGGCCGTCGGTTCGGCTGCTGTCGCACTGGTACCGACTATCGTCACGTCGCAAACAGCCAAACCGGCACTATTGGGCGGTGTACCAGTACGTACGAACAGATGGCCGGCGTGGCCAGAATGGCGACGCGAGTGGGAGGCAAAAGTCATTGATGTGATGCGCAGCGGCCGATGGTGGCGTGGCCGCGGTGAACACGTGGCGGATTTCGAAAAAGCCTATGCTGATCTTATCGGTGCCAAACGCTGTCTCGCCACCGCCAGCGGAACGACCGCCCTGCTGGTCAGCATGCACGTTTTGGGCGTTGATGCGGGCGACGAGGTGATCGTCTCGCCGTTCACATTCATTGCGACCTATAACTCGATTTTGCTGAGCAAAGCGCTGCCCGTGTTTGCCGATACAGATGCCGCGACGCTGACGATGGATCCCAAAACCATCGAAACGAAAATCACTGATAGAACGACCGCTATCATGCCGGTTCACATTTACGGCTTGCCGTGCGATATGGACCCGATAAACGACATCGCGAAAAAACACCATCTCGCGGTCGTCGAGGATGCTTGCCAGGCATGGTTGGCTGAGTACAAAGAGAAGAAATGCGGCACACTTGGCGATCTGGGCTGTTTCAGCTTTCAAAACTCAAAGCATCTCCCCACAGGAGAGGGCGGCGCCATCACCGGCAATGATGATCTAATCATGGATCGCTGTCATTCATTTCACAACTGCGGCCGGGCTTACGGAACATCAAGCGGCACGACGCAATATTTCATGCGCGGCAGCAATCGGCGCATGCAGCAGATGCAGGCCGTCATGCTGATGCAACAAATTGTAAAGTTACAGGAGGAAACAGCGCGCCGGCAGGAAAATGCCGCCTATCTGATGCGCGCATTAGCTGAGGTCCCCGGCATTCATCCAATCCGGATGCCGGAAAACAGCAAAGCGGTCTGGCATCTCTTTCCCGTTCGATACGATGCCAAAGAGTTTAGCGGACTGCCCATCGATAAATTTGTCAAAGCCATTCATGCTGAAGGCGTCCCATTCGGACGAGGATACCATGAGCTCTATTTTGACGATCTCATCGACGAGGCGATTCAGTCGCGAGGATATAAACGCCTCTTCTCTGAAAAGCGTTTAAAAGAGTATCGAGAGAGTCTATCCGAATTAAAGGGCAACAAACAGGTCTGTGAAACAACCCTGGCGATTACGCAAAATCTGCTCCTTGGTGAGAAAAAGGACATGGATGATATTGTCAATGCCCTGCAGAAAATTCAGCGCCACAGTGCTGAAGTGGCGCGCGCCTGATGGGCGCATTTTTATTGCAGTTGGCATGATGCTAGGTTTTTTTTACGTACCGCGGCGCACCTATTGAAATTCAGGCATAATGTTCACACATTTTTTACAATCCAATATTGCCGTCCTGGCCGCCATACTCACGGCGGGCACATTCATCGGCAAATTCAAGCTTGGCGATGTCGCCGTGAGCCCTTCCGGTGGTGTATTGTTGGTCGCGCTGCTTTTTGGCCATTGGGGCAGTGAATTGCCCGCAGAATTAAGCACGATTGGCTTTGCCTTTTTCATGTACTCGATCGGCTTTGGCGCCGGGCCGCGTTTTTTTCAATCCTTTAAAAAAAATGGTCTCAGATATGTCGCTGTGGCTTTTTTCATCGTCATATTCGCATGTATCATCGCCATACTATTTACACAGCTATTGCATTTGCCATCCATTCTGCTCGCCGGTATTTTGGGAGGGGCGCTCACATCGACGGCGACACTGGCGGCCGCCTATGAAATTGCGCAAGATCCATCCATCTCCGTCGCCTATGGCATCACATATCCCTTTGGCTTGCTTGGTTTGCTGCTTTTCATTCAGTTACTCACCCGCGGCATGAAGATTGATCTCAAACGAGAGGCTGAAAAATTCACAGTAGAAGATGATAATGAGGAAGAGGAAGAGGAGAAGGAAACATATCAAAAACGTGTTTATCAGGTGCAAAACATTGGCCTGGTCGGCGTGCCGCTCAGAGAGTTGCAGTTGCGCAAACACTCCGGCGTCGGCATTGTATCAATTCGTCGTGACAATAAAACGTGGCTCGCCACGGCCGAATCCGAATTACAGCTCTATGATCATGTCATGGCTGAAGGGCCATTGAGCAACCTGCTCGAGTTGGAAGAATATATCGGACCGGAAATTTTTGACAAGGACATTTTAGAACAAAGAAACATCACTGCCAAAGTTGTCGTCACAAGTAAAAAGTCCATCAACAAGACAATCGCCGAGTTGCGCTTGCCGCAGGACTTTAATGTGCTGTTGACACGATTTCGGCGCGGCGCTGTCGAGCTGCCGATCAGCCCTGATATTGCACTCGAACGCGGCGACGTGCTGACGATCACCGGCGACAAGGAACGTCTGGCGCATGCCGTCGTCATGCTGGGGCATCGTGACAACAAGCATTACGAGACCGATATTTTCATCTTTTGTTTTGGCCTCTTTATGGGAATTTTTCTTGGCAACCTTGAGATCCCGTTCATCAATACATCCATTGGCAATGCCGGCGGATTACTTTTTTCCGGCATTCTGGTCGGCTATTTCAGACACTATGGATACTATTCCGGCCGCATGCCCCTGGCAGCGCGCTATATTTTACAGGAGCTCGGGCTGCTCTTTTTCCTCGCCACCGTCGGCGTTCGTGCCGGTCACGGTCTTGCGGCGCAACTGTCACAATCAGGCTGGCAGATATTTCTCACCGGCGCTGCCGTCACCGTCTTCACATTAATTGCCGCGGTTTTCTTTTGTCATTATATCATGAAATTCGACTGGAACACCTCGTTTGGCGCAACCACCGGCGGCGTCACGTCCACTGTCGCTTTGAAAATGATCACCGAAAAAGCCGAGTCGCAGTACGCCCTGCTGGGATATGCAGGGGTTTATGGCTTTTCCAACATCCTGTTGACGCTGATCGGACAAGTGTTGGTCTATGTGCCCAAATTTTAAAGTACTTTCTATGAGCGATTCGAAAAAACAAATCGATCTTTTAATCGCCACCGATTGGGAGTATGACCGTGATTTCGTTCAGCTTTTATTGCGAAAAGCGCACAGCATGCATCTGTCAGCTCTTGTCGTCCGGCCCAGAACGTTGCCACAGACCATTTCCTTAATAAAAAGCAATGAACTGGAAATAGCCGCGCTCTTTGATCGCGCTTCAGATACCAGTACAGAGTTCTACGAGCTGCAAAAGTTGCTGGCAAAAAGGGCGCATATCATTGAGCCGCTCGCCCAGATGCGCTGGGCATCTGACAAGGCCACCATGCACCTGGAATTCATTGCCAATGGATTGCACACCCCTTACACCTTTATCATCGAATCTTTTGATGACAACAAGCATGTCTGGCTCTCGGTCGATGATCTGGCCTTTCTGGGACGGCCGTTCATCATCAAACCCGCCAACACCACCGGCGGCGGCGTCGGCGTGGTCGACGGCGCCGAGTCACTGCATGACGTGTTGGCCGCGCGGCGCGAGTTCAAATCCGATAAATATCTCCTGCAGGAAAAGGTCAAGCCGCTGCACATCGATGATAAACGATTCTGGTTTCGCGGCTTTTATTCCTTTGGTCTCGTGCAGTGCGTATGGTGGGATGATACGACGCACATCTATAAAGAACTGCTCCCGGAAGAAGTCTTGACCTATGGCTTGTCACAACTCTTTGCTATCACTGAAAAGATATCGACAATCTGCAAGCTAAACTTTTTCTCCACCGAAATTTGTCTCACCTCATCTGATACATTCATCGTCGTTGATTATGTGAACGAAGCGTGCGATATGCGCCTGCAGTCGCTGCACGCGGATGGTGTGCCGGACACAATCGTCAAAAATATCGTCATGAGCATATGTTCACATGTGAAGATGATAACCAGTCAAAAGCAAGCCGAGCATCAAGAGTCGATGGACGCAGGGCAAGACCGAAAATCGCCACAAGAATACTTTATCTGGAAGGAGCCATCATGATAAATGAAAACGTTCACCATCAAGATGTCATCAGCCGACGTGAATTTGTGCAGAAATCGGCATTCGGAGCTACCAGCGTCGCCCTCGGCATGATGGCGACCAGGTCCGCCGTTGCCAAAAACGCCAACGACAAGCTCGGCATCGGCGTCATCGGCGTCGGCGGTCGCGGCAACAGTCACCTCGCCATGCTCAAACAAATGATCGATGAGGGCGATAACATCGATATTGTGGCGGTGTGCGATATCTACAGACCGCGACTGGAACAGGCAGCGAAAAAGTACAATACGCGCGCCTACATGGATCACAATGAGCTCATCGCTGATCCGCGCGTCGATATCGTCTGCATCGCCACGCCGGACCACATTCATGGCTATCAGGCCATCGATGCCGCGCGTGCGGGCAAAGATATCTATTGCGAAAAACCTGTCACCCATTGGCGACAATTCGAGCTGACAAAAAAGCTCGCCAGAGTGGTTGCCGAATCGGATTGCGTCTTTCAACTGGGCACCCAGGCGATGAGCGACTCGGCCTGGCAGCAAATGAAAAAACTGGTGCAGGATGGCCTCATCGGCCAACCGCTCTTCGGCGAGACCGGCTTTTTCCGCATCGGCGACTGGGGTGAGCGCGATATGCCGATTGACGATGCCAATGCGGCGGCAGGCGACGATCTGCTGTGGGAAAAATTCCTCGGCGATGCCCCGCAACATGAATTCAACATCGATCGATTTTTTCGCTGGCGGCTTTTTGAAGACTATGCCGGCGGCCCGGTCACAGATCTCTATCCTCATTCACTCACGCAAGTCATTGATATCCTCGCTGTTGGTTTCCCCGACAGCGTCGTCGCCGTCGGCGGCATTCATCGATATGACTATGAACTGCGCGAAGTGCCGGACACCTTTAATCTTTTGGCCCAATATCCGGAAAATGTCACCATCTCGGTGCTGGGCACACAGGCGAACGACTATAACGCCACCGCCGCTCGCGGCGCGGGACAACGGTGCCCTGTCATCCGAGGGTGGGACGGATCACTTTCGATTCTAGACAACAAGGAAATTCTCTTCACGCCGCTGCAGGTGAGAGGTGCAAAACAGCCACAGCGATTTGAAATAAAATTCGCTGAAGACAATATTCAGCACTGGCGCAATCTCATCCAATGCAGTCGGGCGAGAAATAAAGAAACGTGGAGTCCCATGCCGCTCGCCTATAAGACGCAAACCGTTTTACACATGGCCATGCTGGCGCATCGAAAGAAGCAGACAGCCCAGTTTGATCACGAAAATGAACAAATTGTATTGAGTTGATCGGCAGCTAAAAAATGCAGCGTATAATGGCGTGCGCAATTTGAAAATGAAAAAATCAATAAAAATACTCATGATTATCCCCATTGTTCTAGATGAAAACCATGGAGGTCACTATGTGCTGTTCATGTAATTCAAATTTAAATCGACGTCAGTTCATGGGCGTGTCGGCGCTGGGCGTCGCCGGCGCAAGCCTGGCGCTCGGAGCTACTTTAAAAGCAACATCAACATCGGACTGGAATCCGGATAAAGCCATGATCCGCACAGGCGCCCCGCTCACCATTCAGCCCATTTTGCTCTATGGCGTTTCTGAACGTCGCGAACAAACCTCGTGGCGGCCGTGGGGCGGCCTGCATACGGAGGAGGATGCGGCAGAGGAAGTCAGACGCATCTCGACCGAACTGGAGAGCTTGCAAAACAGAGCGAATTTCGAAATGACCATCAAACCGGTCATCAAGGTTCGCAACGTGGAAGAAGCGGACAGAGTACGAAATGACGAGAGTTATGACGTCCCCATCGTCTATGCCGCATCGGGCTGGACAAACGCTCTGGAGGCCTGTTTTTCCGACCGTCGACACAACCTCATCTTTTTGCGTCATAAATCCGGGCCCATTTACCTCTGGTACGAAATCGTCCACAATCGCTTTCTGCGCCAGGGCAATGACAGCGAAGATCTGGACGAATATCGCTATCCGTCCGGCATGACGACAGACGATGTCGTAGTGGACGATTATGATGAGATGCTCATCAAATTGCGCGCCCTGTATGGCATTCACAATTTCATGGGACGTAAAATCGTGGCGCTCGGCGGCGCATCCGGCTGGTGCAACGAGCAAGCGCCCGAGATCGCCCGCAATAAATTTTCGCTCGATATCGTATCTGTTGACTATGCTGATCTTGAAAAACGCATCAAATCGGCGCGATCGGATGCCGCTCGAATCAATCGGGCGCAACAGTGGGCGCAGCACTATCTAAATCTGCCCGAGACGACACTGCAGACGCACGAACAGTTCGTCATCAACGGATTCCTGTTATACGATATCCTCAAAGGCTATCTGACCGCCTATGACGCGGCCGCCTTTACCATTCAGCATTGCATGGGCACTGTGATGCCGATCTC
>JAFGJB010000293.1 GCA_016929295.1 Candidatus Zhuqueibacterota bacterium | reverse complement strand
GGCAAAGCCGGCCGCCAGCACCCCGGCCGCCAGCAGCGGCAGAATCTGTTTGGCGAAATCCCAGGTCGCCTGCAGCCACTCCTGCGGCTCGCCCTCTTGGCGCGACAGCAGATAGCTGGTCAAGACCACGGCGGTCACGAACGGCAGCAGGGGTCGACCGCGGAAGAGCACCGCCACGACCATGGTCAGAGCGGCCGACGCCAGCACCGGAATCGTCGCCAGTCTGAGCACCAGGAGCAGGGACAGGACAAAGAGAGCGCCAAAGAATCCGGTGATCCACCATTTGTATTGCCACAGCAGCAGCCAGAGGCCGGAATCGGCTGGTTCGCTCAAGTTGGCAAAGACCAGAATGGCGACGAGGACGAAAAAATGAAAGGCTGTCTGCCACAGCGGACGACCCTCCTCGACCTCCGGCATGACCAGCGCCCCTTCCCTGTCGCGCTCTTCGGCGCGAAAGAACAGGCTCATGAGCAGGCCGATGATGACGCTGAAACAGACCGCCCCGATCACTCGAGCGATGCCCAGATCCGGCCCCAGAATGCGCGCGGTCAGGATGATCGCCAGGACATTGATCGCCGGGCCGCTGTAGAGAAAGGCCACCGCTGGGCCCAGTCCGGCGCCTCGTTTGTAGATGCTGGCGAACAGCGGCAGCACCGTGCAGGAGCAGACCGCCAGAATCGTGCCGGAGACCGACGCCACGGCATAGGCCGCCCACTTTTTCGCCTGGCCGCCGAGATAACGGATGACCGACGCCTGACTGACAAAGACGCTGATGACGCCGGCGATGAAAAAGGCCGGGATGAGACACAAAATGACATGCTCACGCGCATACCACTTCGCCAGCGCCAGCGCGGCATGAACCGCGCCATCAAAACGCGCCGCGCCAACTGGCAGAAAATACGCCGCTAAAAATAAAGCCGCCATCCACAAGAGTTTCTTCTGTTCGCCGCGCCAGTTCATCATGCTCACCTTTTTCCCATTTCGTCACATACAGAATTCATCAGATCACAAGGATCCGCACCTTGACATTGCAAGAACGCACCGACTTTGCCGATCAGTCGAACAGCCTGCCCCCCCCACCGGCCCTTCTTTCATTTCGGTAATTGCCGAAATATAAGATTAACCAGCGCCATTTGCAACATGAAAATTGGGAAAGGCGAAAAAGGTCGGTTACGGGCATCCGCGAAGATAAAATGGAACCAGTAAAATTTGACTTTTTCAAACGCAAAGGAACAAAGGATCCAGGGACAACAGAGTTTTTCTTGGTGCTACTTCGTGTTTTCGTGACTTTGTGTTGATGTTTTATCTACCTTACCAGTAACTGACCTTTTACGAAAAGGCCGGAACGCAGGTGAAGAACGACTCTCGGAGAGTCAGGACAGTGCGGATGGGATCACGTCAGGAGTGAGAGAAATGGGCAAAAGGATCGTCCATTTCGCCTGTACGAGGCGGGTCGCTGGGAGCCGACAAGGAGAGTGCGGCGACGAGAAAAGACTCAGGATGTCGTTTTTTCGCTGAGATAGCCGGGCACGTATTCAGCGCGTTTTATTTTGTTGGTGGGCGTCTTGACAAAGGGCGACGATTGCTCAATGACGCGGGCAATTCTGCAGAACGGCGGCAGCTTGGCATTGGCCTCGCGACGCACCTCTTCCAATATCGCTCGGATATCGTTTGCGACGCGGCTTTCGTCGTCGTTCTTTGCCAGCTCTTCGATATAGGCATAATTGGGATATATTCGAGCGATCAGCTGATCGTCGAGTTCGTAGACGATCGTTTCCTCCACATAGATCGATTCCAGCAGCCTGGCCTCGATGGTCTCGGGGTAGATATTTTCTCCAGATGATCCGATGATGACATTCTTTGAGCGGCCGGTGATGAACAGATAGCCGTCGTCATCAAGTCGACCGCGGTCGCCGGTGATCAGCCAGCCATCCGGGCTGAAGGCAGCGGCGGTGGCCTCTCTGTTTTTGTAATAGCCCAGCATGACATTGGGCCCCTTGACATAGATCTCGCCTATGCCCGCCGGTTCGGGATTGACGATCTTGATGGATACCCCCGGAATTGCGTGCCCCGGCGACCCGGTCTTTTGCGTCTGCATCGACGAAAAGGTGATGAGCGGGGAGCACTCGGTCATGCCATAACCGCAGCAATAGGGGATGCCGCCCTGCTGCATGAACAGCTCCACCTCGGGCGAAAAGGCAGCGCCGCCGATGATGACGCACTCGAGCCGGCCGCCGAGCAGTTTATAAATTTTCTTGCCGATCATTTTATAGAGCAACCGTTTGGTCGCCGCTTTCCTGGCCAGCAGGCGCAGCAGCGCACTCCTGGCAATGGTCGGCACCACCTGTTTGTGATAGATCTTTTCAAATACCAGCGGCACGGCACCGAGGATCGTCGGACGGACAGTTTGCATGGCGTGCAGCAGCACTTTCGGCGCCGGCGGTTTGTTCAAATAGTAAATGGCGGCGCCGCAGTAGATGATGGATAAAAACGCCGAGGT
>JAFGJB010000020.1 GCA_016929295.1 Candidatus Zhuqueibacterota bacterium | reverse complement strand
GTGACAGCGTAAGTTTCTTATTAATAAATACTAGGGGCGTACCACTGGATAATCTGACATGTGTCATTGTCAGATAGCTTATCACTATAAAAATACTTAAATATTTCTTTGCGTATCCTTTGCGACTTGGCGTCTTTGCGTGAGTTCGGACCAACTACGCAAAGTGAGCTTGAGTCATGTTTTTTCATATTCTTCAATAACATAGTATCTTTGTGCTTCTCAGCGTTTTCCGTATACAACAGTTGAGATATGGGTAAAGACGAGCTACCGGATCGAGATGACAGCACTTTATTCTGCGGGATGCAGCCGTTGCTGATCCGCAACGAGTCTTTTTTCCAGCTTGTCGTACGCGACATCCTGGACAGCACAGTCATCCTCTATGGCCAAAGCGGCGGCCGTCGCTGCGCTTTGTCCGAGGATCATGAACACCGGCTCCATGCGAATCGAGCCAAAGGCGATGTGCGAACAGGAGATGCACACCGGCACCAGCAGATTCTGACATTCTTCTCTTTTGGGCACAAGAGAGCCATACGAGATGCGATAGGGCGCCGCCACTTTGACGCCGATATCGCCTTCATTCTGCACGGCGCCATCGGGCGTGACGTAGCGCTGCACATTGTGCGAGTCGAGGGTGTAGGATCCCATGCCGACCGGTCTGGGCGCCTGCCGTCGACCCAGCACATCGTGCTCGGTCATCACATTGTCGCCGATCATGCGCCGCGCTTCCCGCACATAAATCTGCTGCGGCCAGTGATCATTGTCGAGAAACTCGTCTTTCGCCAGTCCCCACTCATTCATCCGCTCGCGGATGTCCGCCGGCACGCGTTCGTCGTGCGCGAGAAAATAGAGCAATCCCTGTTGATAGAGCTGATGTTCGTGCAATATTTCGGCCCGGCGTTCGTAAGACGCCTCCGGATAGTCGTAATTCATGCCGATGTTATCGGTGCTGAATGGCCCGTGATTGTTGGTATCGGTTTTGCGGTTCGGGATGTCGTCGAATTTGGCGAATACATCACGCCAGCCGGCTGCAAAAGTCCGCACCAATAGTTCGTATTGCCAGGGATCGTATCCCTGCGGTCTGGCAAAGGGCACGCGATTGTCGGGATGATTCGACAGGCAGAGGCGATAGCAGTAGGCCTGCACCCTGGCATCTCCCGAGCCATATTCTCCCGGCGGATCGGCGGAAATGCGCGGCAGCAGGCCGCTGGATAGATCGCCGGGGACGATGTAGGGATCGACCGGCGCGCTGAAATAGTGGGCGTGATGCAGGATGCCGGTCTGCACACCGTTCCAGGTTTCATTGTAGACGCTGTTGGCTTCGCGGCCGACGTGATACGAAACGCCGGCTGTGGCCAGCAAGTCGCCTTCATAGGTGGCATCGATGAACATCTTGCCGCTGAACTCGGCGCCGCTCAACACGCGGATAGTCGAGATGCGGCCGTCGACGATTTTGACGCCTGAGGCGCGATCGAGCCATTCATCCCGATGGACCATGATGTCGTATTCTCGAATGAAATCGTCAAATATCGCTTCCGCGACATGCGGTTCAAAGGTCCAGGCGCTGCGGTCGTCGTCATTGAGCGCTTTGGCGCCCTGACCACGGTTGCTGAATTCGTCTCTTTTTTGCCACTTCCAGGCATCCGCCTTTTGATAATGGTCATAGACGCGCTCGTAAAACTCGCGCGCCAGTCCGCCGATGGCGACGGTGTTGCCGCCATCGGTCCATCCGAGGCCGCCGGAGGTGAGACCGCCGAGATGCCGATCCGGGCAGACGATGACGACTGAGTGCTGCATGCGCGCTGCCTGCACGGCGGCGATGACCGCAGCGGAGGTGCCGCCATAGATGATGATGTCGGCTTTGTATGCTCGCTGCTGACGGCATGTGAATAGTGATAAGACAAGAATAGAATGCAAGAATGCTGTCACAGAACGTTTCATTTATCTGCTCTCTTTATCGATTGTAACAGGATGCAGTACGACTGGGCAATCTGATGGCTGCAGCAATTGTCAGATCGCTCATCAGCACATAAATATTTTAAAATGATTACTCCATTTGTTCAGAAAAAATGATTGTATGGAATTTTTGCTTTCCATTTTCATTTCAAATAAGGTAATAAGGTTTGAGTCGTTGCTTGATGCCCGTGCTATTAAGGTCGAAAAGACAAGAATAAGGTTTCTCATACTCTATTTTATTCTAACCTGCTCTAATGGAGGTTTTAGACAATGCCGGAACAAGCCAAAGAATTTTACCGAATCATAAAGTTTCAAAATTTGATATATCAGAACGTCCGGCTATGAAAACCGAGGCTAAATTGCCTTCATACCTTATTTTCATCTTTCGATCTTAATAGCAAAATAGCCTACTATTCATTTTCAACTTATTACCTTATTCTTGTCCAAGATGTCCCGGCAATGTAAGATAACTATTCTTCAGTGAATGACGCTTTTATGATGCTCCTTGCTTTTTGTTAAAAAATGTAATCATTTATTTAATCATTTTTCTTTGCGTATCCTTTGCGTCTCAGCGCCTTTGCGTGAGTCTGGAGCCATCACGCCGAGCTTGGTTTATGTTTTTTCATATTATTCACCAGCATACTGTCTTTTTTATTGCTTTTCAACAATTACGGCAGCGGATAGTTCTTTTTTGCGTCTTCGATGATCAGGATCCAGTCGCAGCCGCGACCGCTGGTCGGCGGCGTATAGGTCTGCAGTCCGGCGGTGTCCGAGGTGTGAATCGGATGCGCCACGCCGTAGCGCGGATCGTACCAGATCTCGATCTTTTTATTCGAGCGAATGACATTGCGATCGATGGTGAATCTCTCGCCGCGCGGCGAGTAGATGAAGGCGAACGAGCCGTCGTGCGCCAGCGCAGCGCGGATTTTGCCGCCACCGCTGCGCGGTCCATCCAGGATGATGTGCTGCGCCGGCCGCAGCATCGTGAATGGCCGCGACTCGAACAGCTTGCGCACATATCCCATCTGCAGGGCGCCGGGGAGATCCAGCGCTTCACTCCAGGGCATCCTCGCCCAGAGCACAGCGTCGCGGCCAGGCGCATACATCTGCCAGACGCTGTTGTTGCCATAGGTGTGGCCGCACGCGCCGGCCAGCAGCGCCCAGTAGGCCGCCTGACGGCAGTCATAATCGTTGAACCAGTCCTGGCGATTGAATCCGTCGAAATAAAATCCGACCGGGATCAGCTCGTAGCGCGGTTCGCCGTCGAGAGTGGGCTTGGCAGGGGAGAGGGCATAATCATGCTCGACGAACAGGCCGTTATCGTGATCGTGCGCGCCGTGCGATGACTGGATCATGTTGAAATCGAGCCAGTCGGCCGCGTGCAGATAGTCGGATGACAGGCCTGGCCCACGCGGATGAAAGGTGATGAGGTGCTCGCCATCGTCACCGCTCTTCAAGCCGAGCGCCATGGCTTCGACAATGGCGCGCTCACCCTCGGTGTGGATATTGTGGTCGCCGCCGAGTATCCAGATGATCGGCTTGCCTTTATAGCGTTTGCCGAGATACTCGCCAAAGCGGCGCGCGTTTCCCGCGTGAAAGATTTTTTGCTCTGGATTGTTGTCGCTCCAATATTTGCCCCACGTCGGCAGCATGCCAATGTAGAGTCCCAGCTCTGCCGCTTTGTTGACAATATAGTCGACGTGGCGGAAATAGGCATCGTTGGGCTGCGCCGGATCTCTATCTTTCAGCGGCAGTTCCCCATAGGCGTTTGCTGCGGTCAGACCGTCCCGTTCGGCAAGGACGACCGCCTGAATGACGGTGAAGCCCTTGCGGCTGCGATTGCTCAGGTAGAGGTCCGCTTCCTCCCGGTTCAGACGGTGAAAGAGCTCCCACGCCGTGTCGCCCAGATAGAAGAACGGCGCGCCGTCATCGTATTCGAGATAACGATGGTTGGCGCTGACGCGCAATGACCTGGCGTCGGCGGATGGTGTCAGGAAGAGCAGGGAAAAAAGCAAAAAATGGGTGATGACTGAGAATTGTTGCATGATGAACTCCCTGTTTCATTCAAACGAAAAGATAAAAACCGCCGAGCACGCGGAGGAACGCCGAGAAAAAACAACATGTGGCCTTTCTCTGTGGTCCGCGGCGTGCTCTGTGGTAAGATTAAGTTATCATTTCATATTTGAAAACCAAGTAAAGAATGAAATGGCGCCGCCTCGCCATGTCTGCGCGCTGCTGCCGGTTCGGTGGTTCTCCTGAAAGAGCTGCGGAAAAACGTTTTGCTTTTGGTAAATTTTCGATATTTTGCCAGGACATGATTCGCTCTTGGCCGGATAAAAGAGAAAATGATTCCTTCATCAACTCGGAAAAAGTGTCAAATTCCAAAATTAATGAGAGATGAAACGGAAAAGTTTGGCCCGACCTCTAACCGCAACCATAAAAGGAACACGAATTCTCACGAGTGATACACAAATGAGAAAATCAATCATTTTAAATTCGTGAAAATTTGTGAAAAATTCGTGAGAATTCGTGTTTTGTTTTTTTTAGAGTCATTTGTATAATTGTATTGATTGAGTTCGATCGTTATGGACTAGTGGTATTTACTGACACATTTTCTGAGCAAGTGAATTAATCATTAAAGAGAATCTCGTCATTCAATTGGAGTGCAATATGGCGACAAGGCGACAATTTTTGAAATCGATGGGAGCGATGGGGGCGGTGGGGATGATCGGTGGTTGCGCGGTGCAGTGCGGCGGAGAATTACGCCACCCCAACATCGTGCTCATCTTATCCGACGACCAGGGCTGGAATGATGTCAGCCTGTACGGGGGCGAGATTCCGACGCCGCACATCGACAGCATTGGCCTCAACGGCATCCGGTTCACCCGCTTTTACGTGGCGGCGCCGGTCTGTACACCGTCGCGCTATGGAATGCTCACCGGCCGTTATCCCTGCCGTGCGCCACAGCCCTTCTGGTCGCCGTTGATGCCGGGGCAGGACGATGAGATAAAATTGCCCGAAGGTGAAAAGACGATTGCGGATGAATTTCAGGAGCGCGGCTATGCCACGGCGCTCATCGGCAAATGGCATCTCGGTCACGGCGATCCCGAGTTTGGGCCGAACAGTCACGGCTTTGATCATTTCTACGGTTTTCTGCCCGGGTGCATCGATTATTATGCCCATTCTTACCGGAGTGATCCGGCGCTCTATCGCAACAAAGAGCTCATTGACGCCGAGGGTTGGGCGACCGATCTGTTCACTGATGCGGCCATTCAGTTTATTGAGGCGCACAGAGAAAAGCCTTTCTTCCTTTACCTCGCCTACAATGCGCCGCACTATGGCAAATGCGCCGCGGGCAATCTGCTGCAGTCGCCGCCCGGCTACGCCGATCTACCGGCGACGGCAAAAGACGACCGGAACGTCTATGCGGCGATGGTGAAAAACATGGATGAGAATATAGGTCGTCTACTGGGCAAGCTGCGTGACTGGCAGTTGACGAACAATACGCTGGTCATTTTTCTCAGCGACAATGGCGGCAGTTATGCGTATGGCGGCAACAATATGCCGCTGCTCGGCGAAAAGGGCACCCTCTGGGAGGGCGGCATCCGCGTGCCGTGCGTGATGCAGTGGCCGGCCAGGATCGAGCCGGATCAGGTGCTGGACCAACCGTGCTGCGCCATCGACGTGTTGCCGACGTTGCTTGCTCTCATTGGCGGTCCGGGGCCGTCACGGGTAATCGACGGAGTGGATTTGTCGGATGTGATTCTGCACAATGCGTCAGCGCCGTCGCGGCATCTCTATTTTCTCTACAAGCGGCAAAAAGCCATCATCAACGGCGACTGGAAGTATGTGCGCGATGTGACGGACAAAGAGTATCTTTTCAACCTGGCCGAAGATCCCGGCGAGCAGAAAAATGTCGCGGCGGCGCTGCCGCAAGTTACGATCCGGTTACGCGACGAGCTCGATTCGTTCGCGGCGCGCATGCAGCAGGAAAGAGGGGAGGGCTAAATCATGTCGCGCTACCAGATTGCGCAGCTCGATGCCCTCGACGCTGTCGAGTGTCCCTGCGGCAGGACGCGCCGCGCTTTTACCGACGATACGGACCAGATCGCCTCGGTGCATCTCGTCGATATTCGCGCGGAGGCGTGCTTGCACTATCACAAACAGATGACAGAGATCTATGTCGTGCTGCAGGGCGAGGGAACGATCGAACTGGATGGCGAGTCCATTCCGGTCCGGCCAATGACCGCGATATTGATCAAGCCCGGCTGCCGGCATCGCGCGGTGGGCGAGATGCGCATTCTGAACATGGTGGCGCCGGCGTTCGAGGAGGGGGATGAGTTTGAGAACTAATTTTCTTCTTCTAAATTTGATAATGCTTTAATACTTTACGTTTATGGACAATCTTTCAAAATGCCAACGAAAATATGCAATGACTCAGGTTAAATCAACTAATACTAAGGCTGAGATATATGTCAGATCACTGCTCCATCAAATGGGATATCGTTTCCGTCTTCATCGTGCAGATTTGCCTGGTAAGCCTGATATAGTTTTGCCCAGGTATAAAACGGCCATTTTCGTACACGGATGTTTTTGGCATCGGCATAAAAACTGTAACCGAGCAAAAATGCCTCGTACGAACATTGAGTACTGGGAAAAGAAATTTAAAAAGAATGTATCGCGTGATCGATGGATAAAAAACCAGTTGGAATTCTTGGGTTGGAATGTAATGGTAATTTGGGAATGTGAATTAAAAAAAAAGAATGAATTGAAGGAAAAGCTTGAAGAAATTAGATATGTTGTTGACTCTTTTAGTTATAGGAAAGCTGCAGATAATAAAAAAATGTATATAACCTGAATAATTCACAAATTTTTAAAATCGTCAGTTTAGCGGCATGACTGATGCTATACGAATGGAAACCTGACAATTTTTAAT
>JAFGJB010000292.1 GCA_016929295.1 Candidatus Zhuqueibacterota bacterium | reverse complement strand
ACGAGCGCCTGCGGCACCACTGCCCAGCCGAGCCGTACACCGGTGAAACCGGCCAATTTGGAAAAACTGCTGATCTCTATGGCGCACTCTTGCGCTCCGTCAAGCTCGTAGATGCTGCGCGGCAAGGCCGTATCTCTGATGAACGCCGAGTAGGCGGCATCAAAGATGATCACCGATTTGCGGTCGCGCGCATAGTCGATCCACATCTTCAGCTGTGCTTTGGTAGCGACCGCACCGGTGGGATTGTTCGGGCTGCAAAGATAAATCAGATCAACCTTCTCCGCGGGCGGCGTTGGGAAAAATCCATTCTCTTGTGTACAAGGCATGTAGACGATGCCTTGGTATTGTCCGGTGCGCGCATCAAATTCACCGGATCGCCCGGCGATGACATTGGTATCCACATAGACCGGATAGGCCGGATCCTGTACGGCGACAACATCGTCGAGGCCGAAAATGGACTGGATATTGCCAGAGTCCGGTTTGGCGCCGTCGCTGACGAAAATCTCTGATGAATCGAGGGACACCTGCAAACGGCGATAATACAGCTGCAGCGCTTTTTTCATCTCCGTTTCACCCGTCGAGTCATCCGCATAGCCGGAATAGGTCTCGACATGCGCCAGTCTTTCAACGCCGCCCAAGAGTCCGCGAACAATTGTCGGCGTCAGCGCCTCGGTCGTATTGCCGATGCCCAGCTTCATCACTTTCACCCCGGGATGGTCGGCTTGAAAATGTCGCACCCGTCGACCAATTTCCGGAAAGAGATAGCCGGCGGCAAGTTTATTGTAATTGCTGTTGATCGTCGCCATTTCAATCCGCTCCTTTTCAATTTGCTTTGCACGTGCAAAAAAATTATTTCGCAAACGCTTCGTCGCTGATGATGCCTTCACCGATGCGGATGACTGGCCCGGTCATGTCGATGCTATAGTCATCGCCGATCGTGATGACGAGTTCCCCGCCCGGCATATGCACCGTGATGCGGGCGTCGCACTGTCCCAGTTTGTGCGCCACCGCAGCAGCGGCCGAGGCAGAACTGCCGGAGGCCAGCGTATAGCCGGCGCCTCGCTCCCAGATCTCGATCTCAATATTGGCGCGATCCAGAACGTGCAGAAATTGCACATTCGTACGATGCGGAAAGCGCGGATCGACTTCCAGAGCCGGCCCACAGGTGCGCGCCAGTTCTTCCGACAACTCTTCGACTGGCAGCACGCAATGCGGATTGCCGATGGTCACCGCGCAAAAAGTGAACTCACGACCTATGACCGTGATCTTTTCATTCAGCACCGTGCGCGGCGGCCCGAGGACCGGAATCACCGTGCTGTCAAAGCTGACTTTGCCCATCTGCACGTCGATCATGCCATTCGAATGGATGCGCGAAGTGACGACGCCGCCCAGGGTGTCGATTTGAAAGGGAGCATGGCGGATAAATCCGTGATCGTAAAGATATCTGGTAAAAATCCGCAGGCCATTCCCTGACTTTTCCGCCTCACTGCCGTCGGGATTATAAATGCGCACTCTGAACGGCGCCTTGTCGGATGCCAGTGGCCCCCATAGAATGCCATCCGAGCCCGGGCCATAATGGCGATGACAGATTAGCCGGATCTCTTCAATCGTCAGATCACGGCCGATCTCGGCGGGATTCATGACGAGATAGTCGTTACCCAGTCCGTGATATTTATAAAATTTCACCGTCATCCTTTCTCAAAAACAGGTGCATGTCCCTCTAGAGCAAGGCCAATTCGCGCAGCAGCAGCCGCATTTTTTCCTTGTTTTCATTTGACATTTTCACCAACGGCAGACGGACGACCTCCTCGGTCAGTCCCAGCATGGCGCAAGCCGTCTTCACCGGAACGGGATTGCTCTCGCAAAAATTAAATTCCATGAGCGGCAGCAGCCTGAAATGCAGCGCGCGCGCCTTATTCCACTCTCCTGCGAGCGCTGCATGCACCATGTCGCGCGTCAGCGCCGGCGCCTCGTTCGCCACCACCGATATGACGCCATCAGCGCCCAGGGACATGAGGGCGAGGGTCAACGCATCATCGCCGGACAGCACGAGAAAATCATCCGGCCGAAACCGGAGGATGTGCATGATCTGCGACAAGTCACCGCTGGCTTCTTTCACGCCGATGATGTTCGGAATGCCCGCGAGCCGCAAGGTCGTATCGCCGCTGATGTTACTCGCGGTGCGACCGGGGACATTATAGATGATGATGGGCTTGTCGGTTGATTCGGCGATCGTCTTAAAGTGCTCGTAGTGACCCTTCTGCGTCGGTTTGTTGTAGTAAGGTCCGACGGACAGGATGGCATCCGCGCCCGCCTGCGAGGCATGTCTGGTCAACGACACAGCTTCCGCGGTCGAGTTGCTGCCGGCGCCGGCCATCACCGGAATGCGTCCCGCGGCATGCTCGATGACGATATCGATGACGCGATGATGCTCTTCATGACTCATGGTGGCGCTCTCGCCGGTCGTGCCACAGGTGAGAATCACATCAGTGCCTTGTTCGATATGCCAATCGACCAGATGGCGCAACCTCTCTTCATCAATTGAAAAATCGTGCCGGAACGGCGTTATGAGCGCCACCGTTGAGCCGGTGAATTTTGGACTTGACATAGTGTTCCCTTCATTCATCGAAAGTGCGAAAACTCCTTCATGAACCAGTAGATATACTTTTCATAAAATCATCCATCGTGAAAATACCCGATTTGCCGGCAATCCACTCGGCGGCGCGAACCGCGCCGCTGGCAAATCCGTCGCGGCCGTGGGCGACATGTTTGAGCAGGATCTCATCCGCCTCCGAGTCAAAACCGATTGCATGCGTTCCAGGCATGCGGCCGACGCGCGTGGAGGTG
This sequence comes from Candidatus Zhuqueibacterota bacterium, assembly GCA_016929295.1. Classification (GTDB taxonomy): domain Bacteria; phylum Zhuqueibacterota; class Zhuqueibacteria; order Residuimicrobiales; family Krinioviventaceae; genus Kriniovivens. The sequence goes on along the minus strand of JAFGJB010000292.1, from coordinate 2,109 downwards.
ACGTGCAATGCTCGCGGATCAATGACGCCATGGCTGGTTTCATAAAAAACCTTATCCTTATTCGGCAGATTTTCCAGCAGAATGCCCGCCAGTTTTTTCGCTGTGCCGCTCGGGCTGTCGGCTTTGCCGGCATGATGCCACTCGTGCACATAGCAGTCATACTCTGACATCGGCGCCAGCAGTCTGGCGGCATATCCTGCCAGTTTGGAGAACATATAAACGCCGATGGAGAAATTGGGACTGTAAATGATGGAGACGTTTTTGATCTGTCGCAGCAGCGGCAACTGGTCATACCAGCCGGTAGTGCCCTCGACGACCGGTACGCCGAGCTGCGCGGCCGTTTTGACATTTTCAAGGACGGCATCCGCGACGACAAAACTGATGATCGCCTGTGCACCGTGCAGGTTCGAGCATGGGGAAAAATCATCATTGATATCAAAGATGGCAGAGATGTCATGTCCGCGCGCCCGCGCCTGTCGCTCCACCTCATTACCCATCCGGCCATATCCGAGTATCGCTAGTTTCATCTGATTTCTCCTCCGCTCATGATGGACGTACGGCGTCAGCTGTCACGACGTGGCGATCGAGTTCCTGGCTGAAAAAATAGCGGTGTAATCGCGGAATGACTCTCGGCAGATCCTTCTCATCGATCACAAAGCTGAGATTGATCTCCGAGGCGCCCTGGGAGATGAGATAGATGTGGGTATCCTGCAGCAGGCCAAATATACGACCCGGAATGCCTTTGGTGCGTTTTAAACCTTCGCCCACCAGGCAGACGATCGCCTTTTTCTCTTCGACTCTGACCTGGGCAAATTTTTCCAGCCGGGGAATGATGGCGCTCAAATTTTTGGTATTGTCGATCGTCAGTGACAGGGTCACCTCGGAGGTGGACACCAGGTCAACGGCTGTCTGATATTCATCAAAAACAGCGAACAGTTGCGCCATGAAACCATAAGCCATGAGCATTCGGCTCGATGTGACGGTGATGACGGTCAGGTTTTCTTTATAAGCAATGGATTTCACCCGCCCTTCATGCAGAGGATCGACGGGACTGGTGCTCGAAATGGCCGTGCCGTCAAAGTCCGGATTCATCGAATTGAGCACGACGACCGTCATGTGGTGCTCGACGGCCGGCGCCAGCGTTGCCGGATGCAGCACCTTGGCGCCAAAATAGGCGAGCTCCGCGGCCTCGTGGAAGCTCATATAGCGAATACGGCGAGCCTCTTTCACGAGCGACGGATCTGCAGTGAGCACACCATCGACGTCCGACCAGATCTCTACCGTGCTGACGCCGAGCATGGCGCCAAACAAGGTGGCTGAATAGTCGGAGCCACCACGACCGAGGGTTGTCGTTCGGCCTTGCCGATCGCTGCCGATAAAACCTTGTAATACCGGCACAACACCTTGATCGACCAGTGGGAGGATGGTCGCTATTACGCGCTCTTTTGACTCATCGAACAGCGGACGCGCCGCGCCGAAGGATGCATCTGTGAGCAGCAATTTGCGCGCGTCCGCCATAACGCTCGATATGCCCATTTTATTTAAAACTGCCGGCAACATGTTGGCGGTGAAGAATTCGCCGACGCTGATGAGGGCATCGTAAAGCTCATCGTTCACCTCGCCATTGGCAAAAATATCATTGGTCGCTGTATGCAGCATCTCGATGCCGACGTGAAAGACGGCCGAATATGTCAAGTCATCGTTTATGAAAAGTTCCGCGACGATCCGTTCATGTTGCGCGACGATTTCGTCCAGGAGTGCGGCTGCCTGTTCTTTTTCACCGGCGCCGGCCAGTTTGGCTAACTGAACAAGCTTGTTTGTGATGCCGCCGACCGCCGATGCCACAACCACCGGTTGTTGCGGAGTACGGGACTGAATAATGCGACATACACGACGAATGGCCTCCGCAGTCCCGAGGGAGGTGCCGCCAAATTTCATGACCATCATGGCCGTTGCCTTTGCTCTTATAAATGTAAAGTGGTGATTATTTCGTTCATTTCAATTCAAAAAAAAAGGTCACCCACTGCATGGGAGACCGATCTGACTGTCACAGTTCCATTCGACCATCAGCCAAATAGCGCTCCACGATTTTTTTCGTGACAGTCCGGT
>JAFGJB010000291.1 GCA_016929295.1 Candidatus Zhuqueibacterota bacterium | reverse complement strand
GTGTCCTGTTTTTGTTTCATCGCCCACCAGGCGATGGCGCCGATGGCGACAAAATAGAGTACGACGATGATCCAGTCGAGCGGTGTGAAGAGTGATGCGTTCATTGCGATACCTTTCCCATTTTGGATTCATCCGCAACATCACAAAGCCCCGCATTTTTGTGATGTTTGTGATTTACCGAAATGCCAGATTGGATATTTGAAGTGACGAAAATATAGAAATCCTAATCATATTACGCAATGATTTTCATCAAATCGTTGATGGTTCATTCGAGGAATGAGAACTTTAGCCACCGTGATAGGGGCGCGGTCTTTGGCCGCAACTGAAAACATCCAAACCGCAGAGGGCGCCGAGAATCGCAGAGGAAAAGAAGCGAAATCGGGCACTATCTCTGCGAATCTCGACGCCCTCTACGGTTGGCTTTAAGACTTGCCAAAAAAAGATGTTGCTGATTTGTAGTACGGCGAAGCACCGAGAAAAAAGTGTAGGTGATCCTTCTCTGTGGTCCCCGGCGAGCTCTGTGGTTAAGCATCCATTTTGCGCAAGAGTTTTATCTCGTATATAGCCAGCCAATCTATTGTTTTTTCATTGCTAAAAACTAGGAAAATTACTTGACATTGAAGCAAAATCTATTAATTTTGTTTTGACAAACCGATCTCGTCAAAATCTGGCGCCTGCCAAAGAACAATCTCTGTCATTTGAGTGGAACATTCAAAGATGGAACCTGCAGTTGTGAGTGCTTTCTCTTATATCCAAATCTGTTCGTCTTGTGAAATAAAAATATTTATCTAAATAATGCATTTTTAAACTATTGTGGAGGAAGAGATGAAAAAATTGACTGCTGTATCGGCGTTGTCGTGTGTGTTCATGCTGGCATGTTGCTTTGTCATCATTGGTTCAACAGCTGATGCCCTTGTGACAAGATTAGGATTGGAAGCGGGGAAAGCAAAAGAATTAGTTGGAACACTTAATCCACTTTTTTTACTAGTCGCCTGCATCTATCAATTTTTCATTGGGCCAATTAATGATCGTGTTGGCCATAAGCCATTAGCGATTTTTGGATTTTTAGCAACAGGCGTGAGTATGCTTTTGCTCTTTGGGGCAACATCCATGGGTATGGCAAAGATTGCCGCTGCTTTGCTAGGCCTCGGTGCAATGTCACTTAATACTGTAGGAAATACAATAATTCCGCAAGTTCTTTTTGGCGGGACGAATCAAGCTCGCGCGAGCAATTTCGGCAACGGCTTTTTCGGATTGGGCATCGTGTTGACTCCCCTTTTAGCAACTTTGATGGCAAAGACAGCATCAGGGGCAGCAATAACCACAATTGTTTTGGCAATATTGAATGTGGTTTTTCTTGTGGTTGCACTTTTGAGTAAATTTCCTGCAGCGAATAGTGGCTTTAAATTTTCTACTGGATTTAAACTTCTCGGCCAGGCGCCTGTACTGATGGCTGCTCTCGCTCTTTTCTTTTATATGGGCCTGGAAAACACGATGAGTGGATTTTTAAAGCCTTACGCAAATGATGTTTTCGGCGAGGGTCATTCTTTAGCCGGACTGACTCTGACGCTGTTTGGCGTGGCTATGATGGCAGGACGATTCATTGCAGCCGGCTATAAAAAAATTACTGAAAAGGGAACTACTGTAATCGTCATAGTCTCCCTGCTATCGATCATTCCTATGTTGATATTAGCGCTAACGCAAAATGGCACACTTACGATCATTGCCGCAATTTTAGCAGGGTTGACATTTGCATCGGTTTTCCCAACAGTTTTGGGTATAACATTTTCTAAATATAATCCGCAATATTATGGCAGCATATTCGGAATGATTTTCGCCATCGGATTAGGTGGTAGTAGTTTGGTCGTAAATAGAATTGGCGCAGTTGGCACCAATATTGGATTGCAAAAGGCATTTATAATCCCGGTGGTTGTTGCTGTGCTTCTTGTGGTTGTTTCTCTATTCATGGGCAAAACAAAAGCGAAGCCGGTCAATTAATATTTTTTCCGGCAATGGCAAAGCCTCCACAGCCTTGATCTGTGGGGGCTTTTTATTTGACCGCACATTGAGGAAGGAGATATCGTCATGGGGAAGAAACTACGACTTTTCATCATGATGTTCATGCAGTATGCCATCTGGGGCGCCTGGTATCCGGTTTTTTCCGCCTATTTGCAGAACAATCTTGGCTTTGATGGCACGCAGTCCGGCATCATCTACGGGCTCCTGTCGCTCGCCACGATCATTTCGCCATTCATTGGCGGGCAGGTGGCCGACCGCTATCTGCCGACGCAATATGTCATCGCCGGCCTGCATCTGGTCGGCGGCGTTCTGCTGCTTTTCATCGCCAGGATTTCGGACTATCAGCCCATGCTGTGGCTCTTTTTCGTCTATTGTCTGTTATACGCGCCGACGATCGGCCTGACCAATTCGCTGACCTTTCACCATCTGACCGATTCCGAAAAAGAATTCGGCTGGATACGCGTCGGCGGCTCCATCGGCTGGATCATCATCGGTCTGGTGCTGTCCGGCTGGCGCGTACTGGCCAGTCGAGCTGACGCAGCCATTCCCAGCGGCGATATGCTGCTGCTGGCCGGCATCGTCTCCCTGTTGATGGGACTCTATGCCCTGACGCTGCCGCATACGCCGCCCAACAAGGAGAAAAAGAATCCGCTCGCCTTCCTCGAGGCGATCAAGATGATGAAAAACAAAAACTTTGCGATTTTCATCATCATCAATTTCATCGTCTCGACCGAGCTGATGTTTTATTATGTCCTCACCGGGCCGTTTTTGGTGTCCGATAAAATCGGCGTCTCGTCCGATGTGCTGGCGGGCGTCATGGTGATTGCGCAGCTCGCTGAAATCCTGGTCATGGCGCTGCTGTTGCCCTACTTTATGCCCAAATACGGCATTCGCAAAACCCTGGTCGTCGGCATTTTGGCGTGGCCGTTGCGCTACATCATCTTTGCCATCGGCGCGCCGAGCTGGCTGGTCATTGCTTCGCTGGCGCTGCACGGTTTTTGTTATGTTTTCTTTTTCACGGCGTCGCAAATCTACGTGGACACGGTGGCGCCAAAGGACATTCGGGCGTCGGCGCAGAGCCTCATCATCCTGGTGACGATCGGCCTGGGCATGTATCTCGGCAGTTTTTTCGCCGGCTGGATACAGAACCTGTTTTCCATCAGAGGCGCGGGAGGCAACATTATCAGCACCGACTGGTTTGGCGTTTTCATGGTGCCGTTCGGTTTGACCGTCCTGGCCGCCGTCGCCTTTTTGCTCTCGTTCAAGGAAAAGCTGCAGTTTGAGAAATAGTCTCATAGCAGTGTTCCGGCGTCGATGTTTTGCGGCTGATTGCAGTGGGGACATTCTTCACGGCCTGGTCAAACGCAGTGGATGCTGGTGCGACGGCGATGATACAATTGGCTCATTATAAGACATTTTAGTTGGCACGGACTCGTCTCGCCGCAGGATGGCGGCTATTTTCTGAGGATGATGACATGCGAACTGATAGCCACTGCTGAGAGCCAAAATGTGTAAGTTTATATAATATATAGTATTAATAGCAACAAGGCCGCAGCTGCAAAGTGCGGCCTTTTTTTTGAGTTCTATGCAGGCATAATCAACGCATGATTTTGATAAAAACGTTGCAAAGAGCTGCTATTTGTTCATAGAAACCTCTCAATGGTATGGCTTTTGCTAAAAAATGGCTATTACGTGGAGTAGTTGTGAATATTTGTCATCAATATGCAGTCACCGACTTGGGGATTTGCAGAGAACAAGGGCACCTTCGACTACTGATCCGGTCACGACATGGACATTCATCAAGGGTAGCAGAAGCATTATGGAAAAGATTTCGACCAGTGAACGGGAATGGGGGCTCCAGGACTATTTATCTCTGGCAATCAGGCGAAAGTGGATTATTCTTTTCGTGTTTGTCCTCATTTTCATTCCTGCGCTCGCTTACTTTATGACGCGTCCGCCGGTCTACAGGGCATCTTCATCATTTATTATTGAGAGCATCGGAAACAGCGATTTCAACATGTCGGAGTTTTTTTTTGAAAGCGACTCGCGCCCGTTTGGCTTTTACATGATTCTCCTCAATAGCAACCAGTATCGTTCGCGTCTTGAAGAGATAGCGTTAAAGGACAGCGTTCTGCAAGCGCAGCCCGGGTTTTCAGAGCAACTCGGCTCAGTGATTGGCAGCCTTGAATTGACTGAGACGGATTATGATCGCTTGTGCTCTTTATCTTTGCGCGCCAATCATCCTGTGATTGTCTATCGGCTCGCAGAGATAGCGATAAACGAGTTCAAGCGACGATGTCAGGAGATCGAATTGGAGGAGTCGCGTAATATCGTCAGCTATGTGAATAAGCAGATCGAACAAGCGCGCATCAGTCTCGCGCAGGCGGAGAGGGAATTGCAGGAATTCAAGCGAGAGACTCGCATGACCAACCTGGAGCAGGCCGATGGCGGTATTCTGGCCAGATTGGCCGACATCGAAGCGCAGTTGGAGGAGGTGCAAACGCAGCGGCGATTGGCAGAGGCCAATTTGCACTCTTACAAAACGCGGATAAACGAATTTCGAACATCCGTATCATTGCCAGTTCTGAACGCAGGTGATGAATCCCAGGAAATCAAAAAGCTGCGCGCCGATGTTGCAGAACTGGAGGCTAAAAAGGAGCAATATCAGAATTCATCTTCCCGGGCATTGTTGGCGCGACTGGAAGCCCAGATCAGAGACAAAAAAGTTGAATTGAGAAATGCCATTCTTGCTTCAACATCCAGGGTGTCGGCAGAGGACGTGGCACATGAGGAGAATTCCAAGGATGTATTTAGCGAAAAAATCGTCATGGAAGAGCTTGACCTCTTTTCACTGAAAAACCGCGAAGCCTATCTGCAAGGTTTGATCGAGAAATATCGTCAGGATCACCCCAATCTACTCGAGCACACCATAAAGCTTGCCGAACTGCAGCGCTCGAAACAGGTGAATGAAAGCTTGTACAGTTTTCTGGTTGAGAAGGAAGAGGAAGCGAAGATTAGCGCTGCCACCGGTACTGGCGGCATCCGGATTGTTGATGAACCCAGCATCCCGCAGCATCCAATTTCCAATAATATGCGACGAAATCTCGCCGTTTCTGTGTTATTGGCGCTCGGTCTTGGCTTTGGCCTGGCGTTCGCCATAGATTTTTTTGATAATTCGATCTATACGGCGGACGATTTGAAACGGTTGGGCGAGGTCTCTCTTTTAGGCAGCATCCCATATATGAAAAAGCGAGAGAGCCGCGACATCGTGGTGCAAAAGCTGCGACAGGACGGCAAGGTGAATAACAAAGATCTGTACGTCTTTGAAGATCGCATGAATGGCTACAAGGACAAGGTCATCTCTTTGATTCGGGCGAAGGAGCCGGTGGTTGATTCCTATCGTCATGTCCGCACAAATTTGCAATTTTCCAATGTCGATAGTTCTTTGAAGAATATTCTGGTGAGCAGCTCCATTCCGGGCGAGGGAAAGACACTGACGGTCGCCAATCTGGGCATCTCATTTGCCGAGCTGGGCAAACGAATATTGATCGTCGACTGTGATTTACGGCGTTCGCACCAGCATATTCTTTTCAATATTCGTAAATCGCCCGGATTGTCGGACTATCTCGCGCGAGATATATCAATAGAAAAGATTTTATATTTGACACATGTTCCGAACCTGTACGTGATCCCTGCCGGAACGACGCCGCCCAATCCGGCTGAAATGTTGGCCAGCAACAAGATGAGCGAGTTGATCAAAAAGCTTGAACAAAACTTTGACTTTATTATTTACGATTCACCACCGGTCATAGCTGTCACCGATCCGATTTTGCTGTCAAGACGCGTGGGTAATGTCGTCATGGTTGTCCGTTTTGGCAAGACGAATCGCCATCTTGTCAGTGATTCACTGAAGCGTTTCGCCAATGTCAATTCGCAGCTCGTCGGAATAGTTCTCAATGGCATGCAGAAGGCGAAGGGATATGGTTATTATAAATATGATTATGCGTACTATCAGAGTGCTTACTATGGGGACGGTGTCAAAGCCAAGAAAAAGTTGTCGCTGGTGAATTAAAAAAAGCGAGGATCTTTCCTCGCTTTTTTTTACGGCGGTCCTGGATGTTTTTTTCGTCTGTTCTCGAACTCTTGCATCATTTCATTGTAGCGGATTATCTGTTTTTCGTCGAGTATTTTGCGAAATTCTTCATTGAACTCGAGGCGGATTTGTTCATAGTCCTCGAATCGTTCTCTATTGAGAGTTTTGTGCTTTTCCTTGATTTTATTGAGCATGCTTTTCAGACTGTCCTGCTGCGCCGCTGTCAGCGACAATTCTTTTGTGAATGTGGCGAACAAGAAATCGTTCGGATCGCGCCTTTTATGTTCCTCTCTTTTCTTATCAAAAACCAGATCTTCCAGAACAATCCCGACTGCTATCCCGGCGATGAATACAGTGATAAAGCTCAAGAGGGCAATTTTTTTGGCGGATGTCATATCTATTCTCCGGTTGCTTCTATCTCATGCGTCTGAAAAACAATGGCCAGGGCTTGATCATCTGTCACCGGCGTTAGGTCATTTGTGTCTGCATAGAGCACGGCCAGTTCCGAGCTCGTTTCATCACTTGTCAGGCGGTAGAGAGGTGCACCCAGTATCGTCAGCGTGAAAATAGAAAGCACCAGACCGGTGAGGATAACCGGTCGAGGTAGAAAGTCGAACAGCTGCCAGAATCCCTCGGCTCGACGCGCATTCAAGTGTGCCAGCACGCGCTTGGCAAAATACGGATTGACCCTAAAATCCGCTCTTTCGCACAGGCGCCCGAGCTGCCGGAAGGAACTGAGCAGTTTTTGGCATTCTGCGCAGTGTGCCAGATGCGCACTGATAAAATCTGCCTCCTTCGATGATAACCGGCCGTCCAAAAATTCGGACAGCTTTTTTTTGATTCTGGGATGTCTCATCGTAATTCCTCCAGCCTCGGACCAAGAATTTCGGCCAATTCTCGACGTGCCCGAAATAGCCGTGATTTCACTGTGCCGATTTTCCAGTTGAGCGTCTCGGCTATCTCTTCATACGATAAATCTTTCATTTCCCGGAGAACAAAGACCAGCCGCGACGATTCAGGCAACTTGGCCAAAGCATCTGTAATCAGCTGTACCTGTTCGCTCCTGTTTATCGCCGCGCTCGGATCTTGCTCCGCATCCATAAAGATTTGTTCTTCTCCGCTCTCATCATCAACCTGAAAGCGAGTGATGATTTTGCGGACTTTTTTCTTGCGCAAATGATCACGGCACAGGTTGACCGCAATGCGGAATAGCCAGGAACGGAACGGCGCTCTGAATTCATAGTGGCGAATGGAGAGGAACATCCGAACAAATGTCTCCTGCGCCAGATCTTCGACAATCGCATCATCGCGGATGATTGAAAAAACGAGATTGTGCACCGATGACGCATAGATGTTTATTAATTTGGTCATTGCGTCATTGTCACCTTTTTTGCTGGCATTAATGAGTGCTACGAGCCGTTCATTTTCCGCAAAGTCGCCCAACTTCGAAAACTCGATTTTTAATGAAAGACGTCCCAATTGCAAAAATGTTCTTGATTTTTAATCATACAATATAAACAAATGATCCATTTTTCAAATTCAATTCTTTTCAGGATTCAGCATCGAATGTTGAAAATTGGCTTGAAAATGAGCGCCGACTTGCTAAATTCAAAAGGAGTACGCTGTCTTGGCTATGGAGACGTTCATGAAAGGTGTTAAAGTTTTTGTTGCCATTCTCATGATTATAGTGACCATGAGATGTTCCCAACAGGGTACTGTGCAAAAGCCAGCGGGACAGATTTCGGCGGAAGACTATTATGAGGCCGGTCTCGCCGCGCTCCAACAGGGAGATTGGGAGCAGGCGGCGTTGTCATTCAATCGTGCCATTAAAATCGCGCCTCAATATGCCAACGGCTACGCCGGCGCAGCGCTTGTCCTGGCACTGAAGAATCAGCCGGAAAAAGCGGTAGAGTATGCTGAAAAAGCTGTCAAACTGGATAAAAAGTCATTTGATGCGCAGGTTAGTCTGGGCCGGGTGCTTGCTGATGCCAGAGCAGACGGGTGGTTTGAGCGGGCGATAAATGCTTTTGATGCCGCCCTGGCACTCAAACCTCTTGACGAGGCGGCGCTCTATTACAAGGCGACTGTTTTACGTGAACATAAAAATCTGCAGCAGGCAATGGCGCTATACATGCAGATTTCTTCACAAGGAGGTGCGTTTGCCGCCAAGGCTGAAGAGGAAATTGTCCATATCAATAACTATCAATTGACCTCTCCGCGGACGGCTGTCGGTGACAGCATATTGCGGCTGGAAAAGATAAATCGCGCCGATCTGGCAGCGCTGCTCGTTTCCGAGTTCAATATTGTGCAGATCATAGGGCGGCGAAATCCGAATTATGCGGGCGGAAAAAGTCAGCACTTTCAAAGTGAAGAGAATAAAAAAAATCACCTGGCCGGCATTATTTCAGATATTGCGGGGCATTGGGCTGAATCCTGGATCAAAGATGTCGTGCGAGTCGGTGGCATGGATATATTTCCAGACAACTCGTTTCGACCAAATGAACTGGTTCGACGCATGAATTTTGCCATGACGCTGCAAAATATCATCATACAGGTCACTGGCAATAATGCCTTATATACGGCCTTTATCAACAAGCCGTCGAGTTATGCCGATGTCAAGCGGACGCACTTTGCGTACAACGCGGTCTGTCTTGTGACTGAATACGAGATCATGCCTCTGCCGTCGAAAGGTGATCGCTTTGATCTCGATGGAGCTGTGTCCGGTTACGAAGCTTTGCTGGCGTTGAGGAACCTGGAGGGCTATCTGAACAGTTCATTTTAGTGTTCGTCGCATTTTTCCGGGAGATACCGCTTTTTAAACTTTATATTTTTTCTTATATTATCTGCCATCAATAATCATTATCAATCTTTGGCGGGAGAGCGTCGATCTCTCGCGTGGGTGCGAAATAGAGATGAAAAAACCCGTTGTGGCCATTTTAGGCCGGCCGAATGTCGGCAAATCAACCCTGTTCAACCGGATCATTCGCAAGCGCGAAGCCATTGTAGATGATCAACCGGGTGTGACGCGCGATCGCAAGTATGCGTCGGCTGATTGGGCCGGCGTAGAGTTTGACCTTTTGGATACGGGCGGCTATGTGCCGACGTCGGATGATATTTTCGAAAAAGCTATCCGCGAGCAGATCAGGCATGCCATGAACGAGGCTGATCTCATCGTTTTCCTCACCGACGTGACCGGCGTCACGGCTCTGGATGAAGAAATCAGCTCGATTTTACAGCGCTCCGGCGTGCCGATCATTTTGGGCGTCAATAAAGTTGATAATGCCGCCCGCGAACATGATTTGTATGATTTCTATCGTTTGGGCGTCGGGACGCCGCATCCCGTATCCGCTCTGGCCGGCCGAGCCATTGGCGATTTCTTAGATGAAATTGTCAGCAAGCTGCCGCAACACGCGCAGATGCCATCGCTCAATGAGCATCTGCGTCTTGCTGTTGTCGGGCGGCCAAATGTCGGCAAGTCTTCATTCATCAATGCCATCCTCGGTCAAGACAAGCTCGTTGTGACCGAGATTGCCGGGACAACGCGCGACGCCATCGACACGCTTGTCAAAGTGAACGGACGAGACATCGTGCTGATTGACACCGCCGGTTTGCGCAAGCGTTCCAAAGTGACAGAGGGTGTTGAATTTTTCAGCACTGTCCGTTCTGTCAATGCTCTGCAGCGCTGCGACGTGGCGGTGGTCATGATCGACGCCACGGAACCTCTGACCGATCAGGACAAAAAAGTGCTGGGCATGGCGATCGATCTCGGCAAGGGGATTGTCCTGGCGGTCAACAAGTGGGATCTGGTTGAAAAAGACACCATGACAGCGCGGCGATATCAGCTCGATATGCAGGAACAGTTACGTGACCTTGCTTATATCCCCATACTCTTTATTTCAGCGCTGACGCGGCAGCGCATCTTTAAAATAATCGAAACGGCGATTGAGGTGAACGAAGAACGGGCACGGACGGTGTCCACTGCTGAACTGAATAAATTCTTAGCTGACGCTGTCGCGCAACATCATCCACCGGCATATGGCTCAAAGTGGGTGAAGATCAATTATATAACGCAAATTAAATCAAAGCCGCCGCTCTTTGCTTTTTTCACCAATGAACCTGATGGCATCAAAAAGAATTATCGCGTTTATCTGGAAAATAAATTGCGGGAACAATTTGGTTTTCATGGCGTGCCAATTCGTATGTCATTTCGAAAGAAGAATCGATAGCACTTGATGTTGAAAAGAATTTTTCTCTGGCTGAACATCTGGCTCGTGATCGCGCCAGCGGGACTGGTCGCGGAGAGCCGACAAATATCGCGTCACTCTGTTTTGCAAATGGACTTTCAATCCGGCAGACTTTCCCGCGCCGAGTACGTCGCCTATCAACTGCTGGCGCTCATGAACCATGCTGATTTGCCTTTGATCTATCAGGAGCACCCGCGCGAAATGTCACGCATGGGCACAGCTTTCATGATGGAGGCTCGCTCGCTCGTCGAGACCAGTCAAGGTCGGGAAAAGGAGCTGCTCGAGAAAGTGCTGTATCGGCCGGATAATTTACCATTAATACATATCAGTCCGTCCGGACTCTTCAAGATGCACTATACGGATGCGGGTGCGAACGCCGCCGCAGACACCTTTATCATGCAAAGCGCTTTGGCCTATGATCAGGTATACGACATTATCATAGAACAACTTGGCTTTGATCCTCCTCCCATCGATGATCCTGCCGAACCCGAGTACGATGTCTACATTTATTCTGTCGGCGGCTACGGTCTCTCGACACCGGAGAATCCGGCGCCGAGCGAAAAATACCCGCACGGCTATACCAGCTATATCAGCATGGACAATGAATTCACAATCACATACACCAAAGGCGTCGATGGCATGCTGGTGACCGCTGCGCACGAATTTTTTCACATGGTGCAAATGGGTATGCGCAGCTTTTCTACGAGTGAGTTTGACTCTCGCTGGCTTTTTGAGGGGACCGCCACCTGGATGGAAGATTATGCGTATGATGAAATCAATGATTATGTGCAATACTTGCCCTATTACATGGGCAATTTAAAGAATTCGTTTCACACCTTCGACGGACTGCATGAATATGGCTCCTGTATTTTTTATCACATGCTGGAAAAAAAGTATGGTGCAGAGATAATCAAAACCATGTGGTCCGAGTTTGCCCAAAGGGACGTGTGGGAAGCGCTGGATGGGGCACTCAAACAGCGGGGCAGCAGTTTTAAAAGCGAGTTTGCCGATCACATGATCTGGAACTACTTTACCGGAGTGCGCGCCCACCCTGAGCGCTATTATGCGGAAGGTGGAATGTATCCCCTGGTGCAACCCGATCAAACCCATTCAATTGACGAATCGTTGGGTTTTTCTGACAGGACAGCCTGTTTGAGCGCACACTATATCAAAATAGCCCCGACAACATTCGGCAATTTATTGATCACACCGTCATTGAATTCGCCGACGCACTGGCTCTATTCAGTCATCGCCCTTCCGGTGAACCTCGAAGCGCGGACCAGCACGTCGGCCGGAAACGCCACAGTTCTGTTGTCAGATGTCAGTGCGTCAGAAGATATTTGCGTCATTCCAACCAATGTATTCCTTCCGGCAAATGGCGATACATACGTGGAGGAAGATTATACATATGATCTGAGTTTAGGGCAGGTGACCGGGATTTCGGCGGGCATCCGGCACATTCACCCAAATCCGTTCCAGCCGGCCGTTCATGGCAGCGGCGTGTGCATTGCTGTTCGCCTCACGGAAAAAACCAAGCGGATCAATTATCACATCATCAATGAGAATGGACGCGTTATTTATTCAAATTCGGTTCAGTTCGATTCTGAACTGAACGGAGATTTTAGCCTATTTTGGGATGGCGCCGCTCAAGACGGCACGGTCGTCAGTTCAGGAATATACTTGTTTTATCTCGATGCAAATCAGGAGATCAAGCCGGGCAAAATTGCCGTCATCAATTAGTGATTGAGGAAAAAGTAAAGATAAAACGGCTGCCCGTCTTTTCGGCTCGTGCTGTTTCGCACTATGCAGGAGCCGCATATTAAAAAAATCGGTTGAAATTCACTATTATTTACTTCATATTACACGCGTGATAGTGGAGAACCAATCCGGTCCTTTTGCGTTTGATGGTTTATGTGGCAGCGTGCAGCGACAAGTGCTCTGCATTTAAACCTGGTCGAGAGTCAGGGAAAAAACGAGAGGTCAACCAAATGATGACGCGAAGAAATTTTGTACAGAAAACGGCCTTTGGCGTTATGGCGACGTCATTTACGGCGGCATCATGGTCGCGCGTACTGGGCGCCAACGATGAAATTCGCGTGGGCGTCATTGGCCATCGCAGCAAAGGCGAGCAGCACATTCAGGATTTTCACAAATTGGCCGGCGTTCGCGTGGTGGCGGTGTGCGATGCTGACCGCGAGATAATGGACAAGGCCGAAGCGGCTTTTAAGATCAATGGCGAAACGGTAAAAAAGTATCGTGACATGCGCGAGCTTTTAGATCAACAAGATGTCGATGTCGTGGTGATCGCCACGCCCAATCACTGGCATTCGCTCGCAGCGATGTGGGCGATACAAGCCGGCAAAGATGTGTATGTGGAAAAGCCCATCTCGCACAACATCCAGGAAGGGCGCGCGCTCGTCGAGGCGGCGCGAATGCATGATAAAATCGTCCAAAGCGGCACACAAAATCGCTCTGATATCGGAATGCGCGCTTTTAAGCAGTATTTGGATGAAGGACATCTCGGCAAGGTCAAGTGGGCGCATGGCCTCTGGTTCAAACGTCGAGAATCTATCGGCAAGGTCGCCGGGCCGCAACCGATCCCGGCGTCCGTTGATTTTAATTTATGGACCGGCCCGGCTGCCTTGCAGCCATTGCGGCGGCAGAATTTGCATTACGATTGGCATTGGATCTGGGACACCGGCAATGGAGACATGGCGAATCTCGGCGTGCACCAGATCGATGATTGCCGGTTCCTGGCAGGCCTCACCGGCAATCCGAAAAAAGTGATCAGCTTTGGCGAACGGTGGGGCTATGACGATGATGGCGAAACGCCGAACACGCACGTCGCCCTATTTGAGTACGATATCCCGCTGATCATCGAAGTTCGTGGTCTGCCCATGCAAAAAGATGTCAATGCCATGGACCATGTGAAGGGCATCCGCGACGGCAACATCATCATGTGTGAGAACGGTTATTTTGCCGGCGGCCGCGGCGGCGGTTGGGTTTATGATCTCGATGGCAAAAAAGTCAAGCAGTTTCCGGGTGATGGCGGTGGCCAGCATCAGGAGAATTTCATACGTGCGGTGCGCGATCGCGATCGAACCATTCTTCATTCTGAAGTGGAAGAGGGTCATTACTCCGCGACTGTCTGCCATATGGCAAACATCAGTTATCTTGTCGGTTCGCAGG
Source organism: Candidatus Zhuqueibacterota bacterium (assembly GCA_016929295.1). GTDB lineage: Bacteria > Zhuqueibacterota > Zhuqueibacteria > Residuimicrobiales > Krinioviventaceae > Kriniovivens. Next base: position 3,331 of record JAFGJB010000291.1, on the reverse strand, counting down.
CACAGTTTGACGCGGTTGCCGAGGCCGTGCAAGACTGTCCGCAAGCGCTCGAACGCGTTGTCAGCATGCAGGAGCATCTGAAAAAAAATGAGATCGATCTGCAGGTTCATCCGGTCAAGCTTGGCGCAGCGTTGAAATTCAATCAAGAGGAAGAAAAGTTTGAGGGCGATCTGGCCTACGAAGCGAACATGTTTTTAACCCGGAATTATCGCGAGCCGTTTGTTCTGCCGGCGTGAGGTAGAACTCTCTTTTTTGGTCGATTTACAAGTACCCGATGCATGTTCTGTACCGGGTATTTTTATCTTTTCCAACAGGCGCTATAGTCGACAGATCATCGCAGTTCGGATGCGCGAGCTGAGACGGACGTGCGCTGTGTCAACAATGATGGAAGGAGTTCTTTGCATGAAATATTTTTTCTGTTCCCTGCTGCTATTTTTCATCGCAGGTTCACTGGTGTTCGCGGCTGATTGGCCGCAGTTTCGCGGACCAAATCGCAACGGCATCGCCGCAGAAACAACGCTGCTGAAGAGCTGGCCGGATGGTGGTCCCGCAAAGATCTGGTCGGTCAGCGGCATCGGCACGGGCTGGGGATCTGCGGCCATCGTCGGCAATACGATCTATATAGCGGGTGATATCGACAAAGTGGAAACTGTCACTGCCCTCGACCTGGACGGGAAAGTCAAATGGAAGACAACGGTGAGCGAGCACTGGGGCAGGTCCTATCCGGATGCGCGCACGACGCCGACGATCGATGGCGATCGACTCTACGTCAACAGCGGGCGCGGCAATGTCGCTTGTCTCAATATCGCAAATGGCAATAGCATTTGGCAGGTGCAGACGGTGGAAAGGTTTGGCGGCGAGTATCACAGCTGGGGGATCGCCGAGTCCCCTCTGATCGTGGGAGATCTGGTCATCGCCACACCAGGCGGCAAAGAGGCATCCGTTGTCGCACTGGATAAAAAAAGCGGCAAAACCGTCTGGACATCCTCGGATTTGTCCGACAAGGGAAGCTACTGTTCGCCCATTCTGGTAGAATATGGCGGAAAAAAGATTATAGCGACCATGCTGGAGAAGCACTTTGTCGGCATCGATGCCAGCGATGGTAAACTCTTGTGGAAGGACGCTTTCGAAGAATATCAAAAGGGAAAAGAGATCAATCCGGTCAGCCCGCTGCACATTGGCGGCATGATTTACACCACAAGCGGCTATGATGATGGCGGCGCAATGTACGCGCTTGCAAAGGACGGCACATCGGTGAAGCGAAAATGGGTGGATACAACTCTGGATGTTCACATCGGCGGCGCAGTGGCGCTGGATGGCGTCATCTATGGCGCCAGCTGGGAGGGAAATCGCGATGGAAGCTGGGTAGCGCTTGACTGGTACTCGGGCGAGGTGTTGTGGACGCATAAATGGATCAACAAAGGCGCGATCATCTCAGCCGAGGGCTTGCTCTATCTCTACGCTGAAAAAGAGGGCATGGTCGGCCTGGTGCGGCCCAGCCGGGAAAAGTTTGACCTGATCAGCTCCTTCGCCATCACCGAAGGAGAGGGTGAACACTGGGCGCATCCATCCATCGCAAACGGTCGTCTATATGTCCGGCATGGTGATGTGTTGATGGCGTTTGATATAAAACTCAAGTAAGCGAAGGATCAAGTTCGGTCGAAGGATTTCAAAGTGTTATTTACGATAATGAGACAGTAAACCTAAATGTACAGAGGATTTCATCATGACAATTCGAATGTTTCCCATCATTCTGCTTTTTCTGATCGCCGGAACTGCGAGATCAGCGGTTCAATCTGAGTGGCGCGGTCCGCAGCGGGATGGCATCTATCCGAACGAAAAGCTGCTCAAAGCATGGCCTGAAAATGGCCCGACAAAAATATGGTCGGCGAGTGAGCTGGGCATAGGTTTCTCTTCGCCGGCTGTCACGCAGCAAGCTGTCTATGTCACAGCCCTCTTTGGCGGCGAGGGTCGACTTTTCGCCTTTGACCATAAGGGTAAAAATCTCTGGACAGCGAAATATGGGTCCGAATGGGATGCCGGTCACAAGGGCGCTCGCACGACGCCGACGGTGGTCGATGATAGGATCTATCTGATCAGCGGAACAATGCAGGTCATTTGTCTGGACACGGCGGGAAAGATCGTCTGGCGCGTCGACATGGCGAAAGAATTTGGCGCGCGAAATCTGCAGTGGGGCATGACGGAATCCCCACTTGTCGATGGCGACAAAGTGTTCTGCACTCCAGGCGGCAGCCAGGCGTTAATGGCGGCGCTGAATCGACAGAGCGGCGAGATCATCTGGCAGACAAAAGGCAACGGCCAGCTTTCTGCCTACTGTTCTCCGGTCATCATCGATCATAATGGCCGTCGTTTGCTGGTGACCATGACGGAGAAAGCGGTGGTCGCGGTTGAACCGGAATCCGGCAAAATGCTGTGGAGCCTGCCGCATGTGACGCAATACGACATCAATCCCAATAGCGTGCTCTATAAAGATGGATATCTGTATGCCATCAGCGGCTACGGGACGGGCGGGCAGATGTTCAAAATTGCCGCCGACGGAAAAAGCGCGACTCAAGTCTGGGCGAATGAAGTGCCGGACAGCCAAATGGCCGGCGCAGTGCTGGTGGATGGTTATATCTATTCCTCCGGACATAAGAATCGTGGCTGGGCATGCTCGGAGTGGAGTTCGGGCGACGTCAAATGGCAATCGCGCGATTATGGCGGCAAAGGCCCCATTATTTACTCTGACGGTATGCTGTATCTCTACAGTGAAAAGGGCGACGTGGTGCTGGTGAAACCGAATCCGGAGAAATTTGAATCGATCAGCGCCTTTACAATGAATGAGGGCTCCGGGGAGCACTGGGCGCACCCGGTTATTAAAGACGGCAGACTGTATATTCGGCATGGCGATGTCATGAATGTGTATGATATCGCGGCACGCTAGCCTTTTGAATCTTTATCCTTGAGAAAGCATGCTGGATTTCAAGAATACGCAAAAATGGATCACAGTCGCACTGATCTCTGTCGCCGTCATCGCGCTTGCGGTGTGGATGACGCGCGATCCGGTTTCGCATTTCATCGAGTTTCAGCCGGGCATGGATAATCGGCCCGAGGGTGCGAGCGCGTCCGGCTCTGTCGTCATCGGCTCATTTTTCCAGTCATTTGCCGGCAAGCCGTCGCTATCTATTCGGTCCAGTTGGCCGCGCTTCAGAGGTGCGGAATTTGACAATATCAGCAAGGAGCGCGTCGCCCTGGCGAACAGTTGGGATGAGGCGGGTCCGACCCAGCTCTGGTCGGTTGATTTGGGCGAGGGTCATTCCGGACCGATTGT
>JAFGJB010000290.1 GCA_016929295.1 Candidatus Zhuqueibacterota bacterium | reverse complement strand
TCTTTGCGTGAGATTGAAATGAAGAAAAAAAAGAAAATACAGAATGTTCAACTGATTAGAATAAAATGTTTTAATAAAGATACGAGGACGCCGAGATTCGCAGAAACATTGCCCGATTTCGCTTCTTTTCCTCTGTGATTCTCGGCGTCCTCGGCGGTTTATATGTTTTTGGTTGCGGCCAAAGGCCGCGCCAGGATTTCGCGTATTTTCTGCGCGGCTCAAGATTGTCGCAATGAGCTCTGCACCTTTCTTGCAAATGTCGACAGTTACTGCTGAATCCGGATTATTCTCCAAACCATTGACATTTAGCGCAAAAATCATTACTATCCGTCAACAGAGATCGCACAATCAACTGGAGAATAATGTGGACAGCACACAGTTCGAGGAGTATTTGCAGAAGCGCTTTGAGGACCAGGTCGCGTGGTACGACAGCAAGGCCGGACGCAACCAGAAAATATACAAACGATTTCAATGGTTCCTCATCGTTTTGTCCGCTTTGACGCCCGTGCTGGTCGCTATCAATCACCCCGTTTCGCGCTGGCCGGCCGTCGTCATATCGGCGCTGGTCGCCATTCTCACCACTGCGCTGCAGACCTTCCGCTATCAGGAACACTGGTTGAATTACCGCATGACCTGCGAGCTGTTGCGGCGCGAAAAGGTCTATTACGACGCCGGCGTCGGCGACTATAGCTCGTCGCGGAACAAAAACAGACTATTTGTCGAGCGCGCTGAAACGCTGATGGCGCAGGAGAACAAGGCCTGGTTGGCGGTGGCGCGGCAAAAGGCCAAAGAGCCGGAGGAGGAGACGCCGGTTTCGGAGGATGATGCGGGGGATTCGGCATAGACATATTATTTTTGGAATATCGGCGCACGACGGGAAGAATAACAACCTGAGAAATTTTGGGCAAGGCGCCATCGTGCGTGAGACGAACAGTCACACCCACACATCGTGTTCAATCTGCTGAGCAGTTGTCGCATGCGCGGCATCATGCATTATCAGAATAACAGTTTTTTCAAGCCCCATGAGGAATTGCATCATCTTCTCCGCCCTCCCCTCATCCACATTCGCCACCGGCTCATCGAATATGTAAATCGGCGCCTCCTTCAACAATCCCCGCGCCATCGCCAATCGCTGCCGCTCTCCCCCGCTCAGCCGCAAACCATGCTCGCCGATCCAGGTGTCAAATCCATCCGGCAGAGCGCGGACAAAATCGTCGATCTGCGCTTTTTGGCAGGCAGCCGCCAAGTCATCCTCTGTCGCATCCGGCCTGGCCAACAGTAGATTCTCCCGGATGGTGGCGCTGAAGAGATAGGGATTCTGCGGCACATAGCTGATCATCTCGCTCAGCACCTGGCGGGGAAAATGTTCCAGGGGAACGCCGCCGATGGCGATCTCGCCCGATTGCGGCGCCCAAAACCGCATCAGCAGGCTGGCGATGGTGGTTTTGCCGATGCCACTGGGACCATGAATGACAATTTTGCTGCCAAATGGAATATCAAGGTCAAAATTGCGCAGAACCTTTGCTTCGTCCGGCTCATAGGTAAAATTGACCTGGCGAAAAGCGATGTCAAACGAACTCACCGCCGGTCCGGCGGTCGGCTCCACAACAACTTGTTCTGTGGTGATATCGAACAAGCGCTGGGCGGCAGCCAGACTCTCTTCGAGATGGACGACGGCCAGCGGCAGCGGCGCCATCACTTCAAAAGCGGCCATGGTTCCCAGCGCCAGAAGGGCGAGATAGACGCCGTCCAGCCATCCGACGGTCACCTGTGGAACGGCGGCGAAAAAAATGGCGAGGACGGCGACGTTCATCAGCAATCCGCCCAGCGACTCGTGCGCCGCCAGGATACGGGCGCGACGGCGCTGCAGACCGGTCAGCTCGCTGTTCAGTCGCGCGAATTGCGCAATGTGCGCCGTCTCCTGATTGAAGGCGAGCAGCTCCGCCATTCCCTGCAGACTCTCGACCGCGAGGACCGACAGCTCCGATTCGAGTTGCACCAGCCTTGTCCCCATGCCGCGACACAGCGCCCAGGTCAACAGCGGCAGGCCCACTGCCGCCAAAAGCATGCTGCAGAGCAAAATGACGGAAAAGATCCAGGAAAACAGGCCGAACAAGAACCACATGAGAATGGAGGTCAGGATGGCCACGGCGGGTGGCGCAAAGACGCGCAGGTAGAAATTCTCCAGAGTATGAATGTCCGCCATGATCCGCGACAACAGATCGCCGCTCTTGTAGCGCGCCAGGCCGGCCGGCGCCAGCGGCTCGATGGCGCGGTAAAACCAGACGCGCAGCTGCGCCAGCAGCTTGAACGTCACGTCGTGCGCGACTAGGCGCTCCAGGTAGCGAAACAGGCCGCGCGAGATGCCGAAAAAGCGCACGCCGGTGATGGCGACCTGCAGCGCGGCGATGGAGGGTCGCAGCGCCGCCCTGGCAATGAGATAGGCCGAGGTCATCATCAAGCCGACGCCGCTGCCGACGGTGAGAAAACCGAGACAGGTCGCCAGGAGAATCTGCCATTTATAGGGCCTGGCGAGTTTGACGAGGTGTAGAAAAGTCCTTTTCAGCGAGCCCTCCTGTTCATCGGTCCGCTTCATCGCGCTCTCTCCATCGAGTGCAGCAGCGTCGCGTACAGGGAGCATCTCTCCGCCAGCTCGGCATGCCGCCCGATATCAACGATGCTGCCCTCGTTGAGCACAACGATCCTGTCCGCCCCCTCGACCGTCTGCAGCCGATGCGCGATGGTGATGACGGTTTTGTCCGCCGTCAGCTCTGCCACCGAGTCACAGATATGCCGCTCGCTCTCGTCATCCAGATGCGCTGTAGGCTCGTCGAGAATGATCAGCGCCGCGTCCTTGAGGAAAGCGCGCGCCAGCGCCAGCCGCTGCGCCTGGCCGCCGCTCAGACGGGCGCCGCGTTCGCCGATCACGGTGTCATAACCCTTTGGCAGTGAGCTGAAAAAGTCATGGATATGGGCGCGCGTCGCGGCGGCGATGAGCTCCTGCGGCCGGGCATTTTCCCGGGCGATGCGCAGGTTCTCGGCAATGGTCTTGTGAAAGAGAAACGGCCCCTGCGGCACCCAGGCGATCTGCTGCCGCCATTCTTCCGCATCGATCTCGACCAGCGACTGCCCATCGACAGCGATCGTACCGCTGCCCGGATCGAGGAAACGCAGCAGCAGTGATATCAGCGTCGTTTTGCCGGCGCCGCTCGGTCCGACAAGTGCGATGTGCTCTCCGCGCGCAATGGTGAACTGAATATCGCGCAGCGCCGGCGTCTCTCTGCCGGCGTGCGTAAAACTGACATGCTGAAAGGACAATGCGGAGAACGGTCGCGCCGGCAGCAGACCCCTTGCGACCTGCGGCGGCGTCGCCAATATGGCAAAGATGCGCTTCACCGCGACGAATCCGTGCATGCCGGCGTGAAATCGCGCTCCCAGCTGCCGCAAGGGCTGATAAAATTCCGGCGCCAGCAGGAGCACAAACAAGGCTCGCTCAAATGCGATCCGGCCATACAGCAGCCGCAGACCAAGCTGCACCGCCACGATGGCCGTGCTGATGGTGGCTAACATTTCCAAAACCAGGGCCGAGAGAAAAGCGATGCGCAGGACTTTCATCGTCGTCGTCCGAAACTCGTCGGTGATTGATCTTATTTTTTCAACTTGCTCTTTGCTGCGGCCGAAAATCTTGAGCGTCGTCAATCCCTGCAGCAGATCGAGGAAATGGGCGCTCATGCGACTGAGGAGGGTCCACTGTTGTTGGCTGCGATGCTGCGCGATATCGCCGATGAGAATCATGAAAAACGGCATCAGCGGCGCGGTGAGCAGCAGGATGAATCCGGAGGAGAGATCGACCGGAAAGACAAAGATCAGGATGAGCAGGGGGACAAAAAAGGCGATCAACAGTTGGGGAAGGTAGTCGCTGACATAGGCGTCCAGAGCGTCGACGCCGGCCATGAGGGTGTTCTTGAGCTCACCGGTCTGCTGTGATCGCGCATAGGTTGGGCCCAGACGAAAAAGGTGGGACAAAAGCTTGTGGCGGAGATCGTCCTTGACCGTCGCGGCAATTTTGTTCGCCCCCTCCCTGCTGCCAAAAAATGTCAAAGCGCGCAAAAGCGCCAGAGCGGCAAAGAGCTGCAACAGCGGCGCAACCGTAGCAAGATCGTTCTTTTCAAGAAAAACAGCATTGATGACTCGACTCAGCAGGGCAGCCTGCGCCACAATGACGACGCTGCAGAGGAGCGTCAGCATGACCGAGGCGATAAAAGTGTATTTGAGCTGGCAAAGATAGTGAATGAATCGTTTATCGATGTTCATAGCGGATGACTCGATCGATGCGAATGATCAGTGCTATTGCAGCCGATCCGAGATCTGCGATCGCCGATCTTCAATCGGAGATCGAATCTAATATTCCAGCCGCGAATTCACGCTCACCCGTTTGCGAAACACCCAATAGCTCCACGCCTGATAAGCGAGGACGATCGGCAGAAAAATCAGCGCAATGATGGACATGATTTTCAGCGTATAGGGCGACGAGGCGGCGTTGTAGATCGTCAGGCTCCACTCCTCGTTCAAGCTCGACACCATGAGGCGCGGGAACAGGCCGATGAAGACGGTACTCACCGAGGCCGCCAGGGTGATGCCGGTCATGAGGAAGGCAAATCCGAATTTTTTCTCCCTGACGAACCAGCCGGAGAGCAAGAGCGCGATGCCGGCGATGATCGGCGCGATGCCCGGATTGACGCCGAGACGGGTGAACATGTCGGTGGCAATGTAGCCGCCAAAGACAAAGGCAAATACCAGGATCGTCGTCGGCAGCCAGAGCCGGCGAGCAATGGACTGCGCTGTGGCGAGGATGTCATCGGTGGTCTTGAGAGCGAGAAAAATGGCGCCATGGTAGGTGAACAGGGACAGCGTCATCAAGCCGCCCAGCAGGGCATAGGGATTCAACAGGTTGAAAAAGCCGCCGACATAATTCATATTCGCATCGATGGGCACACCGCGGATGAGGTTGGCCACAGCCACACCCCACAGAAAAGCCGGTATGGCGCTGCCGAGGAAGAACAGCCAGTCCCATAGTGAACGCCACGCTGGATGGCTATCCTTGCTGCGAAATTCAAAGGAGACGCCGCGGACGATGAGCGCCAGCAACAGCAGCACGAGCGCCAGATAAAAGCCGCTGAACAGCGTGGCGTACCAGTGCGGAAAGGCGGCGAATATGGCGCCGCCCGCGGTCAATACCCAGACCTCATTGCCGTCCCAGAAAGTGCCGATGGCATTCAAGGTGACGCGACGCCTGGCATCGTCCTTTGCCATGAATAGATGCAAAACGCCGACGCCATAGTCAAAACCCTCAAGGATAAAAAAGCCGATGAAGAGCACGGTTATCAAGGCAAACCAGAGCGTATTCAAATCCATGACGCCCTCCTATTCATGATCGTTCAGGTTATCGGTCCCGGCCATGGCATACTTGCGCAGCAAATAGACATCGGCCAGCAAGAGCGCGCCGTACACAAGGGTGAAAAGGATGAGCGACAGCAGAACAGCGCCGCCGCCGACGTTCGGCGAAATGCCATCCTCTGTGCGCATAATGCCGTAAACGATCCACGGCTGGCGGGCGATTTCAGTAAAAATCCAGCCGGCCGAATTGGCGATATAGGGCAGTGCGATCGCCACGGTGAGGAGCCGTAAAAAATGCGCTTTGTAATCAACTTTAGCGCGAAAGAGGCCAATCAACAGCAAAAAGATGAGCAGCAGCATCAACATGCCGGCGCCGATCATGAGGCGAAAGGTCCAATAGGACAGTGCCACCGGCGGTATATAGTCGCCAGGCCCATGTGCAGCCTGAAATTCCTCCTGCAACTGGTTGATGCCCTTCACCTCGCCGATGAAGCGGTTGTGGGCGAGCAAGCTCAGCAGTCGGGGAATTTTGATCGAAAAGATATCCTTGCAGTGCTTTTCATCGCAGATGGTAAAGAGCGACATCGCTGCCGGATTTTCGCTCTCCCACAGCGCTTCCGCAGCGGCCATCTTCATCGGCTGCACCTTGATCATGTATTGTGCCTGATTATGGCCGATCAGAATGACGAAAAGTATGCCGACGGCGCCATAGATGGTCCCCATTTTCAGCGACCGCAGCCAGACCAGGCTGTCGGTGCTCTTTTTGCGCAGATGCCAGGCGCTGATGCCAATGACAAAAAAAGCGGCCGTGCAGACGCCGGCAAAGACGACATGCGGAAATTGCTCCCAGACGTGCCTGTTGGTGAGCAACGCCCAAAAATTGGTCATTTCGGCGCGGCCGTTGCGCAGCGTATAGCCAACCGGTTGCTGCATGAAAGAGTTGGCGACGAGAATCCACAAAGCCGACAGGTTCGAGCCCACTGCCACGAGCCAGATGCTGGCGGCATGCATCTTTTTCGACAGCCGGTTCCAGCCGAAAATCCAGACGCCGAGGAACACCGATTCCAAAAAAAAGGCGAGCAGCGCCTCGATGGCCAGCGGCACGCCAAAAATATCGCCGATAAAGCGCGAATACTCGGACCAGTTCATGCCGAACTGAAACTCTTGCACAATGCCGGTGACAACACCCATGGCAAAATTGATGAGAAACAAGGTGCCCCAGAATCTGGCCATCCGTTTATAGGATTCGTCGCCGGTTTTCACATAGATGCTCTCCATGATGGCCACGAGTATGGACAAACCGAGCGTGAGCGGCACAAAGAAAAAATGGTACACCGTCGTCACAGCGAACTGCAGGCGAGCCAGCAACAGCGGATCCATGCCATCCTCCAACTGATAAAAAAATTTAATATTTTAGAATGGATGCTTTGAAAAGACCGTCGATCCTCACAGCATGACGTTTCTTTCTGCGTTTTGGATAAAAGAACTAACCTAAACAATTCCTAGTACAGCATAGCTGCAAGTCAAACGTGAAACGTGAAAAGTGAGATGTTTTATCGGCTGGAACGAACCTAATTGCAACGTCTCACGTTTGACGTTTCACGTTTCACTCTTTTGACTGTTCAAAAGATTCCCAAAATAGCAAAGCTTTGCGTTTAGTTTTTCGTAATTATTACGTTGTTTGGTTGAGGCCAAAGGCCGCGCTGTGATCTCGTGAATAAATCCAGGCTAGATTGAGCCGGCATAATTTAAATGAATATCCTCAAAGCACAAGGACAATTTTTCATCGAGCTCGCATGGCAAAAAGCAGATAAAGACAAATGGGAAAAAACGCGAGCGTCAAAATGAGCGGCATGAAAAAGGGTGCGAAAGCGGATGCCTGACCGAGAGCAGCTCGCAGGCTGTACCATTGCAGAAGGGAAAAAATCAGCACCATGGCGAGCCTGATGGTCTTTAAAAACATCCGGGCGAGAAAATACTGGCGCCGCTCATTTTCCGCCGTGATTTTGACAGGATAATTTATCAGCTGCGGGAATTTATTCACCAGCGACAAGATCATATAGATGAAAAGGGATACAATGGGCAACAGCCAGATGGTCGACCGACTGCCCCAGCCGTCCGCTTTGCCGGCCTTGTCAAAATGAGTGGGGATGATGTGCGGCAGTGAGCCAAAGTTTTTGGCCGTGAAGATGAAGAGAAAAAGAATGAAAGCTATTGCGAGATAGCCCACGACGCGTTCGTAGGCTGATGAGGGGACATTATAATCAATCCTGGATATTGTCTTTGCTTGCATCAATTAATTCTCCGGCTCTGTAAAGTATTGAGTGGGTCATAATTTATGAAACCGCAGAAAACGCCAAGATCTTGGCGCGGCCTTTGGCCGCAACTAAAAAATGTAACGATTACGAAAAACTAAACGCAAAGGCGCAAAGAGCCGCAGAGGTTCGCAGAGATAAATGGATGTGCCGCGGTATAAAAACTTTTCGAGATAATCGATGTAAAATAAATCAATACAATTTCTTCGCGAATCTTTGCGTATCTCTGCGGTTTTGCGTCTTTGCGTGAGTTTGTAACAATCATGAAAAGCCTTATTTATTTTCTAATTGTTCACGAACATAGCATCTCGGTGGTTCGCTTTACCCCGCTCAATCCCTCCCAGGAGCCCTTCGTCGCCTGCTTCGAAATCGTGAAACGGCCACTCGCATCATTTTCTCATTCATCCTCCAGCGATCGCCCTTTTGATCCGCGCCGGCGTCATGGGCAGCGTATAAAGCCGGACGCCGATGGCGTCGTAGATCGCGTTGGCGATGACAGCGCCCATGGTGGTGATGGCCGGCTCACCGCAGCCCTGCGGCGGCAGATCCGGATTATCGACGAGTACGGCTTCGATCTGCGGCGCCCAGGAAAATCTCGTCATCTCATAGGTGTCGAAATTGGTCGTCAGGATCTGACCGCCGCGGAATTCGATCTCTTCGCTCAGGCAATAGCCGAGCCCCATGGTCACGCAGCTTTCGATCTGCAGTCTGGCGCCCTGGGGGTTGATGATCTCGCCCATGTCCTGCGCGCAGACGATCCTCTGCACTCGGACACTGCCGGTCTGTGAATTCACCTCGACCTGCGCCATCGTCGCGACATAACTGTTGAGATAGTTGGTGCAGGCGATGCCGACGCCGTCGCCGCTGGGGCCCGTTGAAAACGGGTGGCCAAATCGATTGGTCGCAGCCTGCAGGACGCGGATCATCCGTTCATCGCGCAAATTCTGCAGACGGAATGTCAATGGATCGATGCCGGCGGCGTGCGCCAGCGCGTCGACATGCGACTCCATGGCAAAGACGTTGGTGTTGGAGCCCGGCCCGCGCCAGGCGCCGGTCTCAAACGGATGCGCCGGCTCGCCGCTAGCGGTGCTCCTGGCGACGACGCGATAGTGCGGGATATCATAGATCGGTTCCGAGCTGCGCATGCCGGGGAAGAGGTGAGCAAAGTCCCAAAACGTGATGCGGCCGGCCGCATCGATGCCGGCGCTCGCCTGCACAATGGCAGCGGGACGAAAGGTATCGAAGAAAAATTCTTCCTGGCGCGACAACATGACCTGCACCGGCCGTCCGGTCCGTCTGGACAGGCGCGCCGCATCATGAATGAACTGTCCCGACTTTTTACCGCCAAATCCGCCGCCGACATAGGGTGTGATGATACGGACATTCTCCTCCGGCATAGCGAGCGCCTCGGCCACCTCGGATTTGACCGGGAAGGGCGTCTGCGTCGAAACC
>JAFGJB010000289.1 GCA_016929295.1 Candidatus Zhuqueibacterota bacterium | reverse complement strand
TGGGCCGAGTCGCCGTACTATCTGGATTTGAACGGCGTGTGGAAGTTTCACTTTGCCGAGAACCCGGGTGCAGCGCCGCAAGACTTTTTTTTGAACAGTCATAATGTCACCGGCTGGGCCGATATCGAGGTGCCCGGCACCTGGCAGATGCAGGGATGGGATCACAACGTCTATCGCAACATCCCCATGCCGTTCGGCCCCTATGACCCGCCGCGGGTGCCGGACAAGATCAATCCCACCGGCTCCTATGTGCGCACGTTTTCGCTTCCAGAGTCGTGGCGCGACCGGCGCGTCTATCTGCACTTTGACGGCGTCAAGTCCGCTTACTGGGTGTGGCTCAACGGCCGCTACGTCGGTTTCGACAAAGGCAGCATGACCGCCGGCGAATTTGACATCACCAACCATTTGCGGCCAGGAGAAAATCGGCTGGCCGTGCGGGTCGTGCGCTGGTCGGATGGCAGCTATCTCGAAGACCAGGACATGTGGCGGTTCAGCGGCATCTATCGCCGCGTCTATCTCTTTGCGCAACCGCCCGTTTATATTCGCGATTTTTTCGTGACGACCGATCTGGACGAAGCATACCAGGATGCGACTTTGCAGGTGCATGCCTTTATCAACAACAAGTCAGATTTGTCGGCGAAGAATTGGACGCTGCGGGCCACCGTTTATGACGATACGAAATATGAGGTCACCTCCTTCACAACAGCCATACCAGAGATGCGCGGCGAGGTGAGGGTGGCGCTGCGTCATCCTGTCCATGATCCGATGAAATGGTCGGCTGAAAAACCCAACATGTACAGCCTCATCCTGGAGCTGATCGACGATGACAACCAGGTGCGGCAAGTGCTGGAAGAGCGATTTGGCTTTCGGAAGATCGACATTAAGGATGCGCAGTTGCGCATTAATGGTGTGCCGATAAAAATTAAAGGCACGAATCGCCATGAGCACGATCCTTTCACCGGCCGGACGCAATCGGTCGACCGCATCATGCAGGATTTCCGGCTGCTGAAACAGCTCAATTTCAATTCCATACGCACCTCGCACTATCCGAATGATCCGGTGTTCTACGATCTGGCGGACGAATTTGGCTTTTATATCTGCGACGAGGTGAACGCCGAGTGTCACTATGGCGAGGACTATCTCGCCAGCCTGCCGGGATGGGAGCCGGCCTTCATGGACCGCACCGAGCGGTTTGTGGAGCGCGATAAAAATCATCCCTGCGTCATCATGTGGAGCATGGGCAACGAGTGCGGCCTGGCCGATATTCACTGGCAGATGGCCGAGCGCTGTCGCGATATCGACCCAACCCGTCCGGTTTACCATCAGAGCAATCAGCCCAATGGCGATGCACCATTCGCCGACATCTGCGGTACGCGCTACCCGAGTCCCGCGTTTCTGGATATGCAGGCGGATACGAGTCAGCGTCCCATCATCATGGGCGAATACAGCCACAACATGGGCAACGGCTTGGGCCACTTTGATGAGTATTGGGATGTCATCTATCAAAACAGGACTGCGCAGGGCGGTTATATCTGGGACTGGGTCGATCAGGGGCTTGCATTCGATCTCATCACCACGCCGGACGCCTCTCTTTATAAACATCAGGCCGTGCTGCACGGCCGGCCGCGGATTGTCCCCGGCAAACGCGGCAAGGCGCTGCAATTCAGCGGCATTGACGATTTTGTCGAGGTCTATAACGATCCGGCATTCAACATCAAGACGAACCAGCTCACCCTCGCCTGCCGCGTTCACCCGCGCGGCTTCATCGGCAGCAATTCTTTCATCACCAAAGGGCCATCTTTTGGTCTGGAACAAAATGGCCAGGACTCGCTCACTTTTTATGTCTCTGGAACAAAGCTGTCCGTCCTATTGCCGCGCGATTGGGATGACAAGTGGCACGATATCGCCGGCGTTACCGATGGCGCGGAGATGACAATTTATATTGATGGCCAAAAGTGCAAAAGCATGCAGGCATCGACAGCCATACAGCGTTCCCGTCATCCCGTCACCATCGGCAAGAACCACCAGCGCCACCATGAACAGTGGCCGGGATTCATCGCCAACGCGATCATCGATGATGTCAGCATATGGAATGCTGCTCTGACGCCTGCTGAGCTGAAAGCTGAGGGCCGGCCGACAGCTCGCTGCCTGCTCTCCCTGCATTTAGACGAAACGAAAAACGAAGGGACATTCTGCTCCTATGGCGCCACGCCGCAAGGATCAGGAACCATGGACGGCATCGTCAACGCCGATCGATCGTTGCAGCCGGAGGCGTATCAGGCGAAAAAAAGTCAAGAGCCGGTCAAGGTCCGGCCGGTGAATCTGCGCGCCCGGTTGAAAAAAGTCGTGGTCGAGAACTGTTTCCATTTCACCAACCTGAACGAACTGACGACGGAATGGTCGTTGTATGAGGATTTTGTGCAAGTGCAGGGCGACACGATTCGCTGCGATGTGCCGCCGCAAACGAGCGACACCCTGATCATCCCGGTCGGCGGCATTGATCTCCTCGTCGGCGCCAGATATCGGCTGGTGCTGTCGTTCAAGACCAGGACGCCTTCCTGGTGGGCCGACGCCGGCTATGAAGTGGCGTTTGCGGAAATGGACTATTATCAAGTGCCGGCCAAAAAGCTGAATCGCGATCAATGCGGGCCGGTTTATGTGACCGAGGATGGAGAGACAATCACAATTTCGGGCTATCACCTGGACTATACCTTCGATAAAAGGTTGGGCGGCTTCACTCACCTCAAAAAAAACGAGATGGAATGGTCGGATATGGCGCCGATATTTAACGTCTGGCGCACGCCGATCATGAACGAATGGTCCGAGTGGGGAGTGAAAGAGTCGGAAACGTGGTACAACATGGGACTGGATTCGCTCGATTACACAGTGCGCTCCGTCGATGCCTTTGTCAATTTCGAAAATGAAGCCAGGATCGTCCTGCGGGCGGAGTCAAAATCGAAAGTTTATCCCGCCACCTCATTTTTGCACACCTTCACCTACTCCGTGCTGGGCTGCGGCGATATCATCCTGGAGCATGCGGTCTATTGTCGCGCCCAGTTGCCAGGCTATCCGGACCGCGATGTCGCGTGGCTGCCCAAACTGGGGCTGCAATTTCTTTTGCCGGAGGATGTGCAACAGATCGTCTGGTATGGTCGCGGTCCGTGGGAGACCTATCCGGACCGCAAGTCCGCTGCAAAAATGGGACTTTATACGAAAAACCTGGATGAAATCGTCATGCCCTACATCATCCCGCAGGACTTTGATAATCGCTGCGATGTCAAATGGACGCTGCTGAGTCGGGCGGACAGCAGCGGTCTGCTGATCGTGGCGGAGGAGTCGATGAATGTCAGTGTTGATCCGTACGAGAATCTGGATGCAGCCTGGTATCCGTTCCAGTTGCAGCGCGCAAAACGGGTGAAACTCAATATCGATCATCGAGTCACTGGCGTCGGCGGCACGCCGATTCAGGTGCAGGCGCCCTACCGCACCTATCCGAATTATTACTCCTATCGATTACGATATCGGCCGGTGTCGAAGACGGATGATGTCGCCCGTCTGGCGAGAGAAAAGTTTTAGGCTCTCTGTATAACAAGGAGATAACATTGTGTTTTTTTAGAAAAGTTTAGAGTCAAACAAAAAGAAAACTAAACACGAATGAGCACGAATTATGCACGAATGAACACGAATTAATTAATGTCTTGTCTGCATAAAATTCGTGATCATTCGTGTTTCCTTATTTGGATTGCGTCCGAAGGCCGCGCTAAGAGCAGAAGGAGAATGCGTATGAAAATCAAATCAGCAATTTTGCTTGTCGTGATGATGACGACGCATCTGTTCTCGCAAACAGATGCAAAATTCGACGCCTATCTCGCCGCTGAGCTGGCGAGCCTGCCGGCGGCGCAACAGTTGTACAACTGCGCCAATGTCGGCGGCTATCGCTATGGCGGCGCCGGCGCAGTGAAAAAGATCGTCAACGCCGATTCGACCTTGCCCTTTGGCAAGATCGTGCAGCTTACCGTGGCGGCGCCGGGAGCGAATTCATGGGAGCCGCAGTTTCAATCGCCAGCCAATACGAGTGCGGTTCATCGAGATGACGTGCTGTTCTATATTCTATACATTCGCGTTCTCGAATCCGTCGATCCAACTGGCAATGGCAAGGGATTTTTTTATGTTCAGCGCAACAGCTCCCCGTGGACCAGTCTCGGCAGCAGCTCTCTGGCTTTCAGGCCATCTTGGCGAAAGGTGTATGTTGTCGCGCAGGCCGGCGAAGATTTCCCGACCGGGACCATGGAATTCACCGTGCACCTCGGCTATCAGAGCCAAAAAGTTGAAATGGGTGGCATCATTGCGCTCAATTTGGGGCAGGATGTCGATATTGCCGATCTGCCGCATAATCCGCTTTATTGGGATGGGATGGAGTCAGACGCTGCCTGGCGCGTTGACGCAGTTTCCCGCATCGAACAATATCGCAAAGGCGATTTTAAAGTTTTGATTGTAAATCAGAATGGCCAGGCGATAAAGGGTGCGACGGTGAAGATTGAGATGATCAATCATGCTTTTGGCTTCGGGACATTTATGAGCGAGCTGGCGCTCTCAAATAGCACAAATGCGCAAAGGTATAAGGACGAGGTGCTGATGCTTTTCAACCGGGCGACGACGCCGTTTTACATGGGCGATGGCACGTGGGGCTGGTACGGCCCCGGCATTGCGAAAATCCACTATCCCGCACTGGCGCAGTGGCTGCACGATCAGAATATCCCGACCAAAGGCCATGTCCTCATCTGGCCGAGCTGGACCTGGATGCCGCCGTTCTTTCGCGATTACGAAAATGATCCACAAGCTCTGCGGGCGGCCATCGACGAGCATCTCGAAACGCTGGTGCCGATTGGCCAGGAAAAGGGATTGGTCGAGTGGGATGTCGTCAACGAACCGCATATCAATCACGATGTCATGGATATCTGCGGGCAAGATATCATGGTGCACTGGTACAAAAAGGTTCACGAGCTCGATCCACAGCCGCGCCTGATTCTGAACGAATACAATATTCTCATGGGCGGCGGCGGAGACGCGGCTTTTCAGGCGGATTTTGAAAGATACATCGAGCTGCTGTTGAACAGCGGCGCCCCTCTTGGCGGCATCGGCCTGCAGTGTCACTTTGATGAAAATTTGCCGGGCATCCCGCGGGTGCTGGAGGTGCTGGATCGTTTTGCCAAATACAATCTCCCCATTCAGATCAC
>JAFGJB010000288.1 GCA_016929295.1 Candidatus Zhuqueibacterota bacterium | reverse complement strand
GCTTTGCTCTGGAAGGATTTGATCATAAATATGTCTGGATTTCATCCGGTCGTTGCTGTTGTCCATCTTTGTCTTTTGAATATAAGATGTAACCTGATACGTTGCAAGGTATATTTTTGACGATGCTTTTTTGATTCATTTTTTTCAGCTTATCATTTCTATGATTGATAGATGGTATTGATCAGTCATCGAACGTCTTTTACCATGTTGACCAACCGGCATCCATAGCTACATGGTGACGTGAACAAGTTAGCTCAGGATGTTCAATCCTGAGCCCGAAATGAATCTCGACGCGGTTCTCGATCGGGCTTGAAGCCCTGCCCCACTCGGCGTCCAGGGATGGAATCCCTGAACGAACCTTGTTGATTTTCTGAACGACTAAAAAGCCAAGTTCGCTCAGGATTTCCAATCCTGGGCGTCAAATGGATGAGGGCTTGCAGCCCTCCTCGCAGGAGCTCCGTGAATTCTACCAGTCGATTATTTCCATAGCATAGGCTTCCAGGCGCACATCGATGGCCTTGCCATCAGCGCCGCGCACCTGCGTCTCCGCCGCCTGATCGCCATTATTGATGACCACGAGCTTTTTCGACGCCGGAAAGAACGCGCAGTCAGCCTGACTGACGCTGCACGTCCAGGCGCCGAACTCTGTTTGCTGGGCGGCCCAGCAGAGAGCGCGGTGCAGCAGTCGCGTGTTCTGCGGCATGTATCTGAAACCGGACAGATAGATGGCGCGGCCTTTGCCAAAGCTGTTGAGAACAATCTGCGGCGAGCCATCCTTCTGCGCCAGGACGAGCGCCTCCCGGCTGAGCACATAAATACCCTCGACCTGGCCCAGATCGATCTCCTCTTGGTTGTCTTGCAGGATGAAATGTTCGCCCGGCGCTGCTGTCCAGGCCGTCTTGGTCCTGTTCAGGGTCAGGCCAATCTCGCGATCGACTCCCAGCAGGTGCGCCAGCTGAAAGAACTGGCTCGAATGGCGACAAGCGGACGGCTCGCCGACGCCGATGAAACCGCCGCCATCGGCAATCCACTCGGTCAACGCCTCGATGATCTTTTCATTCTTCCACAGCTCGCCGCCCGACCAGGCGCTGCCGCTACGGCCGGCGTTGATGATGACATTCACATCCTGCGGAATGCCCGCGCGCAGGATGTCGGCGAAACTGATGAACGACACCTGTATCGGCAGGCCGGCGAGCGATTCGGTGATCTCGTAGAGCTCCATGCCGTGGATGAAATGACCGACGTAAACCCAGGATCGCAGTGCGCCCCAGGCGGTCAGCACTGCCACCTTGAGCGGCGCGCCGTGGGGCGGACCCTCGGCATGCAGTCGCTTGAGGGCGCGAAACTCGTGCGCAATGTCGGCGATCGCCTCAATGAAATCCGTAAAGTCGCGCACCAGGTGCAGGTAGCCGCCGAGACCGATGCGATCGACCGGCGCGCGCAGCAGACCGCGACGGATGTCGGCCCAGAATCTGCGGGCATCGCCGGCCGGATCGCCACCCGGCATGAAGGTGGGCTCGCCCCGCAGTCCCGTCGGAAACAGGTAGGGATGCAGCCGCAACTCCTTTGTCCTGACGCCCGACACGCCGGCGCAGAGCCTGGCCTCAAAAGCATTGAAGGCGCACTTGATGAGGCCGTCGAATCCCAGGTCCTTGAAACGGTCGCCATATGGCTCGGCGCCGACCCAGTGATCGTCGTAGAACAGATAGGCGACCTTGCCGGCAGCGTGCACGAGATCGATGCACTGGCGGCCGAACTGCACAACGAACTCGTTCATAAAGTCCATCCACGCCAACAGGCGCTCCGACGGCACATTGTGGCTGGAGCAATAGGCGCCGCCATTGACGAAATCCTCGCTGGTCATCTCATACCCGCGACTCTGGGCGAAGAGCGTCATTGCCCGCGGACTGACCGTCATTTCATAGGAACCCCAGTCGGCATAGAGGAAGCGCTGCACACTCGGATCGCCCCAGAACCAGGCGAAATTGTAGAACAGCGAGGTGAAACGGACGATTTTCGTTCTGGGATGCTCGTCCAGCCATTTCTGCAAATAGTCGAGGATGAACTTTTGCGCCTCCGGATGGATCGGATCGATCGGCATCAGATGCTCGCGGTCCCAGTTATTGGTGATGTGGTTGTACATCGAGATGGCTTCCCAGATGCGATAGGCGAGAAAGTTGACCGTGATGGTGTGCCATTTTCGCACTTGCCGAACAGTGACAGTGCCCTTGTCCGCTGCAAATGTCCACTGATCTTTGGGTACTTCCTGCCCGGTCGTCCGGTCGTAGACCTGCCACCACTTTTTGGGATCGTCATCGGCATTGACCGCGAACTGCTCGCGGAAAAAGCCGCGCAGCAGATCGATCTCGACTCGATCGCTTTCAGCCACGGCCGGCTGACTCTTCAGATAATTCTGCTGCAGCTTGTCGCGGTGCGCCCTGGCCCACTCGTTATCGGCGCGGATCAGACAGATCGTCGAATAGATATCATAATCCGCGGCCAGAATTTTATCGGATAGAACGGTGCCGTCGCTGTCGCGGATGGCATCCGCGCCCCATCTGTCGGCCAGTTCCAGCGTCAACTCTTCGTAGCCGGCTTCGCCGGGCAGGGTGAAATCACCCGCATCTGTTTTATTATCCCGCATGATCACCTCTCGATTATGCCATTGCTCTCTTTCTCTCTTTGAGATCGGCCTCGATCGTCGCCAGCAGCTTGTCGTTGACCGGGTAGAAGAACAGAATGCAGCCGCAGACAAGGATGAAGGCAGCCGGTATGAGGCTGAACAGCAGCCTGATGCCCTGCAGGATGTGCGGCGTCATCGGCGCGGCCTTGTTGTAGCCATACTGGCCCAGAATAGAGAGGCACAGAAAGCCACCGACGGCCACGCCCAATTTGATGGCGAACATGATGCCCGCAGTGACCAGGCCGGTGGCGCGCTGGCGGAACTTCCATTCATGATAGTCCGCGACATCGGCGAACATGGCAAAGAGAAAGACCGGCATGGCGCCGGCCACAATCGACCAGATGAGATTGGCCAGGCCGAGCCAGAAAAAGTCATCCGGCGGCAACCAGTAAAAGACGATATTGATGACCGCGTCGGCCAGCGACAGAAAAATGATCACCGACTTGCGGTCAAAGCGTTTCTTGACAAATGTGCTGAGCAGCACGCCGGCCAGCATGCCGAAGGTGCCGATGGTCAGAAAGACGGTCGTCTGATCAAAATCGAGGCGCAGCGCTCCGACGGCCAGTGACCACAAGATCTTGCTCCCCTGGCCATTGACGTAATTGAAATAGTACGCCACCATGCCGTTGCGGATCATGTTGTGGATGAGCCAGAATACCGCCGCGACGAATATCACGATCCAGGGTATGTTCCGCATGACATCCCTGAGATCGCCCTGAAAAGAGCTCCTTTGTTCCTCGACAGGCTTGACGCGCTCGCGCGTGGTCAGAAAAGTCACCAGGAGCAGGACGATGGCGATACCGCCAAAGACGCCCATGGTCACCTGAAAGCCGAGCGCCTGGCTGTAGCCCAGGCCGGCGTCGTAGCCCGGATGCGACGGATCGGCGCCGAAGAATTTGGCCAGTGGCAGGGTGAAGGTGGTGATCAGCAGCATGCCGATGAAGGCGAAGAAGAAACGGTACTGCGACAGGGTCGTCCTCTCCCGCGGATCCGGCGTCATCACCGCCATCAGCGAAGAGTAGGGGATGTTGATGGCCGTGTAGGCCATGGTCGCCAGGATGTAGGTGACATAGGCGTAGACGACCTTCATGTTCTGGCTCCACGCCGGCGTGATGAACATGGCGCACGCCAGAATGCCGTACGGCACCGCCATCCACAGCAGATAGGGCCGGAATTTACCCCAGCGGGTGTGAGTGCGGTCGGCGATCATCCCCATGATCGGATCGTTGATCGTGTCCCAGATTCGCGTGATGAGGAACATAAAGCTCGCCACCTTGGCATCGATGCCAAAGACATCGGTGTAGAATATCATCAGAAAAAAGCTCCACGCCTGGTAGAGGATATTGGACGCCGTATCGCCCAGGCCGTAGCCGACTTTTTCAAGCACCGACAGCCTTTCACCTGATGTGAACTGGTGATCGGCCGGAGGAGTCTTGTCATGATTGTCCGCCATTGCGATGTTTTCTCCTGTTGAATGATGCGATAAAAATGTAATCATTAAATTCTTTCATATCAAACTTTATGTGACGAAATGAAAATTTTGGTCTTTGGCAAATTTCAGGCTAGAGGAGATCAAATCCTTTTTTAGCAGAGTTGGCATTTTCTTTTTGCATTGGCCGCTGCAGAATCTTACATTATAACAAATGCCAAGTACCAAATCTCAAATAACAAATAAATGACAAATTCCAAATCCCAAATAGCAAATAAAGGCATCCGCGATGTGTTTGTGTTTTGGAGCTTGTATTTTTTAGAATTTATTTGGATTTTGGTGTTTGTTTTTTGTTATTTCCTTGAAATCGTTTGCGACTTTTGCATCCTATCTTTTAAAAAAGGGCCTTGAAATGAGCAAATTTCGAGTGACTTACTTTTCCCTTCTTTTGCTGGGCCTTTTGGCCTGCGCTAAAAGGCCATGGCAAGAATTCAATGACGCCTCGGTGCGCGCGCTGGCCGCCCATTTTCCATCCCCGCCGGTCGAATACAGCATGACCTTTTACTGGGGCTGGGATGGCGAAATCACCGAAGGGGTCATTGCGCGCGATCTGGATGCGTTCAAGGAGCGCGGCGTTCACATCGTCACTTTAGAGTCCGGCTATGACATGGGCAGTCCCTATCTGTCGCCGGGCTGGTTCGAACTGGTGAAAAAAACGGTACAGCTGGCGCGCCAGCGCGACATGCGCGTCTGGATTGTGGACGAGGGCAAATATCCCAGCGGCTTTGCCGGCGGCAAATTCACGACCGACGCGCCCGAGCTGCGCATGCAGGCGCTGGTGGTGGCCGAGCAGATGGAGCTGACGGGCGGTGACACCCTCAGCCACAAGGTGTCATCGGATGTCGTCAGCGCGATCGCGGTCAATTTGCTCGACAGCACGAATCAGATCCTCACGCTCGAGGCGGGCGAGCTGCGCTGGCGGGCGCCGCAGGGGCAGTGGCAGGTGCTCATCGTCAAACACGACTTTCGCAGCTCGCCGACGCGGGCG
>JAFGJB010000287.1 GCA_016929295.1 Candidatus Zhuqueibacterota bacterium | reverse complement strand
GGCCGCAACCAAACAATGTAGCAATTACGAAAAGCTAAACGCAAGGCGCAAAGGACCGCAGAGGTTCGCAGAGAAAAAGAAGCAAAATCGGGTAATATCTTTGTGAACCTCGGCGCCTTCTGCGATTGGTTTTAAAACTTTGCCAAAAAAGCACAATGTTGTCACCTTGTCGTGAAGAGGATCCAGTGGATGTTCGTATATAAAGCGATAATTGAAAATGAAAAATTGAGAATTGCCATCATATTTTTTATCGCCGCTTTTTGTCGCACGATATCACTCAGAGCTGAAATCCGGCCACTCATTGGCATCACAAGCGTTTTCGCTGCAGAATCAGATACTGTTGGGCGTGTCGAAACGAACATGAGCTATGTGAATGCGGTGCTTAAAGTCGGCGGAACTCCGATTGTACTGCCGCCAATTCGCAGCGAGCGCGCAATTGCGGACTATATCGAATTGCTGGATGGTCTCGTGCTCGTTGGCGGCCTGGATATACCGCCGAGCGCCTATGGTGAAAAAGCGCACCCGACGGTCGATTCGCTCTCTGCCCGGCGATTCTGGTTCGAAAGTCGCTTGATAAACGCATGGCTGAACGAATGCGACAAACCGATTCTCGGCATTTGCCTCGGTTGTCAGTTCATCAATGTGATGCGCGGCGGCAGTCTGATTCAAGATATTCCGTCCGAGATTGGTGAAACCGTCATTCATCGTCGGGAGGGTGGCGCGGGCCATGAGGTGACATTGAATGTCGATTCTCGACTGTTTTCTATTATTGGAGAAGAAACACTATATGTCAATTCCTATCACCATCAGGCAGTTGATAATATTGGCACCGGTTTGATTGTCACCGCCACTGCGCCGGATGGCGTGATTGAGGCTCTGGAATTTTCAGTTGACCGATTTGGCATATGTGTGCAGTGGCATCCGGAACAAATGTCCTTTGACCATAGAAGCAAAATATTTGGCGCATTGATCAGAGCGTGCGAATCAAAATAATGGTGCAAGAATGTGAATCCGTTAAACAAAAGAAAACTCTATATCCCGCAAATGTCGTACGAATCAGCCGCCTGCGTCTCGGCGGCTTTTCGCTCCATCGGCGTCGATGCACGACCGTCCCCGGATAGCGATGCACAGACCATGGAGCTTGCACGGCAATATCTGTCGGGCGACGAATGCCTGCCGGAAGCGGTGACGCTTGGCAACTTTCTCAAGGTCACGCTGCTGCCCGATTATGATCCCGACAAGACGGCCTTCATGTTGCCCACGTCGAATGGCCCGTGTCGTTACGGCCACTATTTGCCACTGGCCAAAAAAGTATTTCATCAAATTCGCGGTGAAAATGTTCTATTCGCATCGCCAACAAGCTCTGATGGCTATGGCGGCATCGGCGATGAGGCAAACAGTCTGCTGCGAACGGGTTGGCGAGCCGCCATTGTTGCGGACGTCATCCGCAAAAAGCTGCTCCTCACACGTCCCTATGAGACAGAAGCAGGAGCAACGGACAGAGTTTACCACGACTCTTTACGGCGAATTTGTTCCGTCCTGGAGCAACGAGGCGTCTCTCACCAGGAGCGCATGCGGAACATCATCACAGCAATGACCGAGATCCGCGATGCCTTTCGAGCTGTGCCGGTGGAAATATCTGCAAAATTGGTCATTGGCGTCGTAGGAGAAATTTATTGTCGCCACAATAATTTTTCCAACGATAATCTTTTCCGCAGGATCGAAAAGTATGGCGGCGTTGTCTGGGTGTCTGATATTGCAGAATGGGTGATGTATACCAATGATGAGGACGTCTGGCGCTTGAAAAGATATGGCAAGACATTTTCCATGCAAATGTTTGGCAGCAAGCTGAAACAAGCGGTCATGAGATATGATGAGAAAGCGATCGTTCGTCTTTTCGAGGACGATTTTAGTGGTTTTGAAGAACCTCATCACGTTCGCGACATACTTGAATTATCAAGACCCTATTTGCCACGCGAGGGCTCGCGCGGCGAAATGGTGATGAGCATGGGCAAGGCGTTATGGTATTATGAAAAAGGAGCGGCCGGCGTCATCGATATCAGCCCTTTCAGCTGCATGAATGGCATCATCACCGAGGCGGTCTATCCGCGCGTCAGTCGCGAACATGACAATTTCCCCATCCGCGTCTTTTATTTTGACGGCCAGCAGTCGGATGTTGACAGCCATCTTGAAATATTTATGGAGCTGGCGCGGAATTACCGGCGACGACAATCGGGGAGCTGAGTGTGCGCCTCTACCTTTATCGACATTATATCACATTTTCATTCTTATCGTCTGCAATGTTATTGGGCATATTGTTCGCCGGAGGATTCCCTTTTGGCTATTCGCTGTTTGAGAACGCTTTTCTGTGCGGCGGACTGGTCGGCGTCCTTCTCGTTAAGCTCTATTTTCGACATCGAAATATATGGGTGCTTTTCTTGAATCTGCGCATCCCGCGATTTTATCATCTGTCCCAAGAATCATTTTTGCCACGTGAACTAAAAGTGCGCCGTCTGCTCAACGCCTGCGTCCCAGGCTCGAATCTTTACCATGACCATATCATAGAGGCGCTACTGTCGCAAAAGATCGCCTCTTTGTCGAGCGGAGAGAGGCGTTACCTGGAGTTGCGAATCATTTTGCATCTTGAGCGACTTTACTATTTTCTGGATGAACCATTTACAGGTACGGCGCCAGTGCTCATTGAACAAATGATGGGTTTGATGCGAGAAAAATGTCAGAGCGGCGCCGGAATTTTACTCACCGACCATTATACCAGATATGTGGAGCAGGTTACAGATCAAATATATATATTGCAGAATGGCCATTGCCGGCAGCAAAAAGGCCCGGTTGGATGCGGGGCATGAGCTATTTTAATACCGATTTCACTTTTCCTGCTTGCGGGCCTTTGTCGGTCATTTCCACATCAAATTCAACTTGCTCTCCTTCACGTAAGGAACGAAATCCTTCCCCTTCTATCCCAGAGTAGTGAACAAAAATATCCTCCCCGGATGCGCATGTGATGAATATGATTCTCGGTCAATTGTCAAGTATTTTGATCATTCGCGCACATCGCGCCGCTGTCAGGCCGTCATGCGATTCGCAAGAGGCAATAAATAAAATCCGATTTTTAAAAGTCTCCTCTCGAACTTATTATCCGGTGAAACGTTATTTAAAAAATGTAGCCTTTGCTTTGTGAGAATGATTGTTTGGCTGATGAGATCGCTCATTATGTAAAAAATTGTCAAACGTGCATTCCGGGATTTATTTGATGATTCATCTAAATCTAAACTGTATTATATTAGGCGATAAATCTTTTATAGCTGCATGCGTTCCAGAAACGTTCCTCAGAGAAAAAGCAGTGAAGCGGGCGCCTGTTGTGTTCGCTTGTGATGATTAAGACGGGATAGTTATATGAAAAAAAGAATTGTCATCGGCCTTGGCATTGTCTTCGCAGCATTTTTGCTGTGGCGGATTTTTGGGCTCATCTTTGGCGGCAAGAGCGGCAGAACCGGGGGGCCCGTGCGGCCGGCCGTCGCTGTTGAGGTGGACAGCGTGTTCTATGGCACTATACAAGAGGTGCGCGAGTATACCGGCACGATCTTTCCACGTTATCAATATGTCCTGGCCCCCAAGGTGGCCGGGCGCATCATCAATATCAGCAAGCGTATTGGCGACTGGGTGCAAGCGGGAGAAGTCATCGCCCGCATCGACGACGCCGAGTATCAGCAGGCCGTTCGCGAAGCGGAGGCGAACCTCAAGATCGCGCAGGCGTCACTCGCCGAGGCGCGCAGTCAGTTTGAATTGGCACGCCAGGAAAAGGCGCGCGTCGAGTCGCTGCAGGAAAAAGGCATTGCATCGCCGTCCGAGCTGGATGCGGCGGTGTCCAATTTTACCGCGCAAGAATCGCGCTATGAACTTGCCCAGGCCCAGGTCGAGCAGCGTGAGGCATCGTTGAAATCCGCACAAATCCGTCTGAGCTATGCGCAACTGACTGCTTCAGAGTCCGGATTCATCGGCGAACGTTTTGTCGATGAGGGGGCTCTGTTAGCTCCCAATTCCCCGGTGGTATCGATCATCGGCATCGATTCAGTCATTGTGCGAACGACCATCATCGAGCGGGATTATGGCCGAATAGAAAAAGGTCAACAGGTCACGGTCACGGTGGATGCTTTTCCGACAGAAGAGTTTTACGGCAACGTCTCGCGCATCGCGCCCATGCTGCAGCAAACATCTCGTGTCGCGCAGATGGAGGTCGAAGTTGCCAACGAAAAGGGCCTGCTCAAGCCCGGCATGTTCGCCCGCGTCAATGTTCGAATTGCCGAAAAAGACTCGGCGCAGATCGTGCCGGCGACTGCGCTGGTGAATCGCGGCGACAAAGTCGGGGTTTTCAGGGTGGATCCGGATGAGACGATCGCCCACTATGTCGCCGTTCAGACCGGCATCGTCACCGCCGAGCAGGTGGAAATTGTCTCACCCGAGCTGAGTGGTATTGTGGTCACCCTCGGTCACCATCTGCTGGATGAGGGCAGTCCGGTGCTGTTGCCAAAAATTGCCAGTGGCAATGAAGAAAATGCGGAATTCGAAAAGCGGGGGGAGATTCCATGAACATCGCCAAGGGAACGATCAAACGTCCCATTCTCACCACGATCATCTTTTTGATCATCATCACCCTCGGTCTCGTATCTTTTAGCCGGCTGTCGATCGATTTGATGCCGGAAGTGACATATCCGACCATTTCTGTCGGCACAGAATATGAGAATGTTGGGCCGCAGGAGATGGAAGAATCGGTATCGCGTCCTATCGAAGAGGCAATGTCGGCTGTGCAGGGGGTGGAAGAGATCACCTCGACTTCCACTGAAGGTCGAAGTTCTGTTCGCGTGCTCTTCGACTGGGGCACGGATCTGGACGTGGCGACGAATGACATCCGCGATCGAGTTGACCGAGTGCTGGGCCGGCTGCCGGAAGACATCACCCGGCCGATGATCCGCAAGTTTGATCCATCGGCTTTCCCGATCATCCATCTGGGCATTTCCGGCAATTTGAATCCACTCGATCTGCGACAGCTTGTCGAGGACCAGGTGAAGTATCGGATCGAGCGTCTTCCCGGCGTCGCGGCGGTCGATATTCGGGGCGGGCTCTATCGCGAGATCCATGTGGATTTAAAAGCTGCCAAATTAAAGGCTCTGGGCATTTCCACAGATGCCATTCTGTCTGCGCTGCGATCGGAAAATCGCAATATCCCGGCCGGGCTCTATGATCGCGGCAATTTCGAAGTGCTGGTTCGCACCTTGGGTGAATACAAAAGTATCGACGAGATCAGCAATACCGTCATCACAACGCGAAATGGGACCCCGATTCAAATTCGGGACGTCGCAAATGTCGAGGATTCCTGGGAGGAGATCCGCCAGATTGTGCGCCTCAACGGCAAGCCATCGTTGCGCATCGCCATCAACAAGCAGTCCGGCGCCAACACCGTTCAGGTTGCCGAAGGCGTCAAAGCTGAAATCGAACGAATCAACAGGGATATTCCACAAATTCAGATCACGCCGACGATCGACACATCCATTTATATCAAACAGTCCATCAACAACGTCGGCAATTCCATTCTGATGGGCGGCTTTCTCGCCATCTTTATTCTCTTTCTCTTTTTGCGCAATATTTCCAGCACCGTGATCATTGCGACCGCGATCCCGATTTCGATCATCGCCACCTTTGGCTTGATGTACTTTGCCGGTTTCACTCTGAATACAATCACCTTTGGCGGCCTGGCGCTGGGGATCGGCATGCTGGTGGATAGCTCCATCGTGGTGCTGGAAAATATCTATCGACATCGGGAGTCCGGGCAGAGGCCTGTTCAGAGTGCTTTGATCGGCTCCAGCGAGGTCGGCTCCGCGATCATTGCCAGCACGTTGACGACGATCGTCGTATTCTTCCCGGTGGTCTTTATTCGCGGCATGTCAGGGATCATGTTTCAGCAAATGGCCTACGTGGTCAGCCTTTCCTTGTTCTGCTCGCTCATCGTCGCGCTCACGCTCATTCCTATGCTCTCGTCCAGGTTTTTGCACTATCAGCCCGCAGAGCACACAAAAGGTGAGAGCTGGCTGCATAAAATCTATGCTTACAGCGAAAGTTTTTTCGTGCAAATTGAGCAGCGCTATTCGCGCATCCTGCAATGGGCGCTCGACAATAAAAAGACAGTGTTGATTTCCGTCGCTGGCATGTTTGTCATCTCGATCTTTTTGGTTCGACTCATCGGCGTCCAACTGATGCCGACTGCGGATGAAGGAGAGGTTCGCGTCGATCTGGAGATGGCGGTCGGCAGTCGTCTGGAGCTTGTCGATCAGACGACGATGGCTGTGGAAAAAATAATCCGTGACAACGTGCCTGAGGCCATCGATATCTATGCCAACGTCGGCGGGGGCGGTTTTCGAGCCTCTGGCGGGCATACAGCAGAGGTGCGCGTCACGCTCGTGCCGCGAGCAGAACGGCGGCGTAGCAGTGAGGATGTCGCCAATGACTTGCGTCGCAAGTTGAGCGGCCTGCCGGGAGTGACCATCCGCACGCGTGCCGGCCAGGGATTGTTTCTGTTGCGCATGGGTACCTCTTCTTCGAACAGCGTGGAAGTGGAGATTCGCGGCTATGAGCTGGAAACGGCCAATCTGCTGGCGCAGCGCGTCGATCAGATCGTCAAAAAGGTGCCGGGCATCACCGATACGCGGATCAGCCGAGAAGAAGGCAGTCCGGAGGAGATCATCCGCATTGACCGGCAAAAAGCTGCCGACCTCGGTCTGGGCATCTCGCGAATCGGCGATGCCCTGCAGACCGCTGTCGGCGGCACATTTGCTTCCTATTTTCGTGAAGGCGGCAAACAGTACCGAATTTTGGTACGCCTGAGCGAAGAAGATCGTTTGGATCTGGGCGAATTGCTGGATTTAACCGTCATTAATAATCGCGGCGAACCCGTGATCCTTCGCAATGTCCTTCAGGCTGTGCGCCAGGAAGGGCCCGTTCGCATCGAGCGAAAAGACCAGGAGCGCATCATCACGATCGAGGCGAATTTCACCGGTCGAGACATGGGCTCAGTGATCAACGATATTCGCCGTGATCTGCGGACCGTACCTGTACCAAAAGATTTTGCCATCCTGTTTGGCGGTGATTATGAGGAACAACAAAAGGCGTTCAGAGAATTGCTGGTTGGATTCATCCTCGCCATCTTTTTGGTCTATATGGTGATGGCCGGCCAATTCGAGT
>JAFGJB010000286.1 GCA_016929295.1 Candidatus Zhuqueibacterota bacterium | reverse complement strand
TGAGCGTCCGCTGCCAGTGCGGCGTCACGATGACCATTTCCATCTCGGCATAACTCGACTCACTGCGATAGAGGTCGTCGAGATGGCGGACGATGTCCTGCACCTCCAGCGTCGACTCGTTCTCTGCCGCCGCGAGTCGGAATGGGAGATGCAAGATAACGATCAACAGGATGAAAAGTCTCTTCATGGCGATGATGAACTCCTCTGATCATGGACGATTTTACGCAGTATCCCATTTTTTTAGCTGCTCCGATGTATTGTAATAGTAGTAAATAGAGGCGAGATAGTCAATCGAATAAATTTCCCTATGATATCTTACATGGACCGGCTCATGAAAAAGTTGCCCTCTTGACCGACGAAAATAGTGGCGTCAGCCGTTGCATGCCAGAACTCACGCAGAGACGCCAAGACGCAGAGAAACGCAAAGGGAATAATCATTCACCTAACCTGAAAATCCTTTGCGTTCCTTTGCGTCTCCGCGTCTTTGCGTGAAAATCGACCGCATCCATTCATTCTTTCAAATACCGCGCCAGCGGCCGCTTCACCAGCTCGGTGACGATGAGATAGAGCACAGCAAGCGCCACGATCAGACCGAGTCAAATATAAAGAAAACTAGACACGAATTTCCACGAATTATGCACTAATTTTCACGAATTCAAAAATGATTAATTTTTTAATTCGTATATCATTCGTGAGAATTCGTGTTCTCTCGCGTGCCAGAACTCACGCAGAGACGCCAAGACGCAGAGAAACGCAAAGGAAATAATCATTAACCTAAAAATCCTTTGCGTTCCTTGGCGTCTCCGCGTCTTTGCGTGAGTCTTAAAATCGACCGCATCCATTCATTCTTTCAGAGATCGCGCCAGCGGCCGTTTCACCAGCTCGGTGACGATGAGATAGAGCACGGCCAGCGCCACGATGAGACCGAGGTGGGCCGCCGACGGGGTGGTGAACTCGAAAAATGTTGTGGTCCACGGGATCATCGGCAACGCCAGCGTGATGAGGAGCGCCGCTGCCGAGAGCACCACGATGAGCGACGCCGGACGGCCGGCCTTTTCGATCGGCAACATGGAGCGAATCGACAGCATCAGCAGGATCTCGGTGACCACACTGCCGATGAACCAGTTGGTCTGCAGCACGGCCGGCGAAATGCGATAAAAGAGCGCGAAATAGATGAAATCAAAGACCGTGCTGACCAGTCCCAGGGTCATAAAGATGATGTAGAGCGAGTGAAAGTCATAGCGCTGCGGCCTGGCCACCTCGCGATCCGAGACGCGGTCAAAGGCGATCGCCATCATCGGGAAATCGGAGAGGAGATTGAGCAGCAGCAGCTGTTTCGGCAGCATGGGCAAAAAGTCGATGAACAGCGAACCGACGGCCACCGCATAGAAATTGCCAAAGTTGGAGACCAGGGTGGCGCGGATGTATTTCAGCGTGTTGGCGTGCGTCTCGCGTCCCAGGCGGATGCCATCGACGATGACGCGCAAATCGTTCTGCAGCAGGACGATGTCGGCCGTCTCGCGCGCGACATCGGCCGCCGACTGCACCACCATCGACACGTGCGCCGCCTTCAGCGCCGGCGCGTCGTTGATACCCTCGCCCAAAAATCCGACGGTGTACTGCTCCTTGAGTAGCGCGATCAACTGCAGCTTTTGCTCCGGCGTGGTGCGCGCAAAGACGCGAATTTTGCCGACGCGCTTGTGCTGCTCCTGCACGGGCAGGGCCAGGAACGCCGAGGCGTCCATCACTTCCTCGTCGCGGGTCACCAGTCCGGCTTCATAGCCGACCGCCTTGGCCACCATCAGGGAATCGCCGGTGATGATGGTGATGGCCACGTTCAGCTTTTTCGCCGCCGCGACGGTTTCGGCCGTGGTCGACTTGAGCCGATCGACGAAAGAGATCAAGCCGCCAAAGCGGGCGCCGCTGCCGTCATTATAACTGACGCCCAGTACTCGTCGACCCTGACGTTCCTCCTCCGCCAGCCAGGCGCGCGCCGCGCCTTGTTCGAGCAGTCCCTGACCGATAAAGTATTCGGGACTGCCGCGGCGGATGTGCAGCTGGCCTTCTGTGCCGCGCACAACGGCGCCATTGCTGCGCAGCGCCGGATCGAACGCTTCCTCTTGCAAGAGCGTAAAGTTCGCCACCTCGGCGCGCTGCTCGGGGGTGAGCGCCTCGTCGGTCGCGCGATCGAACGGCTCCGGTTTCTGCTTTTCCACGTGATGCGCCGCCAGGCGCGCCAGCACGAGCGGATGAAAACGCGATTCCGCAGCGAGGTAGCTGTTTTGGTAGACCAGGCGATTCTCGGTGATCGTGCCGGTCTTGTCGGTGCACAGCAGGTTCACGGCGCCGAGATCCTGCACCGACGATAGCCGCTTGACGATGACATCCTTTTGCGCGAACTGCAGCGCGCCGCGCGACAGCGAGAAGGTCAGCACCAGCGGCAGGGCCTCGGGTATCACCGAGACCGCCAGGGCGATCGCAAAGATGAGTAGATGGGGGATGTCGGTCTCTCGACCGTCGATCAGGATGTTGGCCAGGACCACGAACAGGAGGGTGATGAGCGTCGCGCGCAGGATGAAAGTGCTGATGCGGTCGATGCCCTTGACCAGCTCGCTCTCCGACTGCACGGACGAGGCCGTCGCCGCTATGGCAGCCAGGCGCGTCTGCGTGCCGGTGGCAATGACTTCAGCCAGCGCGTTGCCGCGGATGATGACGACGCCCTGCAGCAGGCGATGCTCGTCGCTGATCTGCTGCGTCGCAGCGGCCGCCTGCTTGGACACCGGAATGCTCTCGCCGGTGAACGTCGTCTCGTCGACCATGAGATCGTGCACCTGGCGCACAACCGCATCCGCCGGCACGGTGTCGCCGGCCTGCAGCTTGATGATATCGCCGGGGACGATCTCCTCGATGGCTATTTCCTGGTCACGACCTTCGCGACGCACCGCCACCGTGCGCACCAGGTAGGATTTGAGTTTGTCGGCCGCCGCGTTTGATTTGTACTCCTGAAACACGTTGAGCGCCGTGCCGATGACGACGAACAGCAGGATGAAGGCGCCGTCGATCGGCTCGCCCAGGGCAAAGGTGACGACAGCGGCGGCCAGCAGCAGCAGATTAAAGATGCCGCGAAACTGCCGCAGGATCAGGCGCGGCAAGCGATAGCGGGGAGTGGGCAGAGCATTTGGGCCATAGCGGGCGCGGCGCTGCGCTGCTTCATGAGAGGAGAGTCCGCTCAGATTGTTCATGATCCGTCCTTTGAGAAAAGATCAACGCCAGATACTGATTTGATGAACGATATGAAAAAAACATAAACCAAGCTCAATTGGCGTGACTGGTGCAAACTCACGCAAAGACGCAAAACCGCAAAGGAAACGCAAAGAAAATTAGTAAAAATGTTTTTGATTAATAACATGAAAAATTCACGCACACAAAGACTGCAAGACTGATTTTATTCTGAAAAGTTTTGTAATTTTGGCAATCTTTTGAACAGTCAAAAGAGTGAAACGTGAAACGTCAAACGTGAAACGTTACAATTAGGCTCGTTCCATGCGATAAAACATCTCACTTTTCACGTTTCACTTTTGACTTGCAGCTATGCTGCACTAGGAATAATCCAGGATAAATGACTCGTTCGTTTTATCATTGTGCACTGAATTTGCAGCCGGACTCGATTGGCAGACGGTTTTTGCCGAACGCATGATCAGACTATTTGAGCGCATAAAGCACCAGCATCGCCGCCGTGGTGGCGGCAAAAGCGCCGGTGCCGAGCTTCCACCAGAACAGTTTGGCTTTTTCTTTTTCGCAGGCCAGGCGAATGGCGTGTTCGGCGGCGAATTGCTGTTGCGCATCGGCGACATTGCTCTTCAGCAGGCCGATTTCTTCCTTCTGGTTGTTGATGATGGATCTGTTTTTGTCAATGACCAGCTTGAGCGTATCGATTTGCGCCTCCATCAGCGGCAGGGTGTGCACCAGCAGATTGCGATAATCGATGGCAATGAGTTTCGGAATGACAAAGCCAACGTCTCCGGTGGTCGAGTCTTTGATCTGCACCACGCTATCGGGGCGTACGATCTGCTGCGCTGTCAGCCTCTGCCAGCCGCTGCTTGATAAGACGATTGAGCTCAGCATGTAGAGAATCCATCGATTGAACATAGTCAAACCTCCCTTTGCCTTTGTAATAGGTGATCTGGTGATCCATTTTGAGAATGCTCTCGTGCAGTTTGGCGATTTCGCTCTCCGTTTGTTTGATGCTGTCCTCGATGGCGCTGATCAGTTCGTTTCGCGCCTCGATGACGCTTTGCAGCGAGTCGATTTTAGCCTCATAGCGCTTTTTCAGTTCCTCATACTCCTCCGACGAATCGCAGGCAAAATGCTGTACGATGACGGCCAGCACAACTCCGAGAGCGAACAAGCCGATTGCCGATAAAACTTTCATCACTTGACCTCCTTTTCTATCTTTCCGCTCCGCCTTTTTCAAGATCGGCTGCGCGCACGTTCAGGTGCATGAAACAGCTCATCTGTTTTCATTTATCGTTGCTATGATGGTCCATTGTGTTCTGGAAAAACCCAAATACTTGAACAGTCGCGGACGAATATCAGGATCTTTTACATACGACCATTCCTCCACAACCCGAATGCCAGAGGCAAATGATTCGAGCTCGCGCGCATTCCTGACGCCGAAATGATAGGAAGAACCTGAATCAAGGCCAATTTCTTTTTTCATTTTCAGGATGATGATCTTTTTCCACATGCCTCTGGTATATTTTTCCGTCACCACCTCGAGAGCGATTTGCGAACGATAAAATCTTGCGGAAAAAGCCTGGAAAAGACGAATGACCTCATCCCTTTCCAGATACATGAACAGCCCTTCAGCAATGAGCAGAACATGGTGATTGCCCCGCTGAGTAACCTGATCGATCCATGATCTGTCCAGGACCGAGCGACCGATCAATTCATACTCAAGCCGGCCCTTTAGAATCTCTCTTTTAATCTCGATGACCTCCGGCAAATCGAGCTCGATATAGCTGCATTGCTGATTATCGATTCGCCAGTATCTCGTATCAAAGCCGCAGCCGAGGTTCACGACCGTGCAACCGGGATGGCGGGCGATGAACTCATTGGCGATGGCATCGTATTTTCTGGCGCGAATGGCGAGATGATTGGTGAGCGCCGCGGACAGCTGTCTGTCGAGCACTTGTTCCGTGCCCGGTGCCGCAAAAGCCTTGAGCTTGTGCACGACATATTCGGTCATGGAATCGACGAGGATCGGAC
Organism: Candidatus Zhuqueibacterota bacterium; assembly: GCA_016929295.1. GTDB lineage: Bacteria > Zhuqueibacterota > Zhuqueibacteria > Residuimicrobiales > Krinioviventaceae > Kriniovivens. Next base: position 2,091 of record JAFGJB010000286.1, on the reverse strand, counting down.
CGTCGCGGGTGTGCGCGACGTGGCTTCTCAGGGTGATGATGGCGGTTTTTGAAACGTCGCTTAATTTCATGGTTCATATCCTGTTGCAGGAAAAGGCGATGACTGTCACTGATTATATTGATTGCTGACTGAAATGTCAAGGAAAATGAAGGAGATCAAACAAAACGTCGGTGACAGGTTATCAGAACTATCTAACGCAAAATAGCACAAGATACATCGATCTTTAGATCCAGATCGTTTGGCATATTCATGCCCCTTACGGGGTGTGCCCCTAACGGGATGTACCGGACGGGAAATGGATTCGGACATACGTCCGATTGGGACAGATGTCCCAGCTAAATTACCCGCCCAGAATGGATATTCTGGGCGATCTTATAGAGGGCTGTGTGCTTTCTTGTCAGGTTCTTGAGGCTTTTGCCGCCTATAACTGACGTTTTCCCGGCAGCGTGAAAATATTCTTGCTTTTCAATTGAAAAATTTGTATACTATATACCTGGTAAAGTTCGGGGTCGTGGTGCAGCTGGTTAGCACATCGGCCTGTCAAGCCGAAGGTCGCGGGTTCGAGCCCCGTCGGCCCCGCAGCGTAAATCGCTGATTTATTAAAGCCCTCTTTTCGAGGGCTTTATTATTTGGGGATTTTCTCAAATTTACTCATGTTTTGACACAAAATAACGCCAATATAGCGCTCGTTTTTTCCTCGGGGCAGTTGAACACGCGTTGCAGGAATTCGCAGTGCGGCGTACATGAAAAAGCCCTCTTTTTGTTCCCACCAGGACGCGGCGTTGCTGCGGAGCCAGTCATCCAGGAGTTGTCGAGAATGTTAGGCCTTTGTTTTTCGATGTGGGAAAGATGGATCGTTATGTTCAAGCGTTTCCAGGTCACGCCGTGAGAGGCTGAGGTAGCTGCAGGTCTCTTCTATAGTGAAAAGATAGTTATCGCGCACTAGTTCTTTCGCAGAGGAGGGATTCAATTTATTTTTCATCGCATCTCCAAATGGGGAATATCTTTATAGCGATAATTGTTGATGATTGATGATATAGAAGAGGTCCAAGGTAGATAATATCAATAAAAGCACATCAATAAAGTTGTATGTCGTCAATCGTATGCGGTAACAGAGAGGAGTAGCTATTTATTCCAACAAATAACAATAAATAGCACAGGTGTTGACACTTTAGACAGCGGCAGGTGAAGCATGAGAGCAGACGCAAAGATGTTTGTCGAGCAGGCGTTATTATTATTCGACAAAGCAGGCATGTCCATTGACGAGCTGGCGGACAAGAGTGGGCTCAATCGGACGACGATTTACCGGCTTTTCCAAGGTCAAAGAGACTGGGTGGACCGGTCCACCGCAACCAAGATCGCCCGGGGATTGGGCGCCGAGATCGAATTCAAGCGATCGCAGGTGCGGCTTTTTTTAGCAAATCCGGCAGAAAAGATTGAGAAAATTCTCGAGGATAGTATCTCTATTAATGATCAAGAAGCAGCAATTGGGCGATTTATGGGAAGGGTGGTTGAAATACTCAGAAACGTCGATACAGAGGTGCTGGAGATTGCTGAAGATCTGGTCAGGCTGATTGTGACGATGGACAAGGACGATTTGCTGGATTGGCATCACGTGCAAAAAACGCTGTTTGGGGAGGAGAACAGGATGCTGTTCAAAAAGAAACTGCAAGCGTTTGTCATTCTGGTGATGCCGTATCATGGGAAATAAGATGGCGGCTTTGTTGGGTGAGGAGATGAGGGGGAAGATTCACAAGACACAAAGACTCCAAGATTGATTTTATTATGTTTAAATATCGCGTGAAAGATAGCATGAAAAACTTGCTGTTAGCGCTTAAACAGGTGAAAGGAACTACATCTAATATGACTTTAAATAAATTTATCACCAGATTAATATTGCTTCTCTCTCCCCTGGTTTTCAGCTACGGCCAATACCAGAATACATATACATCTGAAAGAACAATCAAAGATTCAGAAAAAACCCTTAACTCGCAGTGGGCCGGAAAACGTGTAGCTTACCTTGGAGATTCAATGACACAGAAACCAGGCGATGGCTCCAGTGTGTATTGGGAATACCTGGATACACTGCTT
>JAFGJB010000285.1 GCA_016929295.1 Candidatus Zhuqueibacterota bacterium | reverse complement strand
GTCACCAGAAACAGAACTCGATCGGGATAGCGATGCACCAGACCGGGCACCGGAGAGTGGCCATCTTCACCCAGTGGATCGATGGACTCTTCGGGTGAAAAGTGGTATTCATCATTGACGCTCACCACGGTTCGGCGGATCGGCTGGCGCGGATTCTCGGGATCGATGAGCGATGCATAGTAAGGCGTGATGCTGACGGGCAGAGGTCCGGTGTGCTGGTTGACCGCCTGCCGCTCGCTCTCGGACAGGATGAGCAGGTTTTCCAGTCCCTGCAGATCTTTGATGCGATTGCGCAGTTGCCAGCGCCAGTCATTCCATTGCTCATCGGAGACAGTTGCATAATGCCGTGCGCGAAAACGAGCGGTCCGTTCGCCGATGACATAAAGTTTTTTATTATTTGGTTTGCTTTTTTCGTTTGGGGGCGTAGAATGGGTGAACGATTCCCGCTGGGGCGAAAATCGTCGCGGCTCTTTGCCGGGCAGGGTGAGCACCATCTGAGATGCGATCGCTTGAGATGCAATCGCTACTTGTGCGGCCTCGTACTGATCAGTATCATCAAGACCGCTACTGGGGGGCTTGTCTCTCTCGTCGGATGAATTTTGGTTTTCCATGATTCATCACACATCCTTTCAGGGATAATTAATTAAAAAATGATTTAAAAACTGCTCCATTTTTAGCGGGCGAATATAGAACTTTTTTTGTAATATACAAGTGTTTTTTAACAAATATTGAATATATAACAATTGTTAATTACATTTTCTTGCAAATATTTTTGTGGAGGATCAAGATGAAAGGAAAATCTCCGGGGAGGAAATATGGACATTGAATTTTTACAGCATGCGATCCATCTGGCAGAAACTCATTCTGCCGACGGACAAAATGGACCATTTGGTGCTGTCATTGCCAAAGATGACGCGATCATCGCCGAGGCATGGAATCAGGTCATCGTGCATCAGGATCCCACTGCTCATGCGGAAATTGTGGCCATTCGACAAGCATGCCAAAAGCTAAATTCATTTCAGCTGCGCGGCTGCACCCTATATGCCAGCTGCGAGCCATGTCCAATGTGCCTGGCCGCTCTCTATTGGGTTCGAATTGATGCAGTCGTTTATGCAGCGTCCAAAGAGGATGCCGCAGAAGCCGGATTTGACGATTTGATGTTGTACGATGAAATGGGGAAATCGTGGCAAAATCGCAAGATAAAAGCACAGCGACTGCTGGAAAGCGCCGGGCGACAAGTCCTGAAGCGGTGGCGGCAGAACCCGAATAGAATTGAATATTAGAAAGCGCGGTCAATTTCGCATCAGTCTTTGAATGGGAATTTATTCCCGCCAGGTGCATCGCATAAAGGCGATGCACTCCGTTAAAAAGCTCACAAACTAAAAAATTTGAGCTTTCATTTGAGAAATTTAAGTGATATAAGAAATTTGACTCTTTGCGGTTGCCGGCGTGCGGCTGGAAGCCCCCGCCCACTCTGCGTCCAGGGAAAGAGTCCCGTGACGGGATAAATCCCTGGACGAACATCTGGTTCGATCGCTTTGCTGTTCGGGACTGTAGCAAAAGTATGTTAATGGATTAGCGCAACTCAATTTACTGAAGCTTATAGACATAGATAATCAATGTTTTGTATCATAATTTCATCAAAATAGCTTTTGATACAGCCCCTCATTTATCCCTGCAAGGCCAAAGCCATGATGGCGAACAGATCGATGATCAGGAGCACCGGATTGATCTCTTTAATCTTTCCGGTCATCAGCTTGATGACCGTCCAGCTCAAAAATCCCCACACAATACCCTGAGTGATCGAGTAGGCCAACGGAATGAGCAGCAACGCCAGCGCGGCAGGAATCGCATCATCCAGTCGATCCCAGTTGATCTTTTGCACCGGCTTCATCATAAAGACGCCGACCAGCACCAGCGCCGGCGCCGTGGCAATCGACGGCACAACGGACAGCAGCGGCGAGAAGAACATGAACGGCAAAAACAGCAAACCCGCGACAACAGCCGTCAGGCCAGTGCGTCCGCCCTGCTCAATGCCGGCGGCGGATTCAATGTAACTTGTGCTCGAGCTCGTACCGAATAATCCAGAAAGCGTGGTCGACAAGCCATCGACGATCAAGGATTGCTTTATGTTGCGCGGTTCCCCATCTTCATCCAGCAGGTCACCAGCCTCAGCCACCCCGATGAAGGTGGCGAGGCTGTCAAACATGTCCGTGAACAGCAGAGCAAAAATCACCGGCCACAGAGCCAACTCGAGTGCGCCGACGAGATCCAGTTTGAAAAAAAGGCTGAAATCCGGCATGGCCACCAGGCCCTTCCAGGTGACCAGTGTCGGCACGCCAGAGTTGATTTCCGATGCGTTGCCCCACAAGCGACCGATTGGGATGGCCAAAACGGTCGTCATCACTATGCCGAGGATGAGCGCCCCTCGCACATGGCGCACGACGAGGATGGCCGTGATCGCCAGGCCAATCACAAAAGTCAGGGTCACCCAATTCAACTGCCCCAATCCTATGATGGTGGATGATCTGGCGACGATAAATTTGGCGTTCATAAAGCCAATCATGGCGATGAAGAGGCCAATGCCCGAGGCGATGGCATAACGCAGCTGTTTGGGAATGGCGTTGGCAATGGCGGTGCGAACGTTCAACAATGACAATAGCAGAAAAATAATGCCGGACCAGAACACGGCGCCGAGCGCCGTCTCCCATCTGATGCCCATGCCGAGTACGACCGTATAAGTGAAGAACGCGTTCAGACCCATGCCGGGAGCGAGGACAATGGGATTTTTCGCGTACAAGCCCATGGCGATGCTGGAAAAGGCGCTGACGAGCACCGT
>JAFGJB010000284.1 GCA_016929295.1 Candidatus Zhuqueibacterota bacterium | reverse complement strand
CCACCATAGCCCACTCGTTTCAATTTGATCAAGGGGCCATAAATCGGATCGCGATCCTGATGAAAATTTGTTTTCTTTTGTACGATAAAATAAAAATACCCATGATCTTCTTGCTCGGCAATGATGCGAAAACCACAAAAAGCCAGCCGGCCGAGCGTTTCAGTGCGCGTGAGATATTTCAGGTGGCCGTTGAAGAATACGTGATAGACGCTGTTGAAAAAAGGCAGCTTGGGCAAAATACGATGGAAAGAATAATCAAAAAAAAAGAAGAAAAACGCAAACAGGCCCGGATACTTTAGAAAAACCTCCTTTTTCTCCTGCGCTGAGCTTTTAACGCAACAGACCAGATAGCCCTGATCGTGCAAGACGGTGTGCAACTCGAGGAGATAGCGATTAAAATATTTGACGCTGCTCAAGGGCGTTTCGTGCACGATCAATGCGGCCGGTTGGGCGTGCGCTGTGCCGGGCACGTCAGAATAGAGCCTGACGTTGCGTTTGGCTATTTTTTTGAGATCGATGAATTGCCGGATAAAGTCGTAGATGAAATTTTTGTCCGATGTGTTCTTCAACTCGTCTATAAAAGCGACGGCATCCTCACTGCCTGTTGCCGTACCGTAATCGAGAGTTTGTCTGGATTCACGATGATCAGCAGCCTTGTTGTGCTGCAAGAACTGGTTGACATGTTCCGAGGTGATGATGTCCATATCCATTCTGTTCAAGCGAAAGGCGTAATAGCGGAACATAGCTGCCGGCAGTTCGAGGAGAAACAGAAAAAAAGCCGGCGCGAGCAAAAGCATGCGGGAGAACTGGAAATTTTCTATGAGGACGATGAGAAACGAGGCAAGCGACACCAGCATCACTGTTGACGTCATATAGATGCCCAAAACATGATAAATGCTGGCATGCGTGACGCTTTGAAATCGGCGGAATTTTTTCGACCACAAGCCGGAGAAAAACCACAGGCAGGTGACAATGCCGAAAATCATCAGCGTCGGGCCGTGAAACAGTGATGCACGAGGGCCAAATTTCCACAAGGCAGTGAGTGCAAAAGCCAGTAAAAGCAGGATGAAATCGACGATGACGGCTTGCGGAGAGTATCGTTTGAAATTTGGTCGCCGAAATTTCTTCCTGCGATTCGTTTTTATCGCACCTCTGGCGCTGGCAAAAAAAAGAATGAATACAAACTCAAAAACCGCATACAACAAAGCGTGCAAAAGAATATACCAATAAGAAAATGATGGCAACTGCAAAAAGACGACGAGAAGCGAAACCGACAAAATTAAAAAGACATTCGACTTTATAATTTTTTCTAATATGCGGTTGTACTTGTCACTGGAAAGGAGTGTATTTTTATGATAAAAGACAAAGGTGAAAAACCAGACGGCGATCTCAAAGAGCAGCAATTTCTTATAGTAATTCAAAAAATGCGGCGTCTGAATGACGGCATAGTAGGCCAGGAAGAAACTTGCCACAAACAGGACAAAATCAGGCACGATGATGACAGAAATTTTTTCCGATTTCATCTTTAACGCCATGATCACGAATCGCTCATGCTCACCCGCTGCGCGCCTTTTTCAACACAATGTTCTTCAACGCGCGCGCAAAGTAAATGACATCCGTACGAAACGGCGCCCGTTTTTTGGCCAACAGATAGTTGCGCTCGGACTCGACTATTTCAGTAAAATTTTTCGGCAAGTCCGCATAGTAGGGCGGCACCAGGCCGGGTTTGAACTGTATGCGAAGCTGTTGCACGTCTTTGGGATAGAGACTGAAATAGTGGGCGCTGATGGCGCGCACTCCCAACAACCGAATATCGCCGCGCACATAGTTGATGATCTGCGGCAATTCATCGAGCCAATATTTGCGCATCACTTTGCCCCACTGGGTCAGACGAAAATCGTCCTTGAATTTGCCGCTGTCATCCAGTTGGCAGGTCTCATAGACAAAATCCTGCAAATACTCGGCATAGGAATGCATGGTGCGAAACTTGTAGAGCTGGAAGATCTTGCCCCCGTAACCGATACGCGGCAATGTTATCAATGGTCCAAAAGACGGATTTCTGTCCACCGCCGGAACTTTGGTCTTGCGCGCAATGAACCAGTGATTGTCGCCGATGCGCTTGAAATCGATGAAATGGAATCCGCAAAAATGCAGACGGCCAATTATTTCAGCGCGGGTGATCACCTGGTTACGGCCGCGGGATATGGTATAGTAGAGCGCGCTCAGACCGCTGATTTTCGGCAAAACGCGATGCCAGAGAAAATGTAAAGTGTAGATAAAAGTCGCCACAACTTGCGGGAATCTCTTCTCCAGGCGGTCGCGATAGTTTTCCAGACGCTCGCTGCGCAGGACAAAGTAGCCGCCATTTCTCAGCTTGCTGTGCACCTGCAAAAAATACTGGTTGAGATGACGAAAATGATTGATGTGGGTCAAATTGACAAACAGGTTGAGATGCTGTCGCTCGATCGTGCTGATGTTGTAGGGGACGTCCGTATCCAGCACGCGCACCCGCGACTTGTCCATTGTGGCCGGATCGAGGTACTCTGCTATATACCTATAGACCCCCGGCACGCTCGCCAGATAGCCATCGCGCAAGCTCGCTGCCGCCGGAGATTTGACCACATCCTTGCCCGGATCGATCGGCAACTCGTGCTGCTTGATATAACTCTTGACCTGATCAATGGTCTCAATATCATGCTCGATCTGCCGACTGCGTCGCCCCACCACGCGTATATAGACCATGGGCAGTTCAAACGCCAACAAGAGCACGAAGGCGCCAAAAATGACGGTGCGCGAATGCTGAAACAAACCGAGAGCAAAGACAATCGCTGACATGATGGCGATCGAGATATAGAACGCCTTGATATAGGGCGCCTGGGCATAGTGTACATTCGTCTCCGACTTGTGTTCGAACTTGCCCGTCCATTTGGCGGTGATGAGCCAGGCCGTGGAGATGATGAGCAAGGCCTGACCCGCCCTCAGGTTCGGGACGATTGTGCCGTACTTGAGCAGGTGCACAATAAAAAAGGATACAAAGAGTAATCCCAGATCAGCGAGCAGCACCAGCAGCGGCTCGTTCCGCCTGACTTTGCGCTTGCCCGGCCTGAAGAGCTTGCTGATCGAAGGCGCTTGCACACCCCGGTAGGCGAGGAGCAGCGAGATATCGCAGATTAAATAAAGGACAAAAGTTCCAAACACGTGATAGCGGCTGAATCCGGACAGCTTTAAAAATACCGACAGCACCGCCGTTGCCAGCAGCAGATAGCCGGCATTGAACAGGGCGTTTTTGAGGGTGAGAAAGAGCGGCTCCAGACGAATGTGGCGAAAGCGGTGATACTGCAGCAGTTGAAACAGCCACATCAGGTTGATGACGGCGAAAAGTTTCAGGTATGGCGCCAAATTCGAGTGTTCACCGGAGAGCCAGTGCATGAGCCAGAATGAGCCGTTGAGCAAAAGCCAATCGGCAAAGATCAGATTTTTTTTGCGAATGGTTTTCAAAAGTCTCCTGACATCCTGTGCTGATGAAGACTCTGGCGAATAAGAGAAAGCACCCGCCTCATCCATCTCCCACCTCCCGAAAATTATCTCCGCTACCGCATGCAGCGATCAGCCGGAACTTGCCATTGTGAGCTCACGGTCGGGCATCCCGACCCGCACCCGGCTCCTCTCGACCTTGATGCAGCACCCGTTTCACATGCCGCAAGATCGACGGTCGTTGCGCCGATTCGGCCATGTCCACTTTTTTCGGCAGCGATTTGAAATAGAGATAGCGCAGCTTTTCCGACCACTTTTCACGAAACTGCAAATTGAGCAACACCTTGGTCCAGCCGCCATCCGCCTGTCGGAACGGATCGCGCAGCAGACGATGCGATATGCGCCGCGACAATTCTATTGAGCGATAATCGCTACTTTGCCGGATCGCCATCGGCGCCTCGACGTCAAAAAAACGCTCGACCAGCGAGGCGCCGATGTATAACATACGCGCAACGCCACGTTGTTGCAGCATCTTGAGGATGGTCAGATAAGAAATCTGCGGATATCGACGAAAGAACAACGCCAGGTCCATCCAGGCGCTCAGATAGGCCCACGAATCCTTGGCGCCATGCACGGCGATGAGCGCTGCTGTGATGTCCTCATCAAAAATCCTTATCGGTTCATCTTCAAAATGAAACAAACGCGTTGATCGTCCGGGATCGTTGCGGGGAATGAGCCGCGATATATAACCGTCGGTCAGGTCCACGTGCAAATCAACGCGCGCACCGGTGGCGGGGTTCAAGAATTCCAGGGTGTGAAAACGTGCCAGAGCCTGGCGAACGGAACTATGCTGCAGCAATGCGCTGCTGTAGCCCAGCTCGGACAACAGTTCGACGCTTTCGCCGATCTGCTTTTTTGGCACATACAGGTCATGATCAACGCTCGAGCGCACCGCGACGTCGTCGTACAGTTCAGCGCCGAGCACGTGCCCCTTGAGCGGGACGACCGCAATGTCACGTTGGTAAAAATGGCGCAACAAGAGTTTCAAATTCGCCGCCGCCCGCACATTTATCACCGATTGGAGGACGACGATTTGGCGAAAACGCTCGAGAATGGCGCTTGGCACCGTATCGATCTCTTTCAGGCCGCGATAGACGAGCGGCGTCACCCGATGAAAGGAGGCGATTCGCAGCAAACGCTCCCAGTCGACAGCCGCCTCGATCTTGAGCGGTGGAACCACAGCCGGCCTGAGATAACGCTTCAACAACAGCAGAATGATGTCAAGCTCGCGATCAAGAAGCATCATACAGCACACATCTCCGTTCAAGGTCAAAAATGAGAGCTGAAACAATTGACGGAAAATATTTGGGCGGTGCCGGTCTCAACGCTTTGGTGAAAGCACTCGTTGGTGTTTTTCCGGTACTCCGGCAATCCTCAATGGTCGCCAGGAATCATCAACAGAATTTATCGAGATTGATAAAAAAGTATGACCCTCGGCCCCGTACATTAGCCTCCCTGGCTAGAGTTATTTGCGTTTATACGACCGACTCGCTCCCGTCAATACCTTACGCCCTAAAGATTGAATCAATATAATGGGTAATAGCTTCATCCAGGGAAGTGCTGACCGTAAGAAACGGCAGCAATCGCTTGAACAGCGCTTTGCGTGCCTCTGGAATACGGCAGCGGTCAAGATCAATATGAGGCGCCGTCATTTGCAGGATGGTAAACGGGTATGCAAACAGGTCGGGAAAAGAAGCATACTCGAGCAAACGTATGACTTGGTACTCTTTCGAAAAGGTGTTAATCGGTGAATCCCAAAAATATTTATCCAGCCTGTTTCGCATAAGCCAATAAATCATCAATAAATGATCGGGTAAAATGGTAAAAATCGTTCTCGTTTATGTCCAAGCCCGTCAGGACTTGCCCCTCCCAAAAAGAGTTTTCCAATGACATGATCAACTCTTCATAAGAAGGCGGAATCATCTTAATTTCTGCTTGGGAGATCAGCTTTTCAAGGGAGAATTCTTGCAACAAAAAATAAAGATCAAAGAAATCTTTAGCTGTCTTCCGAGAATAGACGGCCGTGATTTTATTGACGGCAATATTCTCTTTGGCGTCGATATAAAAGCTTCCCTGTTTGACACGCTCTCCGATAACAGGAAACGGCTCGTAGACAAACTCGACCTTGAGCGACATATTCTCGCTTGAAACAAAGGCACGCTTGAAAGAAGGCGCGCTCACGGTGACAGATAGCGGAAAGACGGACTTGATTCGAGCGATTATTTCGGCATATTCTGCTTCAAATTCCTCCATCCCCTGACGATCGCCTCTAAAAAAAAAGTCCAGATCATCCGAATAACGATGACGAAAGTAAAAGCGCGACAGACAGGTTCCGCCTGTTAAATAAAATGAATTGCCCTCGACAAGATCCAGCAGCGCATCCTGGAGCTTGTATAAATCGCGTTCATAATACTCTATTTCACTCTTTTCAAGACGACGGATAATCATAAGACCGTGATATTCAATTTTACAACGGTAGCTCTTTGTTTATTATGTTACCACAATCAACATAAAATTCCAAGTCTTATATTATTGCTGCAAGTACAAAACTGCCGGCGCCGCATTGCTGTCCAATGACGGCGTTGCGAGCTCGTTGACGTGTTTCAGAACTCCATCCTGCAAGGGATAAGTGCTCCTTGACAAATTGAATCCCGAATAGTTCAAGAATATCATACCAGCCGAGTCGTTCCAAAATTCGAATAAATGCCCGCTGCTGATCAAAACTTGCCACACGTTCTAGTGCTCCAACTGCAACATGATAAAAATCCAGACTGTTGATATCATAATCCCAGAGGACAGGTTGTAGAATTTTTTCAATCGATGTTCTCATGAACAAAACAAGCGCATTTTTTTTGATGTCAACGTATATAAAATGATAACAACAAGAAAATAAAAAACTATTCAAAAATAGTCAACATAGCCCGTTTCGGGGACTCGCCATGCTCGGTTGCACGTATCATATCCGATGTTGAATGAAAAACATGAAATCCGGGAACCGGAGACCGGACTCCAGCCTCCTATCTCCTGTCTCCTTTTTTCCCTTCTCCTCCCCCGCCTGCGGACTGCCGACTATGGTCCGCCTCTCCGTCAGTGATCCTCGCGGATGGCGTCACCCTTTTGCTCAGCCCTTCGCCTCCAGCAACCATTGCCAAATTGGCTTGACCTGAATGGTGACATTTTCGACAACCAGCTCCTGTTGATCATCCTCTGCGGAGAGGACAAGGCTTTCGCTCACCCCAAGCTCATGACTGCATTCCACCAGACTGCGAATTTCCCTTTCCCGTACGTCAGTATACCGCAAAGACTCACAGACCTGAATAGCCTGTTGGACAATCAGACCGTTGCGCACAATAAAATCGACCTCCATTCCTCTAAGGGACTTCCAATAAACTTTTCAATGCAAATGAAATATTAAAGCTGCTTAATCTGAATTCATCCTTTCGCCCAAAAAGTGTAGGGATTTGAAAGTGGTGTAAATCCTCTTTTCAAGCATTTATTGCTTTGCTTCAATTTATTTCTCTGCGACTGCGGTTTTTATCTTTCTCGAATGAGACGATGGCATGAGTATTTTAGTTGCAGCCAAAACCCGCGCCAAGCGAATCCCTGATCGCATGTCGCGCGATCTCCGGACTCCAGCTCCCGGTCTCCGGCCTCCGTTTCCGCCTTGTTATTGTTTTCTCTGCTATCGCTTAAAAAAAGCAAACAAAATCCCCAAAATAACCGCCACCTGCCCCACCCAAAAAATAAACATCCACTTGATGATTTCGGCTTTCGAT
>JAFGJB010000283.1 GCA_016929295.1 Candidatus Zhuqueibacterota bacterium | reverse complement strand
GTCGAGGATCGGCGAGGCATTGGCCCCAAGGTCGCCGTCGGTGGCGGGATTGGCACAGTGATCCTGCTGCTCATCGTCCTTTTGCTCGGCGGTGATCCCTCACAGTTACTCGACACCGTTCAGCTCGATCAACAGGTGGCCGATGTAACAACATACGAGGGAACGGCGGAGGAGAATGAGCTGGCGCAATTTGCCTCCGTTGTGCTGGCCGAGACCGAAGATGTCTGGGGCCAGCTGTTCAGCCAGCAGGGTGCGACCTATCAATATCCGACGCTGGTGCTTTTTTCCGGCGCCATCGAGTCGGCCTGCGGTTACGCCGGCTCGGCAACCGGTCCCTTCTATTGTCCGGCTGATCAAAAAGTCTATATCGATCTGAGCTTTTATCAGGAATTGCAGCAAAAATTCAACGCGCCGGGTGATTTCGCCATGGCTTATGTGATCGCGCACGAGGTGGGACACCATGTCCAGACCCTCCTGGGCATCACCGAGCAGGTGATGTCGCTCCGGTCGCGGCTCAGCGAAGAGCAGTTCAACAAATATCTCGTCCGCTACGAGCTGCAGGCGGACTATTTTTCCGGCGTGTGGGCGCATTATGCCAACCGGATGAACCTGCTCGAACCTGGCGATCTCGACGAAGCGCTGAACGCTGCCAGCGCCGTCGGCGATGACCGCATCCAGAGAAGGACGCAGGGATATGTCGTACCCGACTCGTTCACCCACGGTACATCCGAGCAGCGACGGTACTGGTTTCACAAGGGATTTCAGTCGGGCGATATCCAGGGCGGGAACACGTTTGCGGCGGATGCCGGCGTGTGACGGTCCGGCGCGTCGTTGAGAAGAATTAAATCGTGCTTTCCAGAGGGCAGACAAGTCGCGCGCACTCGACTGCTCCCAAATAGGATATTTGCAAACATTTATGAATGCAAATACAAATCAACTCCCATCAGAGTATACCTACAGGCGTCAACTTGAAAAAAGACCTCACGCAGACGCCGAGCCGCAAAGATAGAGGACGGCTATGGTTAAGCCGGGCGAGTACGTCGCAAAACCGGCAGTTTCATAAAAAATAGACGTATGCTCGCGTCGGACTTTGTTAGGTTGCCCAGAAAAGTATTACCCCTCTTTTAATACTTTTCTTAATTCTTTGATTATGTCAATTGTCGTTCTTAATTCTGATTTGAATTGCGGTTTGTTAATGTCAAAATGACTGTACGGATTCATGACTAATGTTCTTTGATTTGCGACTCTGTCTTGTAAACCTTCTGTTAAAAGTCTTTTCTTAATAGGATTACCGTTTGAATCTTTATTCTGAATCTCATAATCTTTTACCGAAGACCATAAATCTTCAACATTCGATTTGCTCGAATTAAGCTTAAACTTTACCGGAATACCATTTTTGTCACAGTACTTGCTCAATTCACGTTCAAAGGCAGAGCGCACATAAACGGCGGATGCCTTTAAATCACCTTCGTTCAGAAAAGTTTCTGCTTTATCAAGAAAATCAGTTTGATCGCAATAGATGGGAAACTCGTAGCCATTTTCAGGTTCTTCTTTGACGTACATCTCGGCATAAATCCATCCACTATCCTTTGTGCATAACTTGACCAGTTCATACCATTGACGGTCGTATGTAGCCATAAAAATCTGACAATCTGAAAATTTGGATTTCAAAATTTCGAGCAAAGGCATTCGATTAGACGTATCCAAGCCGATGAAAATATCGTCGAGTACCAGAATTTTGTATTCGAGTGCGGAAGGAATGTTCAGAATCGAGCTGAGATAGATGGCAATCGAAATAGCCGTCAACCGCGCTTCGTTGAGAAAATGGTGATGATTAGGAATATCTTTCCTGTCAAAAAAATCAATCCCCAATTTGATGTTTTTGCCGCCGATTTCATTTTTATCAGTAATCGTCAATTTCCTGAAACTCAAATGGATTTTCAGATTGTATTTGAATTCGTTTATGATTTCATTGGCTTCTTTTTCCAATTCCTCAAGCAGTTGCTTTAATCCAGAGCTGAATTCATTTAAATCGTTGACAAGTTGCTTATACTCTCTTGTACGCCGGTCTATTTTCACAGATTTTAATTTTTGCCATTGATCACCAATCGGCTTGGCGGTCACCGGATCGACCGAAATATCCGTTTCTTTTTGTGATGCGTTGAAAAACAGTTAAGTGCCTTGAAAAGCGAACTTTTGCCACTACCATTTTCACCATAAATCAACAGATTTTTGCAGGAATTGGTCAAATCAATTTTATAACTGCTGCCAAGCGCCTTGAAATTATTAATCTCAATTTCCTTGATTCGCATCCTGATCCAGCCCCTTGATTATCCTGATTTCTTCAATGGTGTCCATGTAATACAGGTTTTGCCGTACCGGGTGATTCTTGTCGTACAGTTGGTTATAGGTTTGGGTGATGATCTGCATTTTCTGTTCGTCGCTCATTTCGTCTGCGATGGGCGTGAGATTGGTAAGATATTTCAGAATATCCCGACCGGCTTTTTTGATTTCGTCTTCAAAATAGAGCTCGAAGACCATGCCGTCGATGAGCTGTTCAAAATAGGAAATAATTATCTTATTAGTATTTATTGAAGAGTGAAGGAATATCAAATATTTTACTATTATTTCAAAATAAGAAGTGTATTCTGATAACATCTTTGGTAGCGGGAAATCTTTAATATCTTTAATTAAAATTTTTGGAAATGCACCTTTCGTTGCCTTTGGCGATGAATTAAAATGAACGAAGGAAGCTAATTTAGAATTCAATATACCTAGAAGACAGAATAAATTGTAAAATTTACTGTTTAAAACAGTTATTACTGAAGGATCACTATATAGTTCTAAATTTGTATATGCAGCATATATCGAAGGATTGGTAATTTCCCTAATTAATATCCTTTCGCCTTTGAAAAACTTTGGTTGTCTTGGATTGGCAATTCCACTGCAATAATCAATGTATTCCTTTTTATTCCAAACCACATGATATCTCTTTACATCTTCACCCCATAACCAAGGTTTTTATGTAGACTTCACTTTTTCTATATAATGAAATTTTCTATTTTCAATTATTTCTTTGCTCTGACCGCGATATTTATCATATGCAATTAATCCTTGTGTTACTTCAGGAAAGTACTCGTTTAATAGAGTATTTTCGCTTTTAATAGCTAGTATAATATTTAATTTATTCTGGAGTAATCTAAATGCTAAAGCCCAGTTTTTGTTTGATTGTAAAATGCATTTTTCTGAAATATATTTTTTCTTTGAACTGACTAGTTCTTCAAATGAATATTTTTCTGCAGAATATCTATAACCAATTTTTTTATTTGATTTATTAGTTTTTACAAAATTAATTATTGCATTTCTTACTGTGGCTTCAAATATTTGAAAATCAGTACAATCTAGTATCTCATTTATTTGCCAATGTTTTAAAAGATCAATCCTATATTTTTCTGCGAAAACATTAAATAAGAATGTATTCGGGATTATATATGATAAATTGCCTTTGTCTTTTAAAAGTTTTGTTGATAGGTCAATAAAAAAATAATAGATCTCATAGTCAGGGACTTTCCCAATAAAAGATACCGCCGCCTGACGATATTTGCCTTTTATTTTAGCACCGTAGGGTGGATTTCCAATAATAACATCAAACCCGCCTTTTTCCTTAAACACTTCATGAAAAAACAGCTTGAAATCAAAGTCAATGGGATAACTAGTAAACTGTTCGGCGGATTTGAGCAGTTGTTTGATCTTGCCGTCGATTTTATCTTTTAATCCGCGCTTGGCCTGTTTATCGGTTTCAGCATAGTATTTTTCCATCAACTGTTCAATTTCTTTTTCCAACTGCTGATCGCGCATCACGTCGTCGGGCATGTTGATCAGCGAATTCCCGCGCACAATTTTATAATCCAGGTTGGGCAGTGGTTCAATCTCATCAATGCGCTGTTCGTCCACCACCAGTGAGAGCCACAGACGCAGTTTGCAGATTTCCACAGCGCTGGGATCAATGTCCACGCCGTACAGGTTGTGGTGGATGCAGTGTGATTTAAAGGTGTACGTTGTCCGTAGGGGCGAAAGATATTTCGCTCCTGCACCCATCCCATCAATAAATGGCGTCAGAATTTGGCGGGCTTTGACGATTTCGGTCATCACGCCCACGGGAAAAGCGCCGCTGCCCACCGCCGGGTCGCAGACGCGGATATCGCGTAGTTTGTCATCAATCAGTTTGGCATTTTTGCGGATGGATTCCGGGATCTGGTATTTATTGGCGCTTTCCTTCAATCGTTCTTCCAATATGGCAGCGTCTTTATCAATCAGTTGCTCACCATGCTTGATTAAAATTTCAATATCTTCTTTGGGTACCAAAATTTTACGGCCATGCTCGATCAATAAATCGCCCTGGCCCTTTTTGACCTCATTGCTAAACATACTGGTCTGGTCTTCGCCCACTGGCTGATATGGCTTGGCTGAATCATTCAGCGCCGAATCAAGATAATGAATCAGGCTTTCCTGGCTCATATAGTGCACAATTTCCCGCGGGGTGTAAAAGGCGCCTTTGGATTTGCGTTCCTTCACATCCAGCATGCGTTCAAACACCTTGCCGAGCATTTCCGGATCCACAGCGACTTCCTTGTCGAGCGGCTCGGCTTCGTTCACGGTAAAATTGTACAGATCAAAAATGTCCAGAATGCCATCGCCGGTGTCGCCTTCTCTGGTTTTATTTATATTTGTGAACAGGCGATCTGGAATGAGGATATCGATTTTTCCCCAGTCGTAAAAATTGATCGGATCGAACAAGCCACCGTTCAGAAAGGGAATACGGCAGTTGAAACGGGCGTATGCATCGGTCACTCGCTTTTTGCTCAGGGCTTCATAAAACAGGTATTCCAGGTAATCGTTAAAAAAGTTTTCACCACGCTTTTTCATATTGTACAGTGAGCGTAAAAAATGCCGGTCGCCGCTGCCGTAACGCTCGCCATTTTTCAAACCCAGCCAGCCTTTACGCTGCAGGAAGTAGAGAAAGACAATCTGTCCCATTAATTTTTTGGCAAAATCGATCACGGCGATGTTTTTGCTTTCAAATTCCTTTCGGACCGTGGTGTCGCGATCTAAAATTCTTTCCAGTTCTTCAACCAGGTTGAAGACCAGAGCTTTGTACTTTTCGAAAAACTCGTTGGTAACCGATTCAATATTAAAGGCTTCTTCCAGATCGGACAGCAGGGGGATGTCATCGCTCTTCAGTAAATTGACCAGTTGCCGCTGAGCCGTATGGCTTTTGCCTTTTTCACCGACCAAAAAAGAGAAGCGTTTAGCCGGGGTGAATTCATCTTTCTTTTTTTCCAGACTGTACTGCATTTTGATTAAGGAAAATCGCCACTCGCTTGATTTTTTGCTGTGGAATGCCACTAAGGCCGCGTCCTTCATCTGGCCACCGCGGGAACCGCTGAGATACCAGCGCACAAAATTACGCTGGGCGCTGCGGGCGTATTCAATGGAATGTTCGCGCAGCAATTCGACAATCAGAATATCAATGCTGTTGCCTTCTTCGTCTGCGAACTTGCCGATGCGTTCCATTTTGCGGATGTAATTTTTAAAGGCGTTGGGAATGAAATTGCCCTGATAGGTGAAGCTTTTTTCTTCAATATCTTTTAGTAGATTTATTATTAATTGGGTATATCGATCTCTGTCAAAGGTATGTTCAAAGACATCTTTAATAAGGACTTTGGCTTCGTACAGTTTCATTCTTCTTTATCCTGTTTGATTATTTCCCAATAGCCACTTTTTGTCGAACCAATTCTTTTTACAATTCCATTCTCCCGCAATTTGGCAATGTTTTTTTCTACAGCGCGGCTGGTAATTCCAATTACTTTTGCAATTTCTTCTGCAGTTGCTTTCGGCTCAACTAAAAGCTGTAGCAGAATTTCTTCCGAATTTCTTCCGAACTTTTTCCGAATTTCTTCCGAACTTCTTCCGAACTTTTCATTTAATTCTTCCCTACTTCTTCCGTACTTCTTCCGTACCAGATCCGTTTGAGATATTTTTGTCTTGCCGGGGAATTCTGTAAAATTTATTTTTATTTGAAAGGCGTCCTGCTCGATCAGTTGGAAACTGGAATTTTCCGAATATAGGGGCAAGTACTTTCTGATATTCCGGATTCCTGATCCCAGCTCTTCCGCGCGTCCCAATTGCTGGAAGAATTTTACTATAGCGGGATTTTTAGGATGTGGACAAAAGTTATCCGGATCAATCGGGCCATGTCCGACCGGATTATTGGCATTTTCGGTTACGAATGCGTCACGGTAAATGATTAACCGTGCCGGAAAAGCATTAGTGTATTCCCGGTGAATCAGAATATTCGCCACCACTTCCCGGAAAATCTTTTCACGCAGATCGACCCGTATATCGCCTTCCATGTAAAACTTGTCGGGAAGATGTGATCGAATGAATAGCATGATTTCATCATACGCGTCCACCAGGTTAGTCCGGATTTCACGGCGGTCATCATAATGATCCTGATCTTCAAATCTTAACAGTGCATCGGTTTTGTAAGCAGGCACGATTTGCTGCAAAACATCGTCTTTGGCAAAAAGTAAGGCGGCGGCAAGCGTATATCCTTCTTTGCCCGTTTCAAAATCACGCCGGTACAAGCCCGCGCTTTTCAAAATCTCATCGTTGGAAACGGTCAGCCAGGGATGGTCGGGTCTGTGACTTTGAATTAAATTCCTGGCCTTGCGGAAAACATTTTCATGCAAGTCTTTGAATTGCAGATAAGGAAAGATTTTGTTTTCGGTAAAATAGGTGCTTTTTCTTTGATACAAACGGCTGATCGCAGCGCTGGATTTGACTTTAAAATCGCCGTCTTCATTGCGATCAAAGATATATTTCCCTGACCTGTGCACCTGTGAACTTTGCGGCACACGAACGTAAATGACTTTTTTACCATTGATGGTAAATACTTCCGGAAAAATCATGAACGGTGGATCAAGTTTATTGGGATTATTGGACAGATTGACCAAAGCGGTTTTAATCTGTTCAATTTTCCTCGGGTCGATGCCGCTTATACTGCCAGAATTTTTAACTCCCAGTAACAAGTCTCCGCCTATACGGTTTAAAAATGCACAAACGGATTCGAACACATTTTCTGGCAGTGCATTTTGAGATTCTTTAAATTCGACAGCAATTCCTTCGCCGGCACCCAGTATCTTTTTTAATTTTTCTTCAGTCATTTGACAAAGCACTCGGACAGAATAACTTCACTTGGTTCTTCCAAAAGCTGATCATGAGAGATGGTATTGCCCTTAAAAAACTCATCCGGCAGATTGCATTTCACCGCACCGATGATTTTAGGCGGATGGGTAAGGTCTTTAATCTCACTATAGATACGTTTGGTCACCGACTTTGGAAGGACACCGTCTTCCAGCAATTTGATCACGCTCTTGATGTAAGCATCGTCGAGTTCAGTAAATCCGTCGTATTTACGAATTTCTTTGGCTTTAAGGATTTTTAAAATTCGTATGGCGTTATCCCTGCCGCGCTGACTGGTGGCTTTCTGAATTTCTTCTTCTGTTAGATTGTTCATTAATTCGGTTTTGTTTTTTTCAAGTAGCGAATGATAGTTGGTCAGGATTTTTTGTCGTTTGGTTTCGGATGTTGCTGCAAATAATTTCGCAGCGGTAATGAAATCAAGTTCCGTTGCCATAGATTCATCGGCAAGATAGAATTTTTCCAACTTGCCTTTTCTGAAATAGGTGAGAAGTGATTCGTCTTGAAGATTTACACCTTTTTCAATTCTTCTCGACGAACGAGCCTTTTTGGGCAAATGCTTAATTGTAGTAAACAGACTTTTATTATTATCACGAATTTCTGTGATCACATTCAGATATTTCAGTTCGCTTTCATCTTGTTCATCCTCACCGGTAATAAATTCTTTGGAAGTTAATTTATTAAAGAGTTCAAATGACTTTATTTCTTCACCATCGGTAAGGAGTTTTGCGTCATTACCCAGCATTTCAATAAAATATTTTATCTTGGCAATGGCTGCTTCTTTGAGTTCAATCAAGTCATTGGATTGATCAGTTGGGAAAAAGTTGAACGTATATATTTTATCAAAGGGTGTGTCAACACGATTGATACGGCCAACACGCTGAATCATCCGGGTTGGATTCCAGGGAATATCATAATTAATAACCACATTCGAACGGTGCAGGTTAATACCTTCGGACAGTACTTCTGTTGTAATTAGAATACGGTGGTCATCTTTTTTATGGCGAGCTTTGGCGTCAAAATTGGAAATAACCGTATTTAAATCGGATTGACGCGAACCACCATGAAAAAGAATCGGCTTTTCATTCAATTGCTTACCAAGATTATTAAACAGGTATTCCGCCGTCTCTTTAGACTCGCTAAAAATAATGAGCTTGTTATTTCTTAATAGTTGTTCATGTCTTAGCTCTTTAATAAATTTTTCCAGTTTGGGATCGTAATCGATTTTATCCCACCATGATTTAATTTTAATGAGCGTTTCAAGATCTATCTGTAAATCCCTTTTTAATTCAACGACAAACGCGGTTGCCGGGTATGCTTCGGCTTTTTCATCATCAATCAATTGTTGAATCGCGTCGAAATCGTCATTGAGGAAAAACTCGATAACCCGGTTCCAGTATTTCTTGCTGAAATAAACCGACCCCTTTTCATAAGCCTTTATGAAATTTTCATAAGATACAATGAATCTGTCCAAAGATTTTTTAAAAGCAAAAAAACTGCTTTCCAGCCGTTTTACCAAAAGACCTTTCATAAAACGCCCCATATTGCGCTGGGATGTTTTATCAAACTCTGATAATTCTTCTTTGAGATAAAGAAGAGGTGTGTAACGGGCGTAGGTAAATGTATTCTTATCTGCTATCAGTTTTATCGTATCAAAGAAAATTTTATCAAGATGATCATCCAATTCATAAAACACCGGAACAGGTGAAGCCACATCTGGAAATTTGAGTCCCTGAACTTTTAAATCTGTGTTGAAAAAATTAGCAATTTCACTGCGAGTACGCCTAACCATAATATGTTTTAAAATTCGTTCACGAATTTGCTGCGAATTCTCTTTGACCAATTCAATATATTCATCATAGTCTTTTTGGCGATCTAATTTTTTTAGTGGTTTTTGCAAATTTGAAAAAAAGTAATCCAGGTCCTTTATGCCGGGAATGGTGCTATTTTTTCCTTTCTGGAATAATTTAATTTGGGCTAAAATATCAAAGGGTGTGTTGTTCAGCGGAGTGGCAGTTACCAGTATAACTTTTTTACCGGAACATATCCGCGCTAGCATCTCATAGCTGATATTGGTTTCATTCCTGAATTTATGGGCTTCATCGATGAACACATTATCATAACGATCAGTACCCCATTCAATAATTTTATCCAGTTTACCGACTGATTCAAAATCTGCGGCAATTTTAAAATCATGAAAAACATTTGGCCAGGAATTGGGATTGTCTTTGTCCAGCAAAGCAGGTGAAGCAATAATCAAATGTCTGCCGGGTAATTGATTGGCTAAAAGAGCAGAAATATAAGTTTTTCCCAATCCGACAACATCGGCAAGAAATACACCACCATATTCTTCCAGGATGCGTTTCGCATTGACAACCGCCTGTTCCTGATATTTCAGTTGCATAAAATCTTTAGGAAAGTTTTTAAAGAACAGGTCTTCATTGATGCTCAAATCTTGCTTGAAATACTCGTATAAAAATTTGAGATACAGTTCGTATGGTGTGATGGAATCATCTAGATAGGTTTTTGTTTTAATGATATCAACATAATAGTCGGAAATATCGACCGCTTCTTTCCAAAGCAATTCAAACTGATTTAGAGCAAATTTGACATCAGCGCTGTTTTTCAACTGAACGTTAAATTCCCGGTTGGCAACTAATCCGGATTCTGAAAAATTGCTGGAACCTGTGATTACATTTCCATAATCACGATCATCTTCATGATAGCGACTAATGTATACTTTAGCATGCAAGTCTTTGCTTGGATGTGCTTTGATCTCAATTTTGCCAGACTTGAGGTATTCAATAAATTTTATTATTCCGTCTTCTACTTGTTTGGTATCAGACGAACTTTCAACTTCAGAGACCAACTCCTTGCCAAATATCTCTTTTATTTTTGCATGTGATTCAAAGTCTTTGCTATTTGATGTTTCGATAATTTGAAATGTCTTTTTGTCCAAATTTAGCCCAACTAGGATTCTAACTCTTTCGATATTCTTAAAAGATTTATAGAGTTGAAAAAAACCACTTGACCGGAAATATCCTACTAAAACATCAAAATATTTTACATCTTTTAAGGTTCTTACAAACCGTTCGAGAAGCGTAGAACCAGGCTCATTTGTAAAAAAGGTTAAATCAGTTTTTAAAAATTGTTCTGTCATAAAATCCCCATCATGAAATAACATATTCTTAAATTATTGATGAAAGAATTTAAAAAAAATAGTTGCAAATGTTAAACCTTATTGTGATGCAATTCCAAACAAATTGTCAGACAACTTTGACAACCTAACGCACTCATAGCCTACAAAAATCAACCCCGTCAATGCTTCTGCAAAAACAAGGTTCTTTTTTGCGGCCTGGTGTCCGGTTCACGGTGAGACTTTGAGTCGCACTCTTGAGGTATAGATAAGCTCTTCGATTTTCTGGGTGGCTTATTCAGTCCACCCGATCGGGAAAAAAGTCGCCTTTGCAAAGGAAAGAGGAAATTTCCGGATCGCCGTTTTCTTTTGCTGCCGGGCGTCGCACAACCTGGACGGCGATCAGGGCTGCAGCAGCGCCCTTTCGTAGATTTCGATCTGCCCTTTTAGCTGCTGCGCCAGGTCATCCTTGCCTTTGGCTTGCGCCAGGCCGAGCGCCCGTCCTGCGATGTCGATTGCTTTGGCAAAATCGCCGCACTCGGCATGCGCCGCTGCCAATAGACTGAGAGGGACATCCGCTTCGTAATTTGTCAACTGACACGCTCTTTCCATCAGCTGCACCGCTCTTCTGCCGTTGCGAAGACTGGCGTCAGGAGTCGTGACTAAAATGGAGGACAAGCCAATGAGTCCCGGCAGAACATCCTCTTTGAGATCAAGAGCCTCCTCATACCAGTTTATGGCTTTTCTGTGCTCGCCCTGTTTATACAGGTTGGCGGCGAGATTGCACATGGGCTCTGCATTATCGGGATCCGCTTTGATCGCATTTGCATAAAATCTGTTGGCGTGGTCAAGCTGGTCATGTTTGGTGAACAGATTGCCGAGCAGAAAGCTCGCATTGTCCGTGGTCAGAGATTCCGCTTTATTTGCATAGCGCACCGCCTGGTCAATATCGCCCTGCTGCAGCAAGAGCTCCAATAGACAGAAATAACCCTTAAAGCTTGTCGGATAGAGCCTGAGGAAATCCTTGTAGTGATCGATGGCCTCGTCAGCGCGGCCCAGTCTTTCCTTGGCCTGGCCGAGGACAAAATGCGTCGTCGGAAACTTGGCGTCCAGTTTGGCGGCGATGGAGAGATAGTCGATCCCTGCGGCCAAGTCTCCCTTCGAACACAAGACATCGCCCAACTGAAAACAGGCTTTAGCATTGCTGGAATCGAGCTGAATCGCCTTCCGGCAACAAGTCTCGGCTTCGTCCAGACGTTTTTGCGCCGCGAGAACAATGGCCAGCTGAATCATGGCCTCGATATTCTTCTCATTGATCTGCAGGGCTTTATTATATTTCTGCTCGGCGAGCGCATAATCCTTGCTGAGCAGCGCCTCATTGCCGGCGCGCAGATAGGAGAGATCGGTGAGAAAATTCTTCTGTATCGTCTCGATCGCAGCCGGCGCAGCGTTGACGAACTCGGGGATGTTGGCGGCCATGTTGGCGCTGGTGAACTGCCTGAGCAGTACTGGCGGCGAGCTGACACCTTCGCCGTCGATGTGGGTCAGGAACAGCTGCGTATAGGCCGAATTTTGTTTCGAGGCAAAGACCAGCCATCTGCTGCTGGGCGACCAGCTGTGCCACGAATTCATTCGCGCCGTGTTGCACGACAATCGCCTGGCTTCACCGCCCTCTGCCGGGATGATGTACAACTTGCTGTCCGGTTGCAATAGCATATAGCTCTTTGCTCTGCAAAAGACGATCCATTTGCCGTCCGGTGAATACTTGGCGAAAAAGTTACTCATGCCATTAAAGGAGGCGCCTTTTAGCGGTTCCGGCATGCCTCCCTTGCCCTGGTTGAAAGGAATTCTGTATAGATCGTAGCGGAATTCCTCATTCCCCTGCAAAAATTCTTCGCACTCTTCTGCGGTCAATAAAACTCTCTCATTGTCATACAAGTTTTTCAGCTTGTACGCCTCTCGTCTGGCAAAGACGATATATTTGCCATCCGGACTCCATGAGGCGTTGCTCTGCACATATCTGGCATTGTCCGCGCCGGCGAGGGAATGAAATTCACCCGTTGCACTGTCGTAATAGGCTAAAATGCCTCTGATGGGGAAAAATAGCTGCGAGAAATAGAGTTCCGGTTTCGCCACAAAGACGGAACGATCTTTGACCGTGCTGACGACATAGCGTCCGTCCGGGGAGACCTGCGACAAGAGTCCGAAAGTGGTGACATTATCTTGTCTCTTGTAATCGCTCCAGGTGATGATGTTTGCTTCGGAGAGGGAGATCTGTTTTTGTACGTCGGTGAACGCATACGAGCCTTTGTCATTCGCATAATCGACATCCAGCCCAATCTTGTGGCCCTGCAGCGAAAAGGAGTGGCAGTTGCCGCACACCGGCATATTGGCCAGCACGACGGGCGGCTGCGCTTTCTCCGAGATGCAGCCAAAACGCCAGAGAATTTTCGTCGGATCCTTGACCGCGCTTTCGAACGGCAGGTTCACTTCGCGGTAAAAGATGGGCGCCGCCACCGAGTCCGGCGACGTCGCGAACGAAAAATCGGCTGCCGACAGGATGTGCCGCAAATCGCCACTGTTCAAACCGAACAGCGAGACATGCGCCAGACGTGCCAGCGATCGCGCCTTAATCGTCTCCCACTCTTCATCGCGCGGCTGCCATTCTGCCGCGTTCACAAAGATATTCATGGCTGCCAGGCCATCGTTGAAATCCAGGTGAACGAGCCATCTATCCGACGCAGCAGAGCTATCCTGCCATTTAAAGATCGGCGCGATGATCTCCGGCGGGAACAGCGTCGCATCTTGCGGGTAAGAGATGGATATGCGCGCATGCACAGCATTTTTATCGAAGGATGCGAGAATCTCCTCCGCGGTCACTGAGCGCTCTCTGGCACAGAAGAAACAGGCTGCCGCAAAGATGATAGCGATCAGTATGAATCCCGCCGAAACGGTTTTGTACCTTGTCATCCATCTGTCTCGAAAAGGGATCACAAAATTTTCTATCAGTTCCATGGCAAAATTGTTAGGCACCTCCCAAGCACTGCCAGGCACCTCCCAGGTGCCTGGGAGTTATACGGGATGTTAAACTTGCCCGGCACCTGGAAGGTGCCAGGCAAGGAATCGCGCCAGACAACAAGAGCTATTTGAGCAGCGTCATCTTGCTCGACGAGCGCAGGCTGCCTTGCACGAGCGTCGCGATGTAGAGGCCGCTCGGCAAGTCCGACATGTCGATATCGAGCGAATGAGCGCCGGCCTCGCGATATTCGTGATTGACGACGCGGCGCACCAGTTCGCCGCGCGCATTATAGATGCCGAGGCTGATGTGGCCGCTCTTATTCAGATCGAATGCGATGGTCGTGGCCGGATTGAACGGATTGGGATAGTTCTGGTGCAGCGTGAACGCCTTTGGTCCCAGCTCCGGTTGCTCCTCCACACCGGTATAGTTCTCCCACAGCCAATCGAGCTCGGCAAAGATGCTCTTGCCGACGATCCTGGCGCCGTGCCAGCTATCGCCACCGCCATAGGCCGG
Source organism: Candidatus Zhuqueibacterota bacterium (assembly GCA_016929295.1). Lineage (GTDB taxonomy): Bacteria > Zhuqueibacterota > Zhuqueibacteria > Residuimicrobiales > Krinioviventaceae > Kriniovivens. The sequence goes on along the minus strand of JAFGJB010000283.1, from coordinate 4,833 downwards.
GCCGGAATGGGCGCCAGCTTTGTCTTCGATATAGCCATCAAAGTCATAGTCCACCCACTCATCGACATCCCAGCACGAGGCGTTGAACGGCACGATGCCGCCGACCAGGTCGGCAAAATTGAACGTTCTGGCATATTCGTCGGCGTCGGCGATCTCGGCCAGATTGATTTTCCCTTCAAAGATATAGCCTTCTCCGCGATCCCACAACTTGCCGAACAGCGTCGTGTTCTCCGATGCCAGCGACCGGTTCAACGGCGTCCAGTTCCAGATTCTGACGGTGTCCTGATCCGAATCCCAGGTGAGGGACAGCTGCATCTCCAGCGAATCGTAGAGATCAGTCGTATAGCCGGAACCCGGGTGTGGCACTGTGTTGAAATCGCCCTGATCATAGTTGCCGATGTACAGCTCCATGACGTCATTGCGCCAGCCAGCCGAGCCGCTGCCGACCACGACGCCCGGGACATCGTCCATGATGTCCGCGGCGAAGTAGAGGTACTCGTCATCCCACATGACCATTTGCTTGCCGGACAAGTCATAGTCGTCCAGTGGGAACCAGCCGCGGCAGCGCGCTGTGTCGGTGAAGGCGGTCTGATTGTAGTCCAGATTGAAAGCATAGCCCCAGTCATCGAAATTACCGTCCAGGGTCACTGGGCCGGGCGCTTTCTGGATGTAGGGCTGGCAGCTCTGCATAAACGGACCGCCCGGCCGAACGCCGCGAATCTCGGTCGCCTGATAACCGGGCCCGATGCCGCTCGGCGGATTGTGATCGGCATGCGACGCGGAATAGCCGTCAAAATCATAGTCCACCCATTCATCGACATCGTACAGGGTTGTGGCCAGAGGTATATACATCCCCTCATGCAATTCGAAGGTGTTGCCTTTCGGCGATACCAGTTCAGACCATTTGATCTGGCCTTCAATGATGTAACCGAGTTTATCATCCCACATCTTGCCGACCATCCTGGTCTCATCAGATTCAATACTCCGACGCAATGACTGGAACTCGTAGATTTCGGTCGTATCTTCCTCAGCATCCCATTGGATAGTGATTTGAAGAGCCCATTTGCCATCGTCTTCGTCCGGCCACATCTTGGATGTGCCGTTGACGTAATCCGGCCAGGGCTTGTTGGGACCGATATCCCAGTTGCCGAAGTAGATCTCAAAGCAGTCGGCTCGCCATCCAGGCGCAGGAATGACGCCCGGGACATCGTCCATGACGTTGCCGGCAAAATAGAGATAATCATCATCCCACATGAGCATCAGGTAACCCGACTTGTCTTCATTGCTCTCGGGAAACCAGGCATGACAGCGGGCATTTGCGGGCATGGAACCTTGATTGTGATCCCAGTGAAAGTTATAGTTCCACTCGTCCAGCACGCCATCCACGGTGATCGGCTCGTTCGCTTTCCAGATGTAAGGCTTGTAGTATGGCCCCTGGGCCAGCAGCCCACCAACGAAAAGGAACAAAGCAAAGACAATCGTCAATTTTTTTCCCATGTACTCTCTCCTTTTCTATAAAAGTTCAAATGAGGAACGCTTGAGCAAACGCGTCCATATAGAATCGCGACGTTTCCCTGGCACCTCCTTTCTGGTATTTCGACTTTCAGGATGTTCACGATGGAATCTCATTTCAGCAGCGTCATCTTTTGCAGCTCTGCGCGGTGACCGCCCTCCCACTTCAGATCGAGGCGGCACAAATAGACGCCGCTGGGAGCTGGTGAACCGGCCTGATTCCTGCCATCCCAGATCACCTGGTGCGGTCCAGCGTCCTGCATGTCATCGATCAGCGTTTGGATGCACTGGCCATTGACATTGTAGATCTTGAGACACAGCCGAGCCTGGTTCGCCAGTCGATAGCAGATGCGGGCCTCCTGATTGAAGGGATTTGGGTGAATGCCATCCAACTGCAAGTCTCGTGCGGAACGCTCTTTGGCGAACGACACCATCTGCTCTGTCAGCGACACGTTGTCGATCGTCACATCGACGTCCGACGAACCGACGTTGAAGAGCGCCACGGCCCGGTGGTCGGACGGCGAGCTCATTGTGAACGAGCAGGCGACATGCTGCATCCGGCGGCTCACGGCGGTTGGCCCGATTCTGCCATAGTTGACGCCGGCGTCGCTCTCGCGGGTCAGATAGGCTTCGATCAGGCGGTTGTCGCTGGCGCTGGCGTCGAACTCGAACAGATAGTCTCTGCCGCGCACCAGCTTCAAATGTGGCTGCCGCAGCTGAATATTCTGCACCTCTCTCCCGCCGTTCTGAATGTGAAAGCAGCACTGCTCCTCGCTATTGACGACGGCGTCGGCCTGCGCATCGCCGCTGACGCTGAAAAGCCAATGGTCCAGGCCGCCGGCAAAATCGGCGTTCAGCACCATGTTTTCCCCCGGCGTCGTGTAATTGACAAAGAGGCTCTCCTCGTTTGAAAATGGACTCTCGCGTCCGTCGGTCATGGCCGTGACGCGGAAATAGTATTGTCGCCGGTCCGGCAGGTCGTATATGTCTTTCTGAGTCACGGCGCTGGTGTCCAGCAGGGTCGTCGGTTGCGGCCCTTCGCCCGCATAGATTCTGTAAAAGTTGACGTCCGCATCGCCGAACTTGTTGAACAGCAGGGTGATATGATCATCGTAATGCTCGGCGATCAGATACGGCTGGCGCGCCACGCCCTGCCAGTCGAAGCGGAACATTCGATAACAATTGACCTGATCCGCCCACTCGATTTCGAACACTTTGTCGCCCGCCGGATTCACTTCGACGGGTTTGGCAAGATGCTGGCGCGACCAGTTGATCAAGGTGTTGCCATTGGCCAGCCGCTGCGCATTGCCCATCCAGGCGGCGTATTTATCCGGCCTGTCGCGGTGCTCCCATATCAGGGTCGCCGTCATTTTCTCCGTATCCAGCTCGTATTCGACCGCCCGTGAGAGAGGAGGCTGGTGCAAATTGCCATTATCGAACAGCAGATAGCGTCCGCCGCCCAGCGCTCTGATGTCATGCTGACCGGAAAAGCCTCCCAGTGGGTCATCGACAAAGGCGAACTGATTGTGCGCGCCTCCCAGGCGCCAGATGATGTCGCCAGTCTGACGATTGATTTTGGTGATCTCGCCGAGATGGCGACTGGAGAGCAGGAGATGGCCGTCCTCGTCGATGTCGAGGGCGTTCATATGCGGAAAACGGAGGGAAGGCAGGGAGATATCTTCGATCTCCATATCCGCGATATGAAAGTGATCCCAGGCGCGCCACAGAAAGATCAGGTCGCCATCCTTGCTGAATTCCTGAATGGCGCTCTCCTCAACCCGGGCATCGGGATTGCCGCCCGGAAAATAGTGCGACAGATCGACCCTTTCCTCCCGTACGCCGAACAGCAGATAATGGCCGTCCTCCAGCAGTTGCAGCTCATGATAGTCGGTCTCATAGCCGCCTGCGGCGCAAAAGGAATCGATCTCCGTGAACGTCCGATCGAGCGCGATGAAACCGCTGCCAAAAGACCGCCCTTCCTCTTTCTGCAGGTGCATGGTCAGCAGGCCGTTTAGCTGGACTTTGAAATCGTGGCGCGGATAGGATGTGTCCAGGTACCAGACGGGATCGCCGTTCCCGTCGAGGATCATGACAAAGTTATCTCTGCCCGCCGTGCTCAGGAAGAGCGGATCGCTGCAGGCCTGTCGGGCAATGGTGAGGGTGAAATCGGGAAAATTGGCCGGAACAGAAACGCCATTCGGCCTCATCAGGGCGTCAGCCTGAGCAGCTGTTCGAACCATCGACGGATTACTCAGGCCTGTATTCGCGTTTGTGCGGCCGATTTCAGCATCGACAGCTTTTTCAGTTGCCGGTGCTGTAGCTGAGACGTGAAAAATATATTCGAAAGATTCGGCGCCGGCCATTCCAGGCGCCCATTCGGGTTTGAGTTTGACTGCAACGCGTTCGCCAGGACAAAAAGGCGGTTCGGGGATGCAGATGATGGTGCCATCCGCGGCGATATGGGTACGGGTCGCATGTTCAGCGCTCAGGCTGCCGGAGATCGCGACACAGGAGGTCAGGTTGACGATGTCACGGGGCGACGCCTTGTGCAGGCGAAAGAGGATCGTCGCGCGTGGCGAGACGCGCAGGGCGCCCGGTGACGGCGACAGGTAGAGATAGCCCTTCTGCGCATGGGCAAAGAGAGGTGTTGTGCAAGAGAGCTGCAGGACCAGCAGAAAGGCCAGTGGATGGCTCTCTTGCGCCAACCATTTCACGACAGGATTATTCATCGATGCTTCGCTGAGCTGTTTAGAGGTGCTTTGCTCTACAAATATAATGGCGGCAAGAGGCAAAAGCAAGAGTCAATTCGTCCACTAGACTTGACAACTAGGGCAGTAGTAGCAGGCGCCGCCAAGATATTGTATTTTGACGATTGTCGTGCTGCAGGACGGGCATGGTTTGCCGGCGGCGTTCTTGTCCAGTATTCGTCGGTAACCACCCGGCTGGCCGAATAGATTATACTCATCATTTCTGCCGCCCAGTTCGATGACGCGCGACACAGTCTTTATGATGGCATCGTATAATTGTTTCTTTTCGCTCCCAATGAGGTCATCAATCGACCGTTTGGGATGCAGTTTGGCATTGAACATGATGTCCTGGGCGATCGAGTTCCCCAGTCCCGGAATGAGCTGCTCCTGAGTCAGCAGGCCTTTGACGCTCTGTTTGCCGCTGCTGACGCGTTCGTCGATGAGCTCCTCGAAATATGGGAAAGTGAAAGCATCATCCACCGGCGTTGGCCGCATGCCCTTGACATACGGGCGCTCGAGCTCCTCGCCCTTTGCATACAATTCCATGGCGCCCCACATCTGCGTGACCGCCGAG
>JAFGJB010000282.1 GCA_016929295.1 Candidatus Zhuqueibacterota bacterium | reverse complement strand
GCCGAAGAGATGCCGGATGCCTATAAGGATGTGGCCGATGTGGTGGATGCGGTGCACGGCGCCGGTATTTCGAAAAAAGTGCTCAAGCTGCGGCCGCTGGGAGTTATCAAAGGATGACGAATTATCTGGATGAAGCGATCGCATTCAAAGTAGTCGATAACAAGTTGATCATCCGATTGCGCGATCGCGTCTGCGAGACGTCGGAAGAGCTGATCGCCAGCGCGCTCTTTCGACAAGTGCTCAGCCGCTTTGTCAAGAGCCTGGAAGCCAAGGGTTCGCCCTTTTGTCGTCTTTTTGACAAAAATGATGTGGCGATCGATGCGGATGATATTCAGTCATTGATCGATACATTTTCCGTGCTCGAAAAAATGCCCGTGCTAAATGTGCCAAAACTGGTGAAAAATTCGGGACGATTTGTCCGCGACGTTCATCTGTTGAACGATTTTGTTGAAAAACTTTACGATTATTGGCGGTCGTTTGAGCGCTTCCTCATCTGTGATTCCGAAGGCGACCGTCTCGACAAGCGGCCGTTCCGCACCTTCAACAGCACCATTGAGGAGCTCACCCAGCTCGTGCGCAAGACTTACCGCGATGTCGAGGAGAATATAACCGGCCGTCATCCGTCCGTCTATCGCCAGGTCGCGGCCGGCGCCGAGCTGGCGCTCATCGCTCTTCCCAAAGCCCTCGATCTGCCCATCCGCTATCGCGACAAGCTGGAACAGATTCATGTCATCCGCCAGATACTGCTTTATCCGCCACTGCTGCTCAATCCGCCAATGAACAAGCGGACCGGCATGTTCGTGCGGGTTCATGAAAATCCGCTTGATCGCGTCGAACTCGACAAGAGTGAATGGCTCTGTTATCCGGCCAAGGTCGGATCCCTGCTCATCCTCATCTATTTTCATGAACGCTTTTATGAGCTCGGTTTGGCGCTGGCCAACCTCTTCGAGCTCGCAGAGGATGATGCGCTGCAGCGACGGCCGGATGCGGTCTATCTGTTCGGCGTTCCGGGCGACGCGCTCGATGATCTTGCCGAGCTGCCGACCGTTTTTTATGATGACAAAGAGCACGGCATGTTGATCGGCGCCGTTCCCGGCCGCGATGAGTTCGGCTATTTCGGCTATCTCAAAAAAATGATCCTGACGCTGCACAACATCAAAATGATGAAACTGGGGAGATTGCCCTTCCATGGCGCCATGGTGAAAATATTACTGCAGGGCGCCAAAGAGGCGACCATTCTGCTCATCGGTGACACCGGCGCCGGCAAATCCGAATCGCTTGAAGCATTCCGTACCGCTGCCGGCGATCTGATCCAGGAGATCACCATCATCGCCGATGACATGGGTTCGCTCGATATCGCGGAGGACGGCCGCATCATTGGCTATGGCACCGAGATCGGCGCTTTTGTTCGCCTGGATGATCTGCAGCCGGGATTTGCCTTTGGCCAGCTCGATCGCACCATCATCATGAATCCGGCGCAGGTCAATGCCCGCGTTGTCCTGCCGGTGACAACATATGAAAATGTCGTCAAAGGTTTTCAGTTGGATATGGTTCTCTATGCCAATAATTACGAAAGCGTCGATGACGAACATCCCATCCTGGAACGGCTGTTGACGGCCGAGGAGGCTCTGAACGTCTTTCGTCAGGGTGCCGCCATGAGCAAGGGCACGACCACATCGACCGGTCTCGTGCACACCTATTTTGTCAACGTTTTCGGCGCTGTGCAATACCGTGATCTGCACGAGTCGATCGTCTGCAGGTATTTCAACGCATTCTACGAGGCGGGCCTGTTCGTCGGCCAGCTGCGCACCCGTCTCGGCATCAGCGGTTGGGAGATGAACGGTCCACGCGCAGCGGCCATGGCGCTGCTCGAGTTTATTCGGGAAAAGTAAGGTTGCTATTATGGCCGATGTGCTTGTATGTGCTAACTTGATCTTGTATGTGCTAACTTGATCTTCCAAAATTTGTGTTGACATTATCTATAAATATTCTATTTTAAAAAAGAATGTGGGAACAGTAGACCCGGATCCACAAAATCTCCAGAATATTTTCCACTACTTTTTAGCAGGAGAGGAGGGAATGTGCAAAAGCTAACTTTAAAAAACGTCGCATTAGTCGTCTCACTAATTTCTGGAATCCTGTCTATTTATTCAACGATTTCCGAGCAATTTTTATCAGAGCGATGGATATTTGTTCTGATTTTCATAATCGCATTCATTTATATTTTTGCTTATGTGACTTTTAGCAGCGAGTGGCTTGTGCGAAAGGATTTTGGCAGCCGCTTTTTTAGTATGGCACAGAAAGCAAAAGATATTAAATTGATTGGAATTGGTCTGGGTTTCATAGATCCCAACAAAGACGAATTTAAAAAGTTACTAAGGAGAGTGGCTAGTGGAAAGCTAAATTTCGAACTTTATCTAGCAAATCCCTATTCATGCGCCACTGAACTAAGATTGATTGAAGAAGAAACAGGTCCAGATTTCCCAGCAATTAAGCGAGATGGATTGATTCAACGGCTGCACGCAATAATGAGCAAAGCTAGAGAAATTATAAAAAATGAAGATAATTTTTGCTTAAAGTTGTTTCATTATTATCCAAGCATTGCACTAGCGATAATTGATAATACTTATTATTTTTATCCTTACGGTTATACAATATTGGGTACAAGGAGTCCGTTTACAAGAATTAAGCCTTGGTCTAGTGAAGGAAGGAGAGTGAAAGAGTATTTAGATGAGCAATATGAAATAATTCGTAAAAATTCAGTCTCTGCCGAAAAAATTATTAAAGCCGACAATAATATTGCGACGAATTATCAGTATGCTGTTTATCTGATTCCCGATGATAGAAGTGAATTTTATCGTTTTGGGAGCGACATCATTGGCTACGATATAAGAAGCAAGGAGAAGAATACATCGTCTGTTCAACAGTACGTTGGTCCGGCATTCGAATTCGGATTTCATCTAACGGTCACTGATGCATTATTTTTCTCTGATGAGGCTATCATTAAGTTAATAGATGAAGAATTGGAATTCTTAGTAAGGTATCATGACTTTTTGCCAATAGAATTGAGTTTCAAGCTTGAAAAGTCCTTCCCAAACAATAATAGTATTGCGTTTCGATGTCAAGACCTGGATGGTCATCTCGAAGCACTTCATCATGAACTAGTTTTCCGGATAAACAAAAAAGCTGTGGGCTCGAATTATTCAATACATCCCGCGCTTGCAGATAGAGATCAGAATAAGGAGAGGAATCAACTGATGATTAGAAAATATCAGGCTCCCTATATTTTAAAGAGCTTTGTACCACACTTTTCATTACTCTCCAGTATCGATTCACGGGAGATGGACAATGTGTATGTTTCGCTTGAGAAGGAATTTATCAGAAGAGGAATTGAGCAAAAGATTGAAATCAATACAATCGCCCTCGTAAAAAAAAGCGGGGCAGAGTGGATCATTGAAAATGAGTATAGGGCACCTGCTTAATAGGAGAAGGATGAAAATGTCGACAAAGATAGTGATTATTTTCCCGTATAATGGATTCGAAGCAGAAAGTGATAGAGAAAGATTATTCTGGTGCCTCGTTTCGGAGATCACAACTAGCACGCCGGACAGAATATTAACAATTATACTGAATAGCGATACTGAAATTAGAGGTCAGACAAAAGCATTTTTTGATGTTTTGAATAGAACCGGTACAGAAAAAACTGCAACAACTGTAAAACAGGATTTATTAGAAAAACGTCTCAAGCAAAAAATCAATAGCGAGAAGGCACTGCTGCCGGACATGGATAGTCTATCGAACGTTCAATTAATGATTCTCAGAACATGGGCTGTTGATACATGTCAAATGTGGCTAAGTGGCTGGGGCGCGATTTTAGATGAGGAAAGTGCGGAGGAAACTGATCGGATAATTCTTTTGCCAGGGGATCTGGAGCAGGTGGAAGAAAAGAGTTTCTTTATAAATCTTACAGATTTTATCCACCGTCCCAAGGCTGATATTGATATCGGGGATTTTGATACGATCAATGTGAGAAGTGCAAAGCATCTGATCGATCAATACGGCACATATGCGCTCTTAGCAAATTGGTTTCCTAATGTGTCTGACGCTATATTTAATAAGCCGCTTAGCTTGAAAAGGCCAAGGTCCGAATTTTTAAATATAAAAAGGTCCACGTTGGCTCAATTGCTGACTTATAAAAAATTTGCCTACGAGCAAACACTAAACATGATTATTCACTCCTGGAATCATGATAATAATACGTGGAAACACCGATTATTTGGGCATCCCTTGGGAATTCTGAGAGATGAAGGTAGGGAGTTTAATGAAGCTATCAATCAGATAGAACGTACGGAGAGAATGTTAAAATGCGTTTGGCGTGAGATAAAAGCTAATGAGATAAATGCTAAAGCGATTGGAAGTAGACAGATCGAATTTCGCAAGATTTTAGATGAATACTTCTCCTTGGATCGGAAATCAACATCCATCCGTGAGGCAGCGTATATTACAGTACTTAGCCTGCTAGCAGAATAGCTTCGTTTTTCCGTTTGCAGCAGTGAACATAAAATCATAATCCACCACAATCAAAATCCTCGGAAAAGTCAGAGTGGTGACTTTCGATATAAAAATCGAAATGAGCGCCGATGTATTTATGCTTGCTCTTAAGGCGAAAAGAGAGTTTTTTTTCAGCTTTGTCGATGGCGTTGTCATATTCTTTGATTCTCTGACAAGAATACTGATTTATTCGTATTCTAAATGCATCTCTTCTCCGGAGGCCCACGGAACATCGTGAATGGGATCTATCGCAATCGCTTTCTGCCAAGATTGATTCTCAATGTGCGCATCGATCAAATGGATGCCAATTCGAATCCCATTTCCTTCTCTGCGAATTGTCCCTTCAAGAATCGAACTGATCCCTAATTCATACGCAATCTAGTGTATCCTCTTTTGGATATTTCTGTATTGCATTACCGATGTCCTGGCTATGGCTATCAAGTCGCCGATCTTGATCAATTGTATCAATATATCATTGTGAATTCCATTACTAAAACTTACATCGCACACTGTCCTACTGAGAATTTCAAGGCGTTCTACGAGGCGGGACTGTTCGTCGGCCAGCTGCGCACCCGTCTCGGCATCAGCGGTTGGGAGATGAATGGCCCGCGCGCAGCGGCCATGGCGCTGCTCGACTTTATTCGTGAAAAGTAGAATGGTGCAGCGGATGGGGGTGGATGTAGAGTATGGTAGAAAAGTGGGGAACAACGGTTGAAATAAAACACCAGCGAGGGTGCGCCTCGGAAGATTTGCACCCTCGCCGGACCAGAGTTTTACGTCCCTCTCACTGTTTTAAACCGAGCTGGTAGCTCATGGGAACGGTCTTGTAGTTATTATTGCCCGTCTGCAGCTGAAAGGCGGCGTTGAAGGTGATGGCATAATCCGGCGCACCGCCGATATTGGTGATGATGATTTTACCGAAATTGTTATCGCCGGTTCTCACCGCATAGACGTGACCGGCTAGAACGGCGATAGATTTGCCTTCTTCCGAATAGCCGCTTTCCGGCGCAATGTCCGCTCCGTCCAGGTCATCCATGTAACCCAAATCCTGCAGCCCGGCGCCGTTCATGCCGGCAATCCAGGTGCGAATGTTGCCGCCGCTGCCGGGATCGAATGCCTCGTTGATCAGGTCGGCGCTGTTGTCGTTCACATAGCCGGCTGCCGGCACAGAGACCACCGTGAACGTATCAAAATCAAATCCCGCCTTGCTGTCGTCGCCGGTGACCTGATTGGTTGAAGCCGACTTGAGAGCGACCGTCGTAATGTCCGGCCGCGGCGTGTCGGCGATGATGTTGCTGGGATAGCTGATCTCCTGCTCGTCCTTGCGATTGTAGGCCACGATCGCAAAGCTGTAGGTCTGGCCGTTGGTCAGGCCGGTGATGACCTTGGACTGCATCTTGTCCGAATAGACGACCTTGCTCGCGTTCGAGGCGTTGATGATGAGCGAATCGACCTTGACGAAAGCGGAGCTCAGCGAGCTGTCGGCTGATTGATTGGTCAGATCGTCATTTGCCTGAAAAATGTAATAGCCGCCGAAATTCTTCTCATAGTTGGAGGTATACCAGAACAGCGCGATCTGGCCGTTCTGCGTCACCGATGTCAGACCCAGGGGCGGTGACATTTTGGTTTTATCGAGGGTTTCAAAGATCGTGCTGGCCTCGTCGCAGGCAAAAAGCAGCACAACGAGCGCGAGCAGAGCGAATTTCAGGAATTTCATGCTGTTTCCCTTTCTTGAATCATGAGTAATTATAGTAATATTTTACAACTCGAGAAGCACTTTGCAAGAACAGTACCAGAAAAAAACGGAATCATGGCGGATTTGCCGAAAGACGGGAATCTCTTGAGGCATAACGCACAGAGCGGAATATGCATCAATCCTCAAGGTTTGCCGAGTGGGAGAAATATTTTAAAAATAGAACACCAGATTGCGATCCGGCATAAAACATTGTCGTTTCCAAAGATATATGCAGAGCTTTTCGATTTTATACAGTTGATCTGGCGGATACGTGAAATGTTTTATTTTAAGAGAGTCGGGGACCATGAGTTTGAATTCGGCAACATCCAATGGCTTTCCCCAGCTCTTTGTCGTTTTTAATATATAGACAGCACTGTCAGAATTCAATCTTTGTCGATATTTTATCTGAAATAACGACGTATCAGAAGGCTCGATATCTACAAAAAAAGACAGGCCAAATTTTTCTACTCCTATAAAGGTCTCTTGTCCCCTCGTTAAATTATAAACCTTCATCGAATCAACGAGTCCACCTGAATCATGAGGAAATGGGTAATATATTTCGCTTCTGACTGCCACATTCGATTCATTTGAAAACCAGTAATAACCTTCGACCCGCAGATATTCACCATCGAGGCGGCAAGTGACATCTTCACGATGAAAATTGATTCGCTGTCCGAATGCAAATGAGCAGGTCAACAGGAAAATGTATAACAGCTTTGACATGTCATTTTAAGAATATCATCGATCCGCTGGACACTGTTCTTTCATTGAATTCGAGCTTGTAATGATATATTCCTGAAGGCGCTAATCTGCCGTTCATATCCGTCGCATTCCACTTGACTGTTGTATGGCCATCGACAGGGATCTGTTTGACAATCTGACCGCTGACACTATAAATAGTGATCGTACCATCAATTCGTTGCGAAAGATCGTGGATTTTTACATGGAAATTTGTCGATGTGTTGAATGGATTCGGATAATTTATCATTGTTATCTTGGGGAACAGAGTAGAATTCCGCTTTTTTACGTCTGTCAATACATACTCATCATCCAGCAGATGAATATCCTGAATCACGTTCGTGCCGGGATGAATATTGGCGAGTTCGAATGGCTGAACGGCGACGGTGTCTATCCAGCCGGCAAAATCATCCAGTCTCACATAAAGATGGTCGATGGTTTGTGACGGAAATTTTCGAAATATGCCTGTTTGGTACGCACCCATCTTATCGATGACAATAGAGGTGTGCAAATAGAAGCGGCTTGGTGATGCCGGGAAAACCTGTAGCCCTGTCACCGGATCATTCTTTGTGTCATAGATATGGCCTTTCAAGAGTCCGCTCAGGCCCAGTGTGTCGTTGATTACGCCGAGTGAATGGATTTGGGTGAGGCAATCCATCGTAATGGCGTTTAAATGCTGATCCGTCCAGCTGTTTCTCATAATTGAGTAGCCTGCTTGAGGTGGTCCGACGCTGGCTCCTTTCATATTGCCAAAAAGCAGCCCATCAACCCTGACTTGCTGATTTCCCTGCCAACTGGAATAGGTCGATATCTGAATGGCGTCCCCCTCCCGCTTGATAGCCAATGGCCTCGACAGACTATCTGAAGTGATGAGTCCAATTGCAGTTCCGGGATGCCAGGCGGCGTTGATCTTTGCAGCGCCGCTTACGACGCTGACGGTCGCACTATCAATGGCATTTTCTTGGTATTCGAACGGAAAAAAAAGCTCCAGCGTCCAATCATTTGCCTCATTAAAAACAAGCTCGGAAAATCTGGCGATCGGCGTGTTGTCCACAGGATTTGCGCTGAGCGCTACGGCAATCCCGAAAAATAAGATCCTGAACGGATATTTTGTCTTCATCCTATCATCCTCCAAATCAGCGGCCATTTCCAGCAGGATAGAGGGCTTGGCACGTCTGCAAGTTCAGTGAAGCCGCAACATTCAGAAATTATAATTCACTCCAATCAAGGCTCTCGGCACAAACTCGGGTTGCCTGACGGCTTTGTCGGCATCAGCATAGGTGTACTCTTTTCGACCGTTGACGTTTTCGCCGTTGGGACTGTAGGAGGTGTCATGGCCGGTGAGTGTGCTCTCTTTATAGTAGTCCAGTCCAGCAGTCAAGACGAGATCGATCTTGTCGCTCATCGGGTAGAACTTTTCCAGGCCAACTCCCAAACCCCACTGCTTGCTTTTGATATCAAAATCCTCGTTGCCGCCGATATATTTGAAATTGCCCTTAAAATAGGAAAGACGCGTTCCGCCATAAAAATAGAATCGCTGCCAGGAAAACCAGTTCATTTGGTAGAGAAAATCGAGACGAAAATCCCAGACTTGACCGTTTTTCTCCGGCACGCCGTTGGTGGCATCGTTTATAAAGATTTTTCGCACTTTTATCGGATCACCCGGATCAAGGGTCGCGTAATTGATGGCAAATTTCAGGATGAACGGAAATCCTTGCGCCAACTCCTGCACGCTGCCTTGCACCTGGATGGCCGGACCGCCGCTGCTGCCGGCCAGCAAACCGGCCGAAAAGTTTTGCGGATAACCCGTATTCATCATAAATAGCAAGAGAACGATAATGTAAGCGAAAAAACGTATGAATCCATTATTGCCCATATCCAATCTCCGATTGTTCTTTTTCAGGATGCATAGCAAACAGAATACCAAACTGAAGCGGGCGGGTGTCACCTGGACTGGATTATTTACCAGAGATCGCAGCGCAGCCTTTGGCCGCAACCAAATTTAAAGCCATCGTTTCAGTCGAGAGCGGGGAAAGATTGAAACCACAGAGCTCGCCGAGAACCACCAAAAAAAAGAGTTTGTGGCTTTTCTCTGTATTACAATGTAGCAACATCGTGTTTTTTTAGAAAATTTTTGTACATCCGGCAAATACGCGCATAATCTTTCAATATTTTTCAACGCAGGCGCAGAGAACGCAAAGATACGCGAAGAAATGATATTGATTTTTTTTGCATCGATTATCTCGAGAGGTTATGAAAATATTTTATCCTGTTGATCTTGCCGATCCCGTTATCCTGTCAAAAAATTTTCACTTTGCCCGAACAATTCGTTATAGAACCCATTTTCATTTTTTTAGAAAAATGCCAAGTTTTGTTTCATTTATTTTCTCGGTGGTCTCAGCGCACTCGGCGGTTTAGATATTTTTGCTTGCGGCCAAAGGCCGCGCCAAGATCACACTTGTTATCATTCAAGCAAAAGCTTGCAAAAAAAAACACAATGGTGCAGATTTGTCCCCTTGTGGTCAGCTTTTTAAAAAGGGTTTGTCCAGGCGGACGTGTCCAGGCGGACGTGTCCAGGCGGACAAACCCCTGTTGAGTTACGATCGTTTCGAATATCGATGCAGTACCAGCCAGACCAGCGCGATGAGCAGCGACGTTAACAGGCCGGTCATCATAGCCGAGGCGCTGTTCATGTAGCAATTCGCGATGGCGTTCATCTTGTCAGCCGAATCGACGACTGTACATATGACGGTGACAAAACTACTGCCTGGCAGCACGTTTTTCAGGCAGACAGAGCTCTTCATCTCGATGAAATAGCCCAGACAGCCCAGGACAATGGCAGCGCCGCTCAGGTAGAGCAGCGCGTAGGGGCTGGAAATTCGGCTGTGTTGCTCCTTTCGCTGCTTTAGGGATCGGATATCAGCAATGATGATCCATAACGCCGCCAGAACGGCAGGCAGCAGCAGCCAGCTGGAACAGCTGGCAAAAAGAAAACGGCTCGTTTCCATAAGATATCTCCTGTGATTCTGTTCGTTCAATTGCCAATTTTCGTCCATCTGGCGCGATAGATGAACCAGATGATGGCGGAAAACATGAACAGAAACAAGCCGGTCAGAATGGTGATCAGGGAGACCGCATAGCCTCCGGCGACAATGGCGGGAGAGATGTCATTCGCCGCCTGGATGGCCCCCATGGCCATGTAGACGCCGTGAAAGTGGGCGAAAAATCCGAGCACCAGACTGAAAGCGCCCCAAAAGAGGATGGCATTGATGCCGTTTTCCAATTGTTTTTTGTTTTCGTTTTTTGAATAGAGCTGAACGCCCTTGGTGATCGCCAGGACAAGGATGGCAATCGCGATGATCAGCAACGGCCACATATAGATGCCGCCACTTGCAATAAAGTTTATCATGAGAACCTCCAATCATTTCACGTTGACAGAATGGACTGTGCTTCGGCCATCTCTATTTTCGCGATTTTATTCATCAGCACGTACCAGAGAAGGCCAATGAGCATGGCTACGAACAGACTTGCCATCATCACGGTCGAGGTGCGAATATAACAGTTGTGGATATCGATGATCTGTTTCGCTGAATCCGTCACCGTACAGACAACCGTGATGAGGCTGCCGCCGGGCAAGACCGTGCGCATGCCGTTGGCGAGCAGCTCGTAAAAATAACCGCACAGACCGAGCACGGCGCTCAACAGTCCCAGCAGCGCCAGCGTGCCCAGGCCATTTCGCAAGGTTCTCAGGTTGTGGTTTTTGATCAGAAAGAGCTGGTAAAACTTTTGCAGGAATAGCAGCAGTCCGGCGATCGAGATGCCCCATACCGGCCAGACAAAGGGACTCGAATTCACGAAAAAGGCGCTCGTCAGCATCACCCGACCGGATACGGCGACGATCGTCAGAAGTGTGAGCAGGAGAATGAGTCGCTGCCAGCGACTCTGCATTTGCAGGGAGAAGCGATCCAGAATTCTCTTCACCAGTGGCTGATGCACGGCCGCCAGCTCGGCTATCGCCGCATCATCCAGCAGGAACCGCTCCTGCGCCAATTGCGTCGCTTGCTCTTCCGTATGCCCCCGTTCGAGATAAAAATCATAGGCGTCCTGCAAATCGGCGGCAATTTCCAGCAGGATGCGCGATTTGATCGGCTGCGGCACATGCAGCCGATCATGGATCGAATTCAATAATGAGGAAAATCGATTCATCCTTCGATGACTCCTGCGATGTTGAAAAACTGGGTGAAAAACTCGCGCCATTGCGCGACATGCACGGCGAGGTATTTTTTCCCGGCGCTGGTCAGGGTGTAATACTTGCGCTGCCGTTTCGGACCCTCCTGCTTCCACGCGCCTCTGATGAGCTTTTCCTTTTCCAGCCGATGCAAGATCGGGTAGAGGGTGCCGTGATTGAATCTGAACAGCCCACCGCTCTTTTCTTCTATTTCCAGCGCCAGCTGATAGCCGTGTTTTTTGCCGTCGACGAGAATGGCCAAGATCAACGTCTCGTTGAACTGTTTGGTTAAAAGCGGTATGTCGAGTTGCGGCTTTATCATATAGTAATATATAGATAATAAATATATAGATGATCTTTATATCTATTATCAATATATATATGATTTGCATAAATGTCAAGGGAAAAATTATTTATCTTCTTTTCCGACTTGATGTTCGCTGAGGATTTCCAATCCTGGGCGCAAATTGAATCAGGACTTGCAGTCCTTCATCGAGCTTGAAACTCTGACATTCAGTGTACAGGGATGGAATCTGCGAATGAAAAGCCGTTAACTCAATAAGGGCCTCACGCAAAGGCGCAGAGGAACGCAAAGAATAGCTGAGATGTTTTTCTTTTTTGACGCGCATTTCTTTGGTTTTTCCATCATTTATCGTAAATTATCAAGACAAACGCGACCTGCATGTCGCATGTGAGAGAAAAACAGCCATGACTGAACAGGAAATTCTCGACAAAATTTCGCACTATAAATTTTATCACATCATTCAGCTCACCGACACCATCGCCACGCCGGGCAATCCGATCTATGTGCCGGCGCAGAATCTCTGTCTGCAGATGATGGAAAAACTGGACTTGCGGGATAAACGGGTGCTGGATGTCGGCTGCCGCGATGGCCTCTTTTCGTTCAAGGCCGAGTCGCTGGGCGCGCGCGAGGTGATCGGCATCGATAATGACCTGTCCGCTCCGGCGACGGAATTTCTCATCCCGTTTTTCAATTCCGCGGTGAAAATGGTGCAGATTAATCTCTACGACATGACCGCGGCGCGATTCGGTCTCTTTGATATCGTCCTCTTCCCCGGCGTACTCTATCACCTGCGCTACCCGTTTTGGGGACTCAAAATCCTGCGCGATCTCATCAAACCCGGCGGCGATCTGATCATCGAAACCGCCGTCTGGCGCGGCGAATCGCGCAACGCCTTTCTGTTCTGTCCTGTCGGGGACGAGAGCCCCTACGAGCCGAGCAGCTGCACTTTTTTCAACGAAAAAGGACTGCGGGACACGTTGGCGTCACTGGGTTTTGCCACGTACGCCGTAGAGTATATCCCGGAGAAGGGCGGATGGCGACGCATGCGAAAACAATGGCTGCGACAAATAAAGACCTGCCTGTCCGGCAACCGGCCGCCCATCCGGCATGTGGCGCGCGCGGTATTGCACTGCACTTATCGCGGTCTCGATCGTAATTCTCGTTACATCAGCTACTGGGAAGGCGAACACACGATTCATTCCACTATCGGTGGTTAAGGAGATTTCGTGAAAAGGTACAGTTCCATCATTGGCTTCATGCTTTGTATCAGCTCGATTGCTTCCGCCGGGGACATATCATTCTACGTCTCGCCCGAGGGCAACGATATATGGAGCGGCCGCTTCGCCGAGCCTCGCGAAAATGACGGCCCCTTTGCCACATTTCATCGCGCCCAACAGGCGGTGCGCGAGGCGAAAAGTGACAGCCTGCCAAACAAGCCGGTCGTCGTTAATTTTCGCGGCGGGGTGTACAATCTGGAGAAAAAGATTTTTTTCCTGCCCGAGGATTCCGGGAGCAAAGAGGCGCCCGTCACCTATAGGGCCTACCAGGATGAGGCGGTGCTCTTTTCCGGGGGCCAGCGACTGACGGGCTGGCGGCAGGTCCGCGACAACAAGTGGATCTGCGACGTGCCGGCGGCTCGCGAGAGCGGTCGCACCTTTCAGGCTCTGTTCGTCAATGGCGAACGACGCTATCGGGCCAGCACGCCCAATGAGGGCTTTTATCGCGTCAAAGATCCCATGGAGGGCAAAGGCTGGCCTTTTCATCACTACCGTTATCAGTTCGGCTTTTATCCCGGCGATATTTTGTCCAACTGGACAAATTTAAACGATGTACAGATCGTCGTGCTGCACTTTTGGTCGGACGCCCGCAGCCCGATCGAGTCAGTCGATACGAAAACGCTCACGGTCAATTTGGCGACGCCGATCTGGCGCCGCTTCACCGACGACAATACGACGGTCGGCGCGCGCTATTTCATCGATAATCTCTATGAAGGCATGGATGAGCCGGGCGAATGGTACCTCGATCGGCCGCAAGGAAAATTGTACTATCTTGCTTTTGCCAATGAAGACGTTGCAGCGGCGGAGATCATTGCGCCGTTTTTCGATCAGCTGCTGATCTTTCTCGGCAGCCCCATAAAGAGAGAATACGTCGAGCATATCCATCTGCACGGCTTAAATTTCGCCTACACCGACTGGCAATTGCCCCCCGGCGATAGCGGCGATCACTTTGCCGCAGACATGGTGCCCGCGGCCGTCGAGGCCACGGCTGCGCGCCATATTTCCATCACCGATTGTTCTTTTCAACACATCGGCTCGTACGGCATTGGCATCTACGACGGCTGCCGCAATGTGCTCATCAGCAGAAACGTCATTCGCGACCTGGCGGCCGGCGGCATCCAGATATCGGGCGGCAGCGCTTCGGAGGACAGCCTGCTCAAGACCAGCCATATCACCATCACCGATAATGTGCTGTTCGATCTCGGGCGCATCTATTACTCGGGGATCGGCATCCTGTTGATGCACGCCTCCGAGAGCGTCATCGCCCATAATCACATTCGCGATCTCTATTACACGGGCATTTCCGTCGGCAAGGAGTGGGGATACAAGCCGAGCGCAGCGTACGCAAACCGCATCGAGTACAATCATGTCGAGAATGCCGGACAAAAATTGTTGTCTGATATGGGCGGCATCTACATGCTGGGCATTTCACCCGGTACGGTCATTCGCAACAATCTGGTGCACGGGATTTATACGCACGGTTATGGCGGCTGGGGCCTCTACACCGATGAGGGCAGCTCGGGCATCCTC
>JAFGJB010000281.1 GCA_016929295.1 Candidatus Zhuqueibacterota bacterium | reverse complement strand
CCACCCCCTCTTTGTGAAATCCCAATTTCACCACCGCTTCGGCGGCCACAGCTACGACATCCCCATCCGGATCGTTGAGCTGCACGAACAGATCGTCGATGGCCGGTCCCGCCTGGTCGCCGAGCACGAGGCAGCCCATCGCGCCCCAAAAGCGGATCGTCGGATTGGCATCTCGCATGGCCTCGCGCAGGGCCGGCAGATGCGCGGCATTATAATCGCTGGCCATTTCCGCGACCGGCAGGATTCTTTCCAGCTCGTAGGCAGCAGAGTGGACAAAGTCGTAGACCGTGCCGTTTTTGGCAATGTCAGCCAGCGCGCCTTCGGGCAAAAAACCGGAATCCCTGATCTCCAGCAACCAATCACGCAGGTCGGCGCGCATGCGCGCGAGTCGCTGCTGGTACTGCGGCAGAGCTGCCAGATTGTTCACCTCCCACGGATCATTGCGGCTGTCATAGAGTTCTTCCGCCGGCTTTGGCCGCCAAAAGACGCTCTGAATGTCGTCGCAGCGGCCTGCTTTGAATTCATTTTCCCACGCCCGGGTCAGGGGCGCGCGCCACATGTATTCGAGGTACTGCCCATAAATGCGTTGCGGATTGAAATGACGGACATAACGGAACTGCTTGTCGCGGATGGTGCGACTGAAATCATACTTTTCATCCATGCGGTCGCGGAAAGAGTGCGCATATTTTCTTGGCCTACCCTTGTGCGTGCCGAGAAAAGCTGTGCCCTGCATATGGCGCGGAATGGTTATGCCTGCCAGGCTCAAAAGTGTTGCGGGAAGATCGATAAAGGTGACCAGTCGATCGACGCGCGCACCGGCTTTGCCTGGCGCCAGAGAACGGTACTTTTTCGGAAAGCGAATGATCATCGGCACATGCAAACCGCTGTCATAAAGGTATCTCTTGCTGCGCGCGAGCACGCCGCCGTGATCGGCATAATAGATGACGATTGTATCTTCAGCGAGTCTGGCCTCCTCGAGCTCTGTGAGGCGCTCGCCAAACTGCGCGTCCAGATCTTGCACCTTGTCATAGTACTGCGCCCAATCATGGCGAACGTCCGGCGTATCGGGATGATAAGGCGGCAGCGGCGCCGACCCCGGATCATGGCGCAATTGCTCCGTCGGGATGCTGGTATGCACAGAACTCTCGTGACTCACCGTATAATTAAAAATGGCAAAAAACGGCTGATCCGGAGGGCGATTTTTATAGTGAGCGTCTCGCCCGCACTCGTCCCAATAGGATGCGTCTTCTCCAAAGAAATTGTAATCTGTTTTGGCATTGTTGGTGCAATAATAGCCGGCCTCGCGCAGATAGAACGGATAGGGCTTGATGAAATCGGGAATCGGGTAACGGCTGCGCATGTGCTGCGTGCCCATGGAGGGCGGATAGACGCCGGTGATGATCGTGCAGCGAGCTGGAGCGCAGACCGGTGCGGTCGCAAATGCGTTTTCATAGAGGACGCCTTGCTGAGCGAATTTGTCAAAGTTGGGTGTGGTGGCGAATTCATCGCCATAGCAGCCAAAAAAAGGACTATTGTCCTCGCTGGTGATCCACAGGATATTGGGGCGCTCTTTCAGGGGAGTACATCGCTGGAGAGATCCCGCCACGGTCGCGGCAGCGCCGGCGACCACCGTTTTCATAAAATGACGGCGAGTGTGCAGCATGGCAGCCTCCTGATCTATGTGGTTTCCGTTGATATGATAAAAAAAAGGAGATTTCTGAATCGTATGGTTCAGGGATCTCCTTTTGCTGTCCTCATTCAACATGAACGAAGAAATAGTTATGAAAGACGAACCGTTTTGACAATCTCTTCAAAAGCTTTGATGTCGTGAACAGCCAGCTCGGCAAGCATTTTGCGATTGATGTCCAATCCTTTTTTATTCATCCCGTCGATTAATTGTGAATAGGACATATCGAACATGCGCGCCGCCGCGTTGATGCGGGCGATCCACAGGCTGCGGAACTCGCGACGTCGGGTGCGACGATCGCGATAGGCATAGAGCAATCCCTTTTCGACCTGTTCTTTCGCGGATCTATACAGGCGACTTTTGCCGCCCCAATAACCCTTGGCGGCCTTTAGATATTTATTACGCCGTTGCCGTGTCGGCACCGACGAGCTTGATCTGGGCATATCTCCTCCAAAACATTATCCATTGCGCAAGCCGATCTAGCGGGAGATGAGTTGGCGTAATCGTTTCTCATCTGCTGCGGCGACGAGGCCGGGCTTGCGCAATTTTCGTTTTCTTTTTTGCGATTTCTTTGTCAAAATATGGCGTGCAAAGGCATTATTTTTACGGATTCTTCCACTCCCGGTTCTGCGGAACCGTTTGGAAGAAGCCCGATTCGATTTCATCTTGGGCATTGTCGTATTACCTCACGTCTGTTATTTTTTTGTCACAAACAGCACCAGTTGACCACCTTCAAGTTTCGTATCCTTTTCAATCTTGGCGATATCCTCCACTGCCTCTATAAATTTGTCCAAAATTCTCTGTCCGTATTCGCGATGTGCGTTCTCTCGGCCGCGAAACATGACGGTCGCCTTGACCCGGTTTCCCTGTTCGAGGAACTTGCGCGCATGCCTCACCTTGAACTCAAAATCGTGCTCATCTGTTTTCGGTCTGAACCGAACCTCTTTGGTGACGATGACGTGCTGCTTTTTACGATTCTCTTTTTCCTTTTTGGCAAGCTCGTATTTATATTTGCCAAAATCCATAACCTTGCACACCGGTGGTTTTGCATTTGGCGAGAGCTCGACCAGATCCAGACCGGCCTCCTCCGCCCTGGTCATGGCTTCCGAGGAGCTCACAACACCGATTTGCTGCCCGTCTGCATCGATCAATCTGACTTGCGGGGCATCAATTTCATCATTGATACGAACTTCTTTTTTCTTAATAGGTTACCTCCATAAGAGACTAAAACATTTATGACGAGGATTTCGCATTCACCTGGTCCTGGATCAATGCGATCAATTCCGTCAAATTACTCGATCCCAAATCGCCTTCATGGCGTTTGCGCAGGGAGACCGTTTTCAGATCGACCTCCTTTTGTCCAATGATCAGCATGTAGGGGATTTTGCGCGTTTCTGCTTCGCGAATTTTATAACCGACTTTTTCATTGCGATCATCGAGTTCAGCGCGTATGTCCGCTTCAATGAGCTGCGCGTGCACGGCTTTTGCATACTCGTGCTGACCGTCCGTTATCGGTATCACACTGACCTGAACGGGCGCCAGCCACAACGGAAATGCTCCGGCATAGTGTTCGATCAACACGCCAAAAAAGCGCTCGAGTGAGCCGAGGAGGGCGCGATGAATCATGATGGGTTGATGTTTCTCGCCATCCGCACCAATGTATGAAATATCAAATCTTTCCGGCTCGTTAAAATCGACCTGAATGGTTGAGCACTGCCATGAACGGCCGATGGAATCGCGGATCTTGATATCGACTTTTGGTCCGTAAAAGACCCCTTCGCCGGGATCAACCGCATAGGGGACGCCCATCTCTTCCAGGCCATTTTTCAACGCTTCGGTCGCGCGCTCCCAATTAGGCAGACTTCCCACATATTTTTCCGGACGGGTTGAAAGATAGACATCTATATTGTCAAATCCGAATGCTTTGAGCATGCCGGTCGAAAAATCTATCAGTTTGACCACCTCATCGTCGAGTTGATCGGGTCGACAAAAAATGTGTGCATCATCCTGGGTGAAGCCGCGCACTCGCATGAGGCCATGCAAGACGCCGGAGCGCTCATAGCGATAGACGGTGCCCAATTCAGCCCAGCGATAGGGCAGATCGCGGTAGCTGCGAGTCCTGCTTTTATAGATTAACAGATGAAACGGACAGTTCATCGGTTTGACCAGGTATTCCTGCTCATCCACCTCCATGGAACTGTACATATTCTCGCTGAAGAATTCGAGGTGGCCGCTGGTGTTCCACAGACTTTTGCGCGCGATATGCGGTGAATTGACGAATTCATAGCCGGTTTTGAGATGGCGTTCGCGCCAGAATTCTTCGATTTTGTGGCGGATGAAGGCGCCCTGCGGATGCCACAGGACCAAACCGGGACCGATGTCGTCCTGGATGCTGAACAGGTCGAGCTCGCGGCCCAGGCGGCGATGATCGCGTTTTTTCGCTTCCTCCAGGCGGTTGACGAACTCGTCGAGCTGGGATTTCTTTGGAAACGAGATGCCGTACAGCCGTTGCAGCATTGGATTCTTTTCATCTCCCAGCCAATAGGCCCCGGCGATGGTCAGCAGCTTGAAGTGCTTGACATAGCCGGTGGATGGAAGATGCGGGCCGCGACACAAGTCGATGAAATCACCCTCCCGGTAAATGGCGGGCGGTTCTCCGAGGCGTTCGATCTGCTCGACTTTAAAGTCCTCATTTTTTTCTTTAAAAATCGCGATCGCCTCGTCGACGGACAGCTCGTCGCGCTCAAATGGCCGATTGGCATTGACGATCACCTGCATCTCTTCTTCGATCTTTGCCAGGTCATCGGTGCCAATGCTTTGCCCGGCGTCGATGTCGTAGTAAAATCCCTCTTCGACAGGCGGCCCAAAGGCGAGCTTTGCCTTGGGAAAAACGTTCTTCACCGCATGGGCCATGATATGGGCCGAGCTGTGCCAAAAGACATCCTTGCCCTCGCGAGAATCGAAGGTCAGGAACTCGATTTTGCCGCTCGGCAGGGCGCGATGCAGATCAAAGAGCTTGTCGTCCACCTTGACGGCGACCGCTTCCTTTTTAATCCGGCCATTGAGATCGTGCAAAACATCCTGTCCGGTAATGCCGGTCTCGTACTTTTTTACACTGCCATCCGGAAATGTGATGTGAATATCCGACAATTCTATACCTTTCGCCAAGAGCCGTCACCGTAAACCAAAAACCGCCTTCAACAGGCGGCTTGGTTTCGGTTTCTGGTGATGTGGGCGGTACTGGATTTGAACCGGTGACCCCTTGCATGTCAAGCAAGTACTCTAACCAACTGAGCTAACCGCCCGTGCATTCTTGCTCTTTGTAATTGATCAAAAAAAAAGCGTTCCACGATGGTCACGCTGCTTCTGTGAAAGAACCTCCGCTGCCCAACGGTCTGTGGACCACTGGTCCGCGCGCCAATGTGCCGAGGGCCGGAATCGAACCGGCACGGACATAACTGCCCGAGGGATTTTAAGTCCCTTGCGTCTACCAATTTCGCCACCCCGGCCACGGTCGGCTCCTCTGAGAGGCGGCGATCGGAATCGAACCGATGAATAGAGGTTTTGCAGACCTCCGCCTTAGCCACTTGGCTACGCCGCCGGCTATGAGCGGGAGACGAGATTCGAACTCGCGACCCCAACCTTGGCAAGGTTGTGTTCTACCACTGAACTACTCCCGCTTATGAGAGTTAGGAAATATAGCAATTCCATCATAGCAATGCAAGAAAATTTTTACAGACAACCGTCGTTTTTCGCTAATCGGGCGCCGTTGAACGGCCTGCCGGCCATTCGATCTGCAATCTGCGAAAATTTTTCATCTCGGCGTTTGGCAATTGCTTGCAGTCGCACTTGTCACCCGTCGCATCGATATGCTTTATAGTACCATCATCACTAAAAATTTGAAGACGATTCTGGTGAGTTGTAAACATCGCCTCGGGCGTTAGTTTGTCATAGCGGCGGAAATCCACTTCCGCTATCTCTACTGGCGCTCCCTGGGCTCTTGCATTCCAGAGATACAACTTGGCGTCAATTTCATCGTCTTGCGCTCCGCCGATGACCAGATAGTCGTTGAGCTGAGGATCGTATTCGAGGCTGCGAATCCCGCGATCATCCATATCGAGAAGATAAATCTCGCCGAATCGCGGCGATGCGGATTCGGTCACAACGGCAACGGGATTGAGCAATTCGATCACCAGCGCCTCACCACCGGGAACGGGATTGCGAAATCCGATTAAAAGTGATCGGCGATCTGGCGCTGCAGCCAGGCCCTCAATATTGACGCCAAGCTCCTTGGGCGCCAAAACAGTATTCTTTTTTTGGCTCGGCTGATATGAATCATAAACGCCAAGTTTTTTGAGCCGATCCATTCGCACCATTTCATCCAGCAAATGTTGATAGGGACGGCCCACGGGTTTTATTTGCAGCGATTGACGATCGATTTTGACGGCAAAGAATTGCTGTCGATTTTTCTGCAAACGTCCCTTTTTATCTCTGCCGTGCGAGGTGATGAAAAAATTATAGTCATCAATTTTCGCCGCACCTTCGATGTCGGACTCGGGACTTTTATCACCGCGCTTTATCCCCAAAAAAGCCGACAGATCGAATGTTCGCACCGGCATTTTTTCATTATAGTGGTAGATGCGTAACAGATTGTCTTCGTCATTGGCGATGATAAAATGCTCCTCATCCACGGGCAAGGCTGCCGAGGCGTCGCACATTTCATAGTATTGCGTCACCTCGGCGACGGAAAGAGTTACGTGCAGCAACCACAGCAGTGCTACAAAGAGACGCGGCATTTTTAGCACATCATTCATCACTGAAATTTATCCCGGCTATTTTTCATCCGTCGCACACTCTTTGCAATCGATTTCCACCGTCTTTTCGTATTTTGCCGACCAGCCCAGTTTTCTTTTCTGGCGCGAAAGTCGAGTTCCTTCTGCAGCTTGAGATAACTCTCATATCGCTCCGCTGGCAGTTCGCTCGACGCAACTGCCCGCCGAACAGCGCACCCGGGTTCATTCAAGTGCCGACAATCCTTAAAACGACAGTCGATGGCAAATTGTTCAATATCTGCAAAAGATTTTGCCATGCCCTCTTCGCCGTCCCACAGCTGTATGGATCGCAAGCCCGGATTGTCGATGAGAATGCCGCCCGATTCGAGCACGACCATCTCGCGAAATGTCGTCGCATGCCTGCCTTTATCCTTATACTCCCCGGTTTGTGCGACGCTAAACTTTTCCCTGCCAATGATTTTATTGATGATCGTTGACTTGCCCACGCCGGACGATCCGAGCAGGGCTACGGTCGTTCCAGCGTCGAGATAACGCCGCAGGACGTCGAGGCCTTCATTGTTCGTTGCACTCAAGACGTGAACATCCACTCCAATGGCCACCTCTTCAATTTGCGGCAAGAGATCGTCAATATCCTCACAGAGATCGGATTTGTTCAACAACAGAACCGGTTTTGCGCCGCTATCCCAAATCACTGTCAAATAGCGTTCAATTCGTCTGAGATTCAGCTCTTCGTTGAGAGCAGCGACGAGGAAAATGGTGTCAATATTGGCGACGAGCACCTGTTCATCGGCGATTGGCCGGCGTCCTTTGCGCGTCGTCGTATCGCGAGATATCTTTGTCCTGCGCGGCAACACATGATGAATGATGGCCTTGCCTTCGTCGGAATTGAGGTTCACCAGCACCCAGTCGCCGACAGCAGGGAAATCCGCCATGGATTCGGCCGCGTGCCTGAGTTTTCCCGCGATAACCGCAGGAAATTCGCCCGACTCGGTCAGGACGCGATACTGCTTTTTCTGTTGCATCGATACGCGGGCACAAATCAAATCGGATTCATTGAATTCGCTCAAGCGAGCCTTGAAATAATCGTCCCACCCCAAATCCGCTAGCGTCACCGTTCCTCCTCATCTCATTTTCAAGCGTTCATGCACCTTTTCTGACCCGATCATAAATTATTCTCAAGCCGTCGAGGGTCAAAAAAGAATCCAGGGTATAATCATTGCGCAGCTTGTTTAAGACAAGTCGGGCCAGTCCGCCGGTGGCAATACATCTTGCTTCGCACCCCAGCTCCTCGTTAATCCGTTTGGTCAAGCCATCAATCATCTCTACAGCGCCATACATGAGGCCGGATTGCATGCTTGTTTCGGTGGTTTTGCCGATCACCTTGTCCGGAAACGAAAGGTAGACTCTCGGTAATTTCGCTGCTCTCTGGTGCAGAACCATGGATGACATTTCAATGCCGGGCGCAATCATGCCGCCAAGATACTCTCCTCTATTCGAGACGACATCAAAAGATGTCGCCGTGCCAAAATCAATGATGATCAGCGGCCCGCCATACTTGAAAAAGCCACCGACAGCGTTGCACAGGCGATCCGCCCCGACGGACTGCGGCGTATCATACTTGATTTCAATCCCCAGGTCCAGCGTCGAATCAACGATCACGGGATCGCAGCGCAAGTATTTGCTCGACATTTTCTCAAAGGTATGCGTGATATCCGGCACGACCGAGGTTATGGCGACACCGCCGGTTTTTTCAATATCAAAACCATTTGCCTGCACAATGGCTTTCATTAAAATCCAGGTCTCGTCTTCGGTTCTCTCGGCGGTGCTGGAGAGCCGCCAATGCGCTGCCAGATTCTTGTTGATGTACAATCCGCCGGCGATCTGGGTGTTGCCAATATCAATTGCAAGTATCATAGTCCTCCCGCAAGGAAATATGCGCACAATCCCGCAACGTGAACTGCTGCCCTTTACTTTTTATGACTGCAAAACCGTACTCATCAACTCCGGTGAATATACCGGTTGTGACGCCATTTTTTTGGCTGACATTTATGGGTCGATTGATGTGCAAGCAATAGTCATTCCACTTTTGCCGCAGCGATCGCCAGCCATTCTCTGTTTGAACTTTATCGTACAGTTGATTGAAAAACTGGATCATCTTTTTAAAAATGACTTTAATGTTATACTCCTGGCCGCTGATACTTTTAAGCGATCCGGCAATGTGGCGCAACGGGACGGGAAAGTCGCTCAATTCAGTGTTCACATTGAGGCCGACACCCAGTATGACATTTATTTTCACAGACGTCGAGACGGTTTCAACAAGAATTCCTCCGAGTTTTCTGCCGTTCATAAAGATGTCATTGGGCCATTTTATTTGAGCGGCGATTTTCAGCGATCGGAGGCAATTAACGATGGCGACAGCCGGGAAGAGATTGAATAAAGGGACAGCTCTATCATCGGCAGGGACGGACAAACGAACGGAAAATGTCAATCCCTTTCCCGGACAGGATATCCATTCATGCCCGCCTCTGCCCTTTCCATGGGTTTGCTCGTCGGCGATGACAATGGCGCCATCGGGCAACGTCGGCAGCATTCGCTTCACGTAATTGTTCGTCGAATCCACCCGCTCCAGCCGAATGATGCGCGAGCCAATGATCAATTCACTCATTTTGGGCTTTCCATAAACGTCCACTTTCCAGGGGATGAAAACGATGATGCACCTGTTTCAAATAGTCCCGATCCAGATGCGTATAGATTTGCGTTGTGATAATGTCCGCATGTCCCAGCATTTCCTGCACTGCCCGCAGATCAGCGCCTCCTTCGATCAGATGCGTGGCGAAAGAGTGCCGAATGGTATGGGGACTGATGAACGTGTAAATGCCGGCCTGTCGGGCATACTTTTTCAGATGGATCCATACGCTCTGACGGCTCAGCTTTTTGCCAAAGCGATTTAAAAATAGCACATCGCCCCCACATCCCAATGCAGCCAGATGGATCCGCGGCCCACGCATGTAGACGCGGATCCAGTTGAGCGCGGCAGCGCCAACTGGAACAAGTCGCTCCTTATCGCCTTTTCCCAGCACTCTGATGAATTCATCCTGCCAATAGATATCGGCGGTTTTCATGTTGACGAGTTCCGACACCCGAACACCTGTCGCGTAGGCAGTTTCCAACAATGCGCGGTCGCGTATTCCTGTATCCGTCGCTGTGTCCGGTTGTACAAGCAGGCGCGCCATCTCATTTGCCGTCAGGATTTCGGGCAATTTCATCCACGGTTTTGGCACGACGATATTCTCCGTCGGATCAACCGATGTCACATTTTCGCCGATGAGAAAATGATGTAGCGCCCGAACCGCCGATAAATTCCGCGAAACAGATGCGGCGCTCAGGGTCAACTCATGCAGCATTTCCAGAAAAGCATAGATATCG
Organism: Candidatus Zhuqueibacterota bacterium; assembly: GCA_016929295.1. GTDB lineage: Bacteria > Zhuqueibacterota > Zhuqueibacteria > Residuimicrobiales > Krinioviventaceae > Kriniovivens. The sequence continues at coordinate 24,178 of JAFGJB010000281.1, read as the reverse complement.
CGATGGGAGACGCTGCTGAAATCATCGATCGCGCGCTCTTGCAGGAACGCTATATAGCGCAGCAGATCTCTCTGATAAGCTTCGACAGTGTTAGCCGCCACTTGCCGCTCGATGCGTAAATAGTCAATAAAAGTCTTTATATAGTCTGCGAGATTCAACGGTATGAGAGGCTGGTCATTTTTCGAAAAGCTCTTCTGCCAGAGACAAGGCGACGCCTGACAGCATAATTTCCGGGCCCAGGGTGGTAAAATCTCCGGACAAAATATCTCGTTCGACATTTGCATAGAGGCTGCAACCCGCTTCCCGCTCAACGATGAGCCCGGACAGTTTACCACCCGATTCACCAATGAACGTCACTTCGCCAAGCATTTCACTCACAACATATCCTGTACAAAAGTGAAGTTGAAGATGGGAACACGGGGCGTAAACGGTGATCAAATTGCCTTTGCCGGCTCCGATGGGAATATCGGGGTAAATCTCCAAAGATAATCTGTTGTGATTTCCAGAATTTATCAGCTCAAATCGATAATTATTGTTTTTGAACTTGGGTTTCACACCCAGCGTTTCGGCAATGATATCGATATCCTTCTTGGTGAAAGTACGTTTCATTTTCTTCCTGTTGACTTGCTCATCCAATCTGTTACGTCACATCGATTTTAATTGTTTCATCATTCGGTTTTAAACAAAAACCCCACGTGATAAGCGGGGTTTTCTGAGATCACTCGGGACTGTCACCAGATGTCAAGCCGCTGTCACTCGCGTGGCTTGTAATCCTTTGTCTCCTTTCACCATCTCAAACTCGACAAGGCTGCCCTCCGCCAACGTTCTGAAACCATCCATGTCGATGACAGAGTAATGGACAAACACGTCTTCACCCTCATCCTGTTCAATGAAACCGAAACCTTTACTGTCATTGAACCATTTCACTTTCCCTCTGGGCATGACAATGAGCCTCCTGCGTTTTCCGGACGGCCGGCCGACTGATTTGTAGATTGGCTGTCATTAAATGTCGGTCTCGGCCTTCCTACTCCCACTACAAATCGCGGCTAATATAAAAACATGGGCGACATTTGTCAAGCGCAAGTTTGCTTTTCTCAAAGACTCTCGCCATTTTTCGCCATCTCCGCCGCTGTTTTGATGCGATGAAAAGCCGCGGCAATATCCGCTACGCCAAATATTGAGCTCCCCGCCACAAGGACCGTCGCGCCGGCTCTGACGACGGACGGCGCCGTCGTCTCGTCAATACCACCATCGACCTGAATCTCATAGCTCAGCTTGTGCTCTTGTTTGAATTTATGCAGTGCAGCGATTTTGTCCACCATCGCATCGATAAAGCGCTGCCCGCCGAATCCTGGTTCCACGGTCATGACCAACACCAGCTCGACTCGATGCAGGATGGGCTCAATGAGAGAAATGGGCGTCGCCGGATTGAGGGTGATCCCTGCCCTGAGATGCAGATCGTGGATCTTGTCGATCGTCGTCCATAAATGGGGACACGCCTCCACGTGCACCGTGAGCTGATTGACGCCGGCCTCTTGAAACGCGGCGAGGTAAGCGTCCGCATTTTCAATCATCAAGTGCGCATCCAGGGTCAAGTGAGTGATCTTGCGAATTCCGGCGATGACCAGAGGACCGAATGTGATATTCGGCACATAATGGCCGTCCATAATATCGAGATGAATCCAATCCGCGCCGGCTCTCTCGACAATTTTGATCTGCTCGGCAAGTTGCGAAAAATCGGCGCTGAGGACAGATGGCGCCATTTTCACCATGGCATCTCCTCCCCTTTAAGCGGCTTACTCAGCGTGACATGAATCGTATCGCCTATGGTTGCCCGCTGCCCGGCCGGCGGCGATTGATCGACGACAAGATTGGGCAAAGTCGTCGATTCGATATAACTCACACGCCCTGTTGTCAATTGTGACTTTTGCAGATAGAGCTCGGCCTTTTCCAGTGACATACCGTATAAATCGGGCACGAACAGTCCACTCGCCGTTTCTCCCATGCTCACCGTCAAGTTGATCATGCTGCCGGCCATGACCTCGGTCTCGGGGGCGACGCCTTGCGCCATGACAACTCCGTCCGGGTAGTATCCATCAAATTCATATGAAATTTTCCCGATTGTGAGTTGATTTTGCACGATGCTGAATTGCGCATCTCTCAGGTTCGTACCAACCAGATTGGGCACGAGAACGGGACGTTTACCTTTTGAAGAAATGAGATAAATCCGTCGCCCCTTCTTCACATAACTGTTCGCAACCGGATTCTGAAAAATCGTATATCCGGCCGGGATTGCATCATCATAGCGGATATCTCCACGCGCAGGCACGAGTTTGCTATGCCGCAAAATCTTCTCGGCCGCAGAGACGCTGAGATTCGTCACATCGGGTACGCGGACCCGTTGCCAATGGCGCGTATAAAGGGGCATGATCAAAAATATCAGCAAACAATACAAAGCCGCCAGAATTGCTAAAATAATCCCTATGGATCCCCAAAGACTTTTACTATACCTCATCTTTTTTTCTTTCACTAAAAATTCCTCTTAATCATTTTCGCGGCAAAACTCCCGTCCATGTCGTGTTTGTGCGTCCATGTCCGAATGAATCCTCTCTCGGTGATGAATTCATCAGCGATAGTCGAGGTCTTTGCATGAACGATTTCAAACTGCGGATTCTTGCCGAGAAATTCATCGACAATCATCTCATTCTCCGCTGGAGGGATGGTGCAGGTCGAATAAATGAGGCTGCCACCCGCTTTGACGAGTTCGCCGGCGCGATGTATCAATTGCCGTTGCAGCACGGCAAGTAGACTCAAATCAGACGCGTTCTTCCTCCAGCGCAAATCCGGTTTCTTGCGAAGGACGCCCAATCCGGAACAGGGTGCATCGAGCAGCACGATGTCGGCTTGCCGCAGAGGAAATTGGCGCGCATCGGCGACAACCGGATGAACGGACGACAGACCGAGCCGCCGGGCGGCGCGATCTATTGAAGCTGCTCGCGATTGATTCAGATCACCGCTGACGATGAATCCCCGGTCGTCCATCAGCTCGGCAACATGAGTCGATTTTCCGCCAGGTGCAGCACAAAGGTCGGCGAAAATCTGATCGCGCTGCGGATCTGCCAGCAATCCGATCAATCCCGCGCTATCATCCTGCACCGTCGCCATCCCTTCAGCCAGCAATCGACTGCGAAACGCATAATCTATCGATCTGATCCGGTAAAAACCCGCGACCGGTGACAGCTGAAACTCGACGCCGTTTTGTTTCAGCCATTCTGCAAAGTCATCCGCGGATATCTTTCGCCGATTGACGCGCAAAATCAGATCCGGTGGATGGTTGTTCGCCCGGCAGATTGCATGCGTCTCCTCAAAACCGAATTGGCTGAGCAACTGGTCTACCAGCCATTCGGGATGTGATTCGCTGAATGCCAGGTGCTCGACGGGTGAGGTTTTGGCATCCGGAAAGACAATCGCCTCAGGTTTTCGCACATACGCCCGCAGGATGCCGTTGACGAGGCCGGCCCAGCGATGCAGTTTCAGCATCCGCGCCAGATGAACGGCCTCATTCACGGCCGCATAGGAAGGCACCTTCATGAACTCCAGCTGATATAAAGCGCCCCACAGCAGCCAGCGAACAGGACGCGGCAATTGATCACGCTGGCCCAAAAAAAGGTGATCAATAATCCAGTCAAATCGTTTTTTCCAGCGGATGGCGCCGCGAACAACCTGCGTCACAAAGGCGCGCTCGCGCTCAGCCAACGAATGGCGTGTCAATAAATGAGAAAGAACAATATCCGTGTAGGCATTGTCTCCTTCGATGCGCGATATCGCCGCCTGCACCACACTGCGAGGAGACTCTTTCTTCACCGTCGCCATGCCTTAATCAAACTTTTCACCGAGTACAACATGCGAACCGCGTATGAATTCGCCAGCGCTCATGGCCGCACGTCCCTCCGGTTTGAGCTGCAAAATGGAGAGGACGCCATCGCCCGTTTGAACATCAATGGGACCATTTTTGCCGACGGCGACGATCTCGCCGGGTGAAGCGGATGATATCGTTGCGACGCCGATGCGCGTCCGTAGTATCTTGACCTGCGTACCGCGAAAGAGCGCACAGCCGGCGGGATGAGGTGACAATCCGCGCACCAGATTATGGCATGCGAGAGCGCTTTTTGACCAGATGATCTGCTGCAGCTCTTTGGTGAGTTTCGGTGCAGATGTCGCAGTGCCGCGCTGTTTTTTGGGCATCAGCGTCCCTGCCGCAATCCCATCGATCGTCTGTAACAGCAGATCGGCGCCGGAAATCGACAGCGCATCATGCAGCTCACCGGCGGTCATATCGGCCGTCAGCGGCATCGAGCGCTGCAACAGTATTTCACCCGTATCGATATTTTTATCGATAAAAAAGGTCGTCACGCCGGATTCCTTTTCGCCATTTATCAGCGCCCAGTTGATGGGTGCGGCGCCGCGATATTTGGGCAACAAGGAGGCGTGCAGATTGATTGTCCCTTTGGGCGGTATGCTGAAAACACTCTCCGGCAGGATGCGGAAAGCGACGACGACAAACAGATCAGCCTGCCACAATCGTAATTCACGCAGGAAATCGGCATCATTCATGCGCTCGGGCTGGAGAATCGGCAGCTCATGTGCGATCGCAAAATTCTTCACGGCGGAGGCGGATAATTTTCTGCCGCGCCCCGCCGGCTTGTCAGGAGCTGTCAACACACCCATGACAGTGTGATCGCTGCGGCAAAGTGTTTTCAAACTGGGAACAGCAAACTCGGGCGTTCCCATGAAAACAATCTTCATCTCTTTTTCCCGACCGGCATGCGTTCCTCGGCGGTCAGGTTTTGCGCGATCGAGCTTTTCAGAAACTCGATTTTGACATTTTTATCTATCTCCAGGATGATCACTTTGTCCTCATTCTTAAAGCCCTTGACGACGCCATACATACCGCCGATCGTCAATACGCGGTCACCCGGCTGGACGTCCTGTACCATCCGTTGATGTTGCTTCTGTTTTCGCGCTTGCGGACGAAAAATCAACAGCCACATGATCAGAAAAATGAGAATGAGCGGCATGAACATGCCGAGAGGATTGCCCGTCCCTTGCCCCCCTGATGGACCTGTCATCGCCAAAACAGATAATAAGAAATACATGTGTTTCCTCCTGTGCTTGGTTGATCAAATCTGATCGCCATTATAGCGAGCCAGAAATTGTTTTTTGAATTCAGCGAATCGATTCTGCAAAATCGCCTTGCGCGTTCTCTCCATGAGCGACATGTAGAAATATAAATTATGCAAACTGAGCAATTTTAAAATCAGCAATTCTTTCGCCACATACAGGTGGCGCAAATAGGCGCGGGTGAAATGAGTGCAGGTATAACAGTCGCATTCATTGTCCAGCGGCTCTGCGGAATCTTTGTTTTTGACATTTTTTATATTCATCGGGCCATCTGCCGTGAAGGCCTGGCCGTTACGACCGTTGCGAGTGGGTATGATGCAATCAAACATATCGATGCCGCGCTCAACAGCTTCCAGCAGGTCATCCGGCTTGCCCACGCCCATGAGATAACGGGGTTTATCCGCCGGCAGCAGTTCAGTCACGGTCTCGGTGACGTCAAACATCGCTTCTTTTGGCTCGCCCACCGACAAACCACCGATGGCATATCCCTCGAATTCCATGTTGACGAGCTCGCTGGCGCATTCCCGGCGCAAATCGCGGTAAATGCCACCCTGGACAATCGCAAAGAGAGTCTGCGAATAGTCATGTTGTGCCGGCCGTTGGTGAAATTCGCTCATGCTTCTGCGCGCCCAGTCCACTGTTCGGCGCACAGATTTTCGCACCTGGTTGAATTCAGCGGGAAAGGAGACGCACTCGTCCAGCACCATCATGATATCGGAGCCGAGCGCGCGCTGGATGTCGACCACTTTTTCAGGTGAAAAGAAATGTTGCGAACCGTCGAGATGCGATCTGAACTCAAAGCCGTCGGCCGTGACTCTATTCAAATCATTCAGGCTGAATATCTGAAATCCGCCGCTGTCGGTCAGAATGGGCTTATGCCAGCCATTGAACTGCCCCAGTCCGCCGGCGCGCCGCACCACCTCGGCTCCCGGTCGCAGATAAAGATGATAGGTGTTGCCCAATATAATCTGGGCGCGAATATCACGCAGATCCCGCGGTGACAGGGCTTTGACAGCGCCTTGCGTGCCGACGGGCATGAAAACCGGCGTCTTGATCGCACCATGGTCGGTCTTGAGAATGGCAGCGCGCGCGCGCGTTTTTTTGTCTTTTCTAACGAGATGAAATTGCATCGATGATATCGATAAAAGATATTTTCCTACTGCACCGCATTTTGCAGCGCTTCAAAAGCTGTGGTGACGGATATGACATGCAGTCTTGCAAAGGATCGCAGTCCTTTGGCATTGCCTTTGGGAATGACGGCGCGTTGAAAACCCAACTTTTCCGCCTCGCTCAGTCGAGATTCAACATGGGAAACCGAGCGCAGTTCTCCTCCGAGTCCGACCTCGCCGATGAAAACGGTGTTGGGATCGATCTCACGATTTCGTATACTCGACGCAATGCTGGTGATGACGCCAAGATCGGCCGCCGGCTCATCAATGCGCAGCCCTCCCACCGCATTGAGAAAGACGTCCATGGAACCGACATGATAGCCGAGCCTTTTCTCCAGCACGCCCAGCAGCAGGATGAGCCGCTTCAAATCCATGCCCGTCGTCGTTCGTTGGGGATAACCGTACTTTGTCGCCGTCGCCAGGGCCTGCACTTCGACCAAAATCGGCCGCGTGCCCTCCATGCAACAGATGACCGTTGAGCCGCTGGTGTTCGTCTGTCGCTCCGCGAGAAAGACAGCCGACGGATTCGGCACATCTTTCAAGCCGCTGCTCAACATTTCAAAGACGCCGATTTCGCGCGTTGAGCCAAAACGGTTTTTCACCGAGCGCAGGATGCGGTAGAAATGATCCCGGTCGCCCTCAAAAAGCAAAAGCGCATCGACCATATGCTCAAGAACCTTTGGGCCGGCAAGATATCCTTCTTTGGTCACATGACCGACCAGAAAGATGGGCAGGGCTTTGGTTTTTGCCACACGGATCAGCTTGAGCGCGCATTCGCGCACCTGACTGACGCTGCCTGGCGCGCTCTCCAGCAGCGCGGTGTACATGGTTTGAATGGAATCGACGATCACCAGGCCCGGCGTGAGGTGCTCGATGGCGTTCAGAGCGGATTCGACCTCTGTTTCCGGCAAAATGAACAGATAATCCGACAAAACTCCCAGTCGATCGGCGCGCATTTTTATCTGTTCAGCGGATTCTTCGCCCGTAATATACAATATCCGGTATGTGTCGGAGCAGAGAGCGACGGCCTCCTGCAACAATAAAGTCGATTTGCCGATGCCGGGATCGCCGCCGACCAGGACGACGGAGCCGGGCACAAGGCCACCGCCAAGGACGCGATTGAATTCGGCGCTATGCGCCAGTTTGCGCGGTCTCGTCTCCGCGCTGATGCTGCTGAGCGGCCGGGGACGAACGCTCTCCCGCGGCGTCATCAATGCATTGCGCGAAGAAGTCGCTAAAAGGCGCTCTTCCACCAGGCTGTTCCATGCCGAACAGCTGGGACACTTGCCCTGCCATTTTGGGCTTGCAGCGCCGCACTCCTGGCAGACAAAATGGGTCTTTTCTTTGGCTTTTGCCATAGTAAAATATTCACTATATTAGCATAAAAAAAGCCGATGGAATCGGCAAGCACAACTTTTCATAATCCGTCAATGACTACCAAAATTAGAAAAATGAACATATAAAAGCAAGCTATTTCAGAGCTGCACGGATGACGCAGATGACAGCGCACCACACGTTTGATCCCTGATAAAGGAGCACTCATGAGGATAATAGCCGTTTTATGCACCCTCTTGATCTTTTTCTCCTGTTCAAGACGCAAAGAACCGGCGGTCAAACCGGACATTCCGCGGTTTTTTCAGGTCTATGAAACATTCATTGAACTCAACCAGGCGGATCACGCCCCTTTCATGGACAAAAGCGCGCTGATGGATTCTGCGCTGGCACTGCACGACATGAGCCCCGCACAATTCGACACCACCCTGGCCTATCTTGAACGCCATCCGGAAATTTTCCTGCAGGCTTTTGAGCAATTTGATGACTCTCTTCGCGCCAGGCTGCACATTCGCTCGGTTGATTAGGCCCCCTCGCTCTCTTCCCGGTGCAGATGCGCGTAAATGATCGCCGCCAACCTCGCGGAGATGCTGCCGATGGCCAGCTCGTCGACAGAAGCTGCCTTGATATTATCCATGGATTGAAAATGGCGCAGGAGATCTGACTTGCGTCTGACGCCAATGCCGGGAATGCTATCGAGATCGGAGAGCAGCGTGCGCTGCTTTCGCCGTGCACGATGAAATGTCAGGGCAAATCGGTGCGACTCATCGCGCACGCGCTGCAGCAGTCGCAGTGCCGCGGAGTCTCGCGGCAGATTTTGCGGCGCCGAAATCCCGGGCCGGTAAATTTCATCGAGTCGTTTTGCCAGGGCAATGACCGGTTGATTGTCCAAACCAAGATCCCTTAACGCTGTGCAGGCCGCGTTGAGCTGGCCTTTGCCGCCATCGATTAAAATCAGATCCGGCAGCGTTTTTTTCTCCCGAAGCTGACGCGCGTAACGGCGCTTCACCACTTCGTTCATCATGGCAAAATCGTCGGGTGATTGTTTGATGCGGATTTTATAGCGACGATACTCACCCTTTGCCGCTCGACCATTGATGAAACAGACCATGGAAGCGACCGGATCAGTGCCTTGAATGTTGGAGATGTCAAATCCTTCAATTCGCTGCGGCGGATGATCGAGTTGCAGAGCTTTTTGCAGCGCCCTGACAGATCCGGCGACATATTCTTTTGACTGCATTTTTTTCAACTTTAATTCATCGAGGTGATGTTTGGCATTGCGCACGCACATCTGCAAAAGCCTCTCCTTTTCTCCTCGTTGCGGAAACAGCAGCCTGACGCGTCGGGCATTCTTTTGCGACAGCCACTCTTCGAGAAAAAGATGGTCGTCGCCAAAATGGCCGGATGCCAGAACTTCAGCGGGCACATCCTCTGCCTTTAAATAAAACTGCTGCAAAAAGGCCTTGGTGATGGCCGCAACATTTTCGCCCTCCGTGTGCTCCATGAAAAAATGATCTTTGGAGATGATCTTTCCCTCGCGCACGCGCAATACGACGCAGCACGCATCGTCTTCATCGACTGCTGTGGCAATGATGTCTCGATCCGCCAGATTGTTGTCCAAAACTTTTTGCCGCTCGGAAAACATGGTGATGGACTGCAGCTGGTCGCGCAGTCGAGCCGCCTCCTCAAATCGACGCTCCTCTGACAGTGCATACATGCGCGCTTTTATATCGCGTTCAAGTCTGGCGGTGTTGCCCTGGATGAATTCAACAATATAATCTATCGTCTGCTGATATTCTTCCTGCGAAACATGACCTTCGCATGGTCCGGAACAGCGGTGAATATGATAATTCAAACAGACTTTAAATTTGTGCGCGGCGATTGTCTTTTCATTCAGAGGCAGGCTGCAGGAACGAACGGGAAAGATCTTTTTGATAGTCGCCAACAAAGCTTTCATGGCGATGACATTCGTATAGGGACCAAAATATCGCGACCCGTCACGAATGACTTTACGCGTCGGGAAAATTCGCGGATATGGTTCATTCGTCACCCGCAGATAGGGAAAACTCTTGTCGTCCTTGAGATTGATGTTATAGCGCGGCTTGTGCTCCTTGACAAGATTTGCCTCGAGGATGAGTGCCTCGACCTCAGTGTCGGTGATGATCGTCTCAATATCGTCGATGCGCGACAGCAGATGCATCGTTTTCGAATCAGTTCGCTGATGTTGAAAATAGGAGCGCACGCGATTGCGCAGCACTTTGGCTTTGCCGATGTAGATGATATTGCCGTTCTTGTCTTTATAGAGATAAACCCCCGGCTCTCTGGACAGGTTGTCGAGTTTTTCCTGCAGATGGTCAGGCAATGATTTCAAAATCAAAGGCATCCATTATTCCGTCCGCTCTTTACTTTTTTTCATATGATTTCTTGATCAACTCTTCCAGCCGTTCCTTGGGATTCTTGATAATGTCCGCATCCACCGTGAACTTGTCCCAATTGAGCAATTTGAGGCCATACTCATAGTTGCCGAGCAATTCGTTGCACACTTGCTCCACATTCTGTCCGTGCTGTCGCGCTTTATCCTGCAGCATCTGGATGGCTTCTTTCGTAAAAGTGATGACAATATTGTTGCGGACGAGAAATCTCGTTTGAAAGCTTTTGATATAGTAATTCGTCAATATTTTTTCCAGTTCCGCGGTCGAATTTTCCACAATCTCGCGAGTGATGACGATGTGATCCAGGTTCGTATCCGGCAACAGCTTTTCGTACTTGAGCAGCAGTCGGTCAACCACACTTGTCAGACCGCGCGCGCCGGTGTGCTCTTCAAAGGCGAGCTCGGCGATCCGATGCAAGGCATCATCGTCAAAGTCGATCTCGATGCCGTAGGCTCGGAAATCCCGCTTTTTGCCGAGAATGACCGTGCTGTTTGGATTCTTGAGAATTTGATAGAGACCTTCGACATCCAGGCCATCCAGGCTGACGACCACGGGAAGACGGCCGACAAACTCTGTTTCAAAGCCGAATTTGATCAAGTCCTCGGACCGAACCATTTTGAAAATATTCTCATCCGGAATTTTCAGGACATCCGCATCCTTGTTCGTGAATCCCATTGGCTGTTGATTCAGCCGTTTTCGGATGATGTCCGTCAATCCGGAAAAGGCGCCACTGGTGACGAACAGGATATTCTTTGTATTGATCTTTTTGCGCTCGACCTTGCCAGTGCGTTGCGCCTGCATAGCGGCCTCCATCTGCGAAGCCAGATCATGCGGCACCTTGAGATCAACTTCACCTTCTTCCATGAGCTTGAGCAGGTTGCGCTGGACGCCGCTGCGCGACACGTCCGGTCCAAAACCATTGCCCGAGGACGCTATCTTGTCAATTTCATCAAGATAAATAATGCCATATTCGGCGAGGCGAATATCGCCGTTAGCTTCATGCACCAGGTTGCGCACAAGATCATCCACATCGCCGCCGACGTAGCCGGTTTCGCTAAACTTGGTCGCATCACCCTTTACAAACGGTACGCCAATTTTCTTCGCAATCAATTTCACCAGATAGGTCTTGCCGACACCGGTCGGGCCAATCATCAGGACATTGCTCTTGATGTTGCCGACGAGCGCCTCCATATCACTATTTCGCGTTTCGTATTTCATCCGATTAAAGTGCGTCGCGATTTTGGTCGCTAACACCTCCACCGCTTCCTGCTGGCCGACGATATATTCATTGAGATAGGATTCCAGTTCCGTCGGCTTGAGATCAAAATGGATGTTCGGCAGCGATTTTTCGTCATTATTTTTGTCGGCCGGCGGATTGCCGACTCGTTCGGCTTCCGGCGGAATGATCACACGATCGCCGTATTTGTTGCGTAGAAAATTAGAGACGTCGTTTCGTATATCATCGGGGTTGGGAGATTTGCTATTTTCTATCTGACTCATATTGTCCTCATGCTATTCCTTCGATTCACAACAATCAGAATTGCAATAACTATTCCACAAGATTCTCGATGAGGAAAAGATCGGTGTACAATCCCCATTTGACATCTGCGCCGGCTTATCTGTCAAATTGGCGTATTCGCGCACATTTTGACCACGTCAAGAGAGAAAAAGCAGGCTGACATCGAGTGCGGTCGCCGAATGGGTCAGTGAGCCGACGGAGATGAAATCAACGCCGGTCTCGGCGATCGCCCGAACCGTGGCAAGCGACACATTTCCCGATGCTTCCAGCGGAATTCGCCCGTCCACCATAGCGACGCATTCTTGCACCGCCGCCAGACTCATGTTATCGAGCATGATTCGATCGACACGCAGCAAAAGCGCCTCCCGCACATCGTCACTATTTTGCGTCTCCACTTCGATCGCAACCCGAATATTTTTCGCTTTCATATAACGACGGCATTGATCGACAGCATTCGTCATGCCGCCCGCTGCGGCGATATGATTTTCCTTGATAAGAAACATCTCGAATAGACCGGCGCGATGATTGACGCCGCCACCGCATCGCACCGCATATTTCTCCAACAGCCGCCAGCCGGGCGTCGTCTTTCTTGTATCCAGTATCTGTGCTTTTGTGCCCCTGACCGAATCGACAAAGGCGTGCGTGAGCGTGGCGATGCCCGACAGGCGTCCGAGGAAATTGAGACAGGTGCGCTCGGCAGTGAGAATGCTTTGCGCGCAGCCGGACAGAACAACAAGATGCTGGTGGCCGGTGACAAGATCACCATCTTTGACATCAGGCGCGATGAGTACGGTGGGATCAATTTCCTCAAAGACCAGTTTCACGACATCCAGGCCGCAGACAACTCCCTCCTGCCTGGCGATGATGACGGCGTTGGTCGGCTGACGGCCAGCATCGAGCGCCAGCGTCGTGATATCACCGCGATCGCCGAGGTCTTCGGCAAGTGCAATGGCGACAAGTCGGCGCGCTGCCTGCTTCATCTCTTGCATTTTTACAACTGTTTTCCCATCTCTGCTTCGACCTCCTGCAATTTTCGGCTCGCATGACGGCCGATATCATCCGTTGCACCACGCTCGCGGACAACAGTTTCATACATCTCTTTTGCTTTTGGCAGATTGCCGAGTTTTTGATAGCCTTCACCCGCCTTGTACAGTGCCGTCACGCCGAACGGCAGTTTCGGATGTTGCTGGCATTGGTAGCGCACTTTGAGATATTCGATGATTGCTTGTTCTGTCAATCCGGCTGCAGCATAGGATTCGGCAATCCAGAATTGCACGCGCGCTTCATCGTTTGCCGGCGCCAGTGGTTTGAGTTCCTTCAACTGGACGATGGCGCGATCGTACTCTTTCAAATAGTAGAGAAATGTACCGATACGGATTCGCCGATCCAGCAGATCAGAAGCATGTGGATATGTTTCAATGTATTCGCGCTGATAGGCAATGGCTTGATCGCGCATTCCCAAATCATCGAGAGCATTGATGAGCAGATCGAGGGCTTGCCCGCGCATCAGACGGTCATTCGTCAATTGCAGCACCTGCTTGCCGGCCTCAACTGTATTCGCAAGCGCGCGATTCTCATAATAGAAATCAGCAAGATTTAAAAAAGCCGTCGCGACAATTTCCGGATCTTTGTATTTTGTCGGAATCTCGGTCAGTCGTTTGAGCGCCTCTTCGGTCTTTGTCTGCACGACGTACAACCGCGCCAGGCCCAGATCACCGCGAGCACCCTGGGGAACATCATCATATCTACTCGCCAATGTTTTGAGCGACTTTTCAGCTTTCGCGAAATCTTTGCTGTTGATATAGAACATTCCTTCTTCATAGAGGAATTTCGCTTCGGCGTTGCGGTCATCATACTCTTTTTTAAATTGTTTGAGCAAATCTTCTGCTCGCCCGAGCTTGCCCAGTCGATAGTGACAGATAATCTGCTGTACAAATGCCTCCTTGCGCACATCACCTGAGAGGTCGTCGCGTATGTCGGCGTAGCGTTCACCCGCCTCTTCATAGAGTCCGCGATCAAAGTAAAGCTGCGCCGTTTTGAATCGCGCCTTTTGGCCAAGAGGCTCATCCGGAACGATCGCGGCGCATTCCTGAAAATATCCGAGAGCCATCTCCTGCTTGTTCATCTCATCAGCCAACTCGCCAATGGCAAACAGTGCCTCAGCATAGTGCTGCGAATCTTTGCCGAGATCGAGATACTGCTGCAGCGCGGCAACGGCCTGCTGTGGCGATTTCGTACGACGCGTCAGCTCTGTCCACAGCCACAATGCCTCGTCATCCGCCTTGACCGGGTAGAAAATTTTCAGCTCGCGAGGAACGCCGGTTTTTTCTTTCGCCAGCACCCGCGCCTCAGCCTCTTTGACCTGTCCCCGCCTGAGCATCAGAGAGATCAACTTGACCTCCGCTCTCGCCGCCGATGGTGAGTAGAAATAATGTTCGGCGACCTCGTAATAGAGTCGTTGCGCATCGCTGTCATTTCCTCTCTCCTCGTAAAGCGTGGCGAGCAGATAAAGAGCATCGACGCGTCGAGTCGAATCGCGCAGCAGCAGCATCCGATTCAGCAGGGCGATCGAGGAATCTGACTTTGCGGTGTGATAAAATAAAAGCGCTCGTTTATAAAGCGCTTCTGCCTGAATTCTTTCGCACGCGCTAGACGAGATGATCGCATCGAGCGACCTGCCGGCTTGCTCCAGCTGAGAAGCGTCCTGGCCGCGCGAGGACGCGACGATTTCATCCACTAACCGCAATTGCAGATGCTGCCTGAGGCTGTCATTGTTCATCTTGTTGATGGAAGAGGTGAGAAATTCAGAACGCGCTGCCACAGATTCCTGCGTCGGCAAATTCGCCAGGGCGGCCCAATATTCAACTTGATCTGTTAATTTCGACTGCGGGTAATTTGTCGCCATCCTCTCAGCAAGGCGCATCAACTGACCGGCATGTTCACCGGCCTCTTGCATGCGCTTAGCCAGGGACGCCTTTCCCTGCAGGATAAAATGACAAAAGCCTTTATCATAGTACACTTTTTCCAGATTGAGCCCGTCGGCATTCTCTCTTTCGGCGCTTTCCAGCAGCTCCAGTGCCCTGGCATAATCATAAAAAGAGTGCATCTGATAGTGTGCGAGAGTGTGAAGCGCACCGGCGCGAGAAACGGGAGCCACGATCTCGTTCACCGCTTGCTGCAGAGTTTTCGACTCCGCTGGAGTGGTCAAACGAAAAATGTCCACTTTCTGCTGACTGATTGAATGAAAATCGCCGCCCGGATAGTACTGCAGATAGCGGGAATACTCTCCCAGGGCATTTTTCAGATTGCCTTCATATTCATAGGATCGAGCGGCGAAATATTGCGCATCATCCGCAATCGAGCTTTTTGGAGATCCCGCCAGGATGGCATGATAATTTTGCCGTGCGCCGACAAAATCCTGCAGACAGGTTTCCTGCAGTCCGGCTATGGCGAGGAGCAATTCATTTCGGTCAGCTTGTTCCGTTGCCGTGGCGACGCAGTTTTGCAGGTATCGAATCCCCTCGACGGCGCGGCCCGAGCGCGCGATGAGATCGGCATATTCGATGGCTGCATGAATGCGAATTTTTTCATGCAGAGTCGTATCATCCAGCACCTGCTCAAAGTGACTCGAGGCGGATGGCACATCCCCCAGGGCTTTATCCACCATTCCCAAGCGGTATAAATAAAGGCCGCTGCTGGTCTGCGCTGCATTCGCCACTTTGAGATAGGTGCTTTTCGCCTGGCTAAAATCTTCTTCAAGATAGTAATTATCACCGAGGGTCAACCACAAATCGCTTTTATCATCGACAGTCACCTTGGCCAATGCGTTGTTGAGCACAGTCGCTGCGTCGCGAAATTGGCCCTGCTCCTGCATTGATCTCGCCAATGTCAATGCTGCGCCTGAGACAATCGGGCTGGCATATTTGCCCGCGACCAGTTTGTTCAATACGCTGTCAGCTTGAGTAAATCGTCCAAGTTTTTTGAGGATCTCTGCCTTTTGTATATACGCCGTTGCCGCCAGATCATCTTCAACGCGGTCGCTGAGGATACGTTCAAGAGACTGGAGTGCGAGGGTATAGTCACCTCTGTGCTCGTGCACGTCGGCAATGGTTTTATGCGCGCGCAAGCGTGCCGGATGAGTGCTGTGATTTTCAAGAATATAGAACGCTGCGTCATATGACCTTTGCAAATCGCCGGCCAGCAAAAAAGAGTGCGCGGCGGCGATTTGCGCCTCGGGGATGAGCGCGCTCCTGGGGGACAAGACCTTGATTCGATCGTAGGCAATGGCCGCTTGCAGATGTTCGCCATTCTTCGCCAGTAGTCTGCCCTGGTTATACTGCGCTTTGTCCAATATCGCGGATTGCGGATATTGTAACAGCACTGCCAGATAGACTCGTGATGCTCGTGCCAGGCTATCGGCCTTTTCATAGTTTTCGCCGGCCTGCAGCAAGGCGGTTGGCGCTTGTGGGCTCGTCGGGTATGTGTCGGCAAAACGTTCGAACTGCAGGGCGGCGATATCATACAGTCCTCTATTTTCCAGCTGGATGGCAAAGCGAAAATCTTGATCTTCCTGCAGCGTCTGCTGAGCCATGGCAAAAGATGTCACGAAAAGTCCGATGGACAAGAGATGTTTTATTCTTTGATTCATCTCACAATATCTCCAGTTGTGCAAAAGGTAGTACAAGACGTTTTTTTCCGACCCTGTCAAAATTCACCACCAGTTTGGCGCCGCCGCTTGACGGCTCGACGCTGAGGATGGTGCCTTTGCCAAACGTTTGATGGCGAACGCGCATGCCGACATTGAACTCGACTGTTTCCTGCGATTCTTCTTCGTAATGCGGCATGGCGTCGTAGCTGTAGCTGATTTGCGACTGCCCTCTTCTTTCTCGCGCAATCGTCGGGCTTTCCTCGGTGGTGACAAAGTTCATATCAACTTCTTTGAGAAAACGTGATTTATAACTGCGAGATTCGCCAAATCGCTGGCGATTCTTCGCCCAGAAAAGATAGAGTTTATCCTTGGCGCGAGTCGAGCCGACATAAAACAAACGACGTTCCTCCTCCAGGTCACGCGGATCATCAATGTTGCGCGATAGCGGGAACAAACCCTCCTCCAGTCCCGCGATGAAAACGACCGGAAATTCCAGCCCTTTTGCCGCATGCAAGGTCATGAGGGTGACGGCGTTCGCCCGGTCATCCCACGTATCCAGATCGGTGATGAGCGACACCTGCTGCAGATAGGCGGCCAGCGTGTTCTCCTCGCCGCCGGCTGCGGAGAATTCATGAATCGCTTGCAGCAGCTCGCGGACATTCTCGGCGCGCGTCGCGGAATCGATGGTATTTTCCTCCTTGAATTGCCGCAGAATGCCCAACTCCTCCACCAGTGTCGAGGCCAATTCCGCAGCCGAGACCTGGTTTTGCAGCGCCTGATATTTCCTGATTAGCCGGGCAAAAAGAATCAATCGCTCCGCCGTCCGCTTTTGCAGTCCGCTCATTTTTTCAACATGGTCGAGAGTCGCCAGAAAAGAGAGCTTTTGCTCGCGAGCGTAGGCATCGATTTTGGCGATCGTCGCTTCGCCAATGCCTCTGGCCGGATAGTTGATGATGCGTTTCAGGCTGATCGTATCGGCGGGATTGACCAAAAGCCGCAGATACGCTAACACATCCTTAATTTCCTTGCGTTCATAAAATCGAATGCCGCCGACGATGATATAGGGAATACCTTCGATCCGGAAGCCGTCTTCAAGCGAACGCGATTGAGCGTTGATGCGATAGAGGACGGCGAAATCGCCGAATTTTCGTTCGCCCTTGCGAAACTCGGCGCTGATCTTTTCCACAATCAGGCGAGCTTCCTCGCGCTGATCGTAAACAGACACCAGAGAGACGAGCTCGCCATTTTTCTTTTCAGTCCATAATTTCTTTTCGTGGCGTTCTCTGTTCTTTGTCACCACCGAATGCGCCAGGCCGAGAATGGCCGGCGTCGAGCGATAATTTTGCTCCAGACGATATTTTGCGCAAGCCGGATAATCCCTCTCAAATTCCAGAATATTGCGCACCTCGGCGCCACGCCAGCGATAGATCGATTGGTCATCATCACCGACAACGCAAATGTTTTTGAATTTGTCCGCCAATTCACGCAGAACCAGATATTGGGCGCGATTCGTGTCCTGATATTCATCCACCATGATGTAGCGAAATCGGTCCTGGTAGTATTCCTTGACCAGAGGATATAAGGCAAAGAGCTCAATCGGTTTGACCAACAGATCGTCAAAATCCATGGCATTGAGCCGGCGCAAGTGACGCATGTATTCATGATAGACGGTGGCGGCGACCTGTTTGAGCGGATTATCAGCTTCGCGCTGTAACTCCTCCGGGCTGATCATGGCATTTTTAGCGCGACTGATGGTGTAGGCGATCAATTTGGGCGAATGCACTTGCAGGGAGACGCCGTTTTCATTCAGGATGGTCTTGATCAGCGCTTCCTGGTCATCCGCATCATAGATGGTAAAATTGGGCGAAAAGCCGATTCGATCGGCTTCGCGTCGTAAAATTCTGGCGAACAATGAATGGAACGTTCCTACCCACATGGTCGCCACCGATTCCGGAACAAGTTTATGGACGCGTTCTCGCATTTCACCGGCCGCTTTATTGGTGAATGTCAATGCAATGATATCTCTGGCCGTCGCTTTGCCGCCGGCAATCAGGTAGGCAATTCGATAGGTCAAGACACGCGTCTTGCCGCTGCCGGCGCCCGCGAGAATGAGTACGGGGCCGTCGAGTTGCGTGACAGCTTGCCTTTGCGCCTCATTGAGATCACCCAATAGCCGATCAAATGATTGTTTCGCTTTACTGCTCATCGCGTACTTTCTGCTGTTCTTCTTTGACCACCTGCCGGCGATAGGCATCAAATCTCTCTTTAGCGCGCAAATGCTGGGTATAATTTTCACTGAAAGAGTGGGTGCCGTCACCGTTTGCGACAAAATAGAGATAGTTTGATTCCGCCGGGAAAATAGCAGCTTTGATGGCATGGATGCCCGGATTGTTGATCGGACCGGGCGGCAGACCGCGGTATTTGTAGGTGTTGTAGGGTGAATCGATGTCGAGATCGCGATACAGCAGTCGTCGCGGTCCATCCGGGATGATGTACTGAATGGTCGGATCTGCCTGCAACGGCATGCCGATGCGCAGACGATTGTGATAGACCGACGAGATGATCGGCATCTCGCCATCGACCAGGGCTTCTCCTTCAATGATGGATGCCAGGGTGAGGACGTCGTTCAATGACCATCCCTTTTCGGCAGCTTTCTGCATCAGACTGTCATTGACCACTCTTTTAAATTGACTGACAAGCGCTGTGAGCACATGCTCCGCCGAGACGCCATAGGTGAAACTGTAAGTTTCTGGAAACAGATAACCTTCCAGCGAACGTGTCGCCAGGCCCAGCTCGCCAATGAAAATGGAATCGGACACCAGGGTGACGATCTCGGTGGAATCGATCTCGAGATGATGCTCGATGATGCGAGCAAATCGTCGGGAATCGTAGCCATCCGGCAAGGTGAAGTTGATATAACTCTGCGGCCCCTCGACCAGCGCCATCAAAGCGCGATAGTTCGACATGCCCTCTTTGAGGGTGAATTTCCCGACTCGAAGTTTGCCGGTTTTTTTATAGAGTTCAGCGGTCAATTTGAACTGGTCGAGACTGCGCACGACTTGCTTATCTTCCAGCTCGATGGCCACTTCACCCAGGGATGCGCCCCAACGTACAATGATATCGACATCCCTGGCGCTCTTTTTCGGCGATAACGGTATATACAGGACATAGATGATCAGCAAGCAGCCGATGATCAGAACCGTCAGCAGCGAGCCGACCGCAATGAGAACGAATGTGCGCCTGTTCATTTTCATCTTTTTCTCATGCCAACAAGAATACGAAAACATCATACAAGCTATGCGTCCATACGGTCACACCCAGTCCGCGGATTTCAAACAAGAGACAAAAGAGCAAACCCATGCAAAAGCGATAGAGCGTCGTATAATCGGCCAGCGAAAAAGAGCTGACATTATGCAGCCAGGCGAATAAAATCGACGAAATGAGGGCAGCAAAAAGTTTCAATTCAAATCCGATGTGCATGTTTATCGATTTTCGCTGTTCGCTTGCGCCACGTCGCAACATATCGGGCAGACGGAAAAGAGCTGACAACAGATGGGGAACGAGACCATAGCCAATAGCGCGAAAAATCAGCTCCTCATAAACGCCGGCGCCAAGCGCCAGGACCAGGTTGAACTGTGTTTGATCATCCATCCGCAGATGGATGAGAATGAATGATGTCAACCACGACGCGATGAACGCGAGGAGCCAGGCATAAACGCTGCTCTCGAAAATTGCATAGAGGGCATATTTCAAGTTCAAGTCCAGCTTTGTGCGCACCATCGAAATGAAGCCGAACGCCACAAAAACCAGGATCAGCAGTCCAAATGCAAAGGTTCCATGGGCGCCAAAATGCTGAATAAAATACTTGATCCACACATCCGCCGCATTGCGCGTGTAATTTTCCTGGTCATAACGAAAAAATATAATAAAAAATTCGTATAGCAGCAACAGCGGCGCTGTCAAAAACACGCCGTAAAACGGCGTGCGTGTCGAGGCAAAATAGCCGCGCAATTGTTTTCCGTTTTCTGCCAGAGATTTCTCCTGTCCGTCGGCGACACCTAACGATGGCGCTTCTGCCACGCGCGCAGCTGGTCGAGCGAATACGTATTGATCACGTCTTCCTTGCGCGCCCAGCCGCGTCGTGCAGTGCCGACGCCCAGCGCCATCATGCGCAGATGTTTTTCGTGATGCGCATCTGTATTGATGGAAATCTTGACACCGCCGCTCACTGCTTTACGGACATTGATATCATTGAGATCCAGTCGATCCCAAAAAGAGTTCACTTCGAGTGCTGTGCCCGTCTTTGACGCCGCGGCGATGACGCGATCCATATCGAGCTCAAATGCCTGCCGCCGCGAAATCAATCGACCGGTTGGATGACCAATGACATCGACATATTTATTCTCGATCGCCGCAATCGTTCGATCCGTCGGATCCGTTTGAAAGGCGCTGTGAATCGAGGCGACGACGAAATCGAGTTGGCGCAAAATATCGTCGCTGAAATCGAGCGAGCCATCGGCAAGTATGTCAACCTCGATGCCGGCAAGGACAGTAAAGTTTTCGAGTTTTTCATTGAGGGAACGAATATCGGCGATCGTCTGCAACAGCCGCTGCTCACTCTGGCCATTGGCATAAATAGCGCTTTTTGAATGATCGCATACCGCCATGTAACGGTAGCCGCGCTGCCGGACATATTCAACGAGATGTTCGAGGGAATGCTGACCATCGCTTTTGGTTGTGTGCATGTGCAGGTCCGCCTGGATATCCTCAAGAGCGACCAGTCGAGGGATGCGATTCTCAGCCGCCGCCTCTATCTCCCCTCTGTCCTCGCGCAACTCAGGAGGCATCCATTGCAGGCCAATGATCCGGTAGATATCCTCTTCGTTTTCTCCGCCGACCTTTTCATCTCCCCGGAATATGCCCCACTCATTGATCTTGTATCCCGCCTTTTTCGCCATTTCACGCAGCTTGACATTATGGGCCTGGGAGCCGGTGAAATATTGCTGTGCAGCGCCATAGCTCTGCGACTGGATGGCCCGCAGATCAATCTGGTGACGATCATCCAACAACACGCTGCCCTTGGTGGCGCCGGCGCCGAGGATGCGGGTGACCCGGGGAAATTCAGTCAAGAGCTTGATCACCTCTTCACCATAATCTGTCTCGACAAGTATATCGATATCGTGGACCGTCTCTTTGTTACGACGCACTGAACCCGCCGCAGACATTCTCTGCGCTTTATCACCCGCCTTTTCGCGCAGATAATCCATCAGCTCGGCGACGATGATGGTTGCCATGCCAATGGAAATTTCTTTCTCAGCGCGCGCGTGCAGTTCGAGGCTTTTGCTGATTTTGGCGACCTTTTTCGCGCCCATGCCTGGAAGGGAGGCCAGCGAGCCATTGTCGATCGCCGTTTGCAAGTCCTCTATTGTCTCGACGCCCAATTCCTTGTAGGCGAGCGCTGCCGTTTTTGGACCAAAATTCTGGATTTCTAAAAGCTGAAACAGCTCTCTGGGGACTGTGGCGAGATGCTCGTCCAGTTGACGGATGCGACCGCTGCGGAGAAATTGATCAATTTTTTCCTGCAGCGCTTTGCCGACGCCCGGTATGTCCCCCAGTCGATTTTCCCGCCAAAGTTTTTCAATATCATCACCAAGATCTACAATGGCGCGCGCCGCCTTTCTATAGGCGTTGATCTTGAATCCGACGTCGCCCTTGAACTCGAGGACGTCGGCAAATTTTTCGAGTATATCGGCTACCTCATTATTCTTCATGATATCTCCACAAACCAATCAATATAGCGTTCTGCTCAAGAAAAATCAATATGTAATTGGGATAAATATGTCACCAGGAATTCCAATCCCTGCAGATAACTGTGCACGCCCTTTCCGGACATTTGCGCGAGGCAAACTTCTTTGGTGACTGAATGGCGCCGAAATGGCTCGCGCCTGTCAATATCCGAGAGGTGCACCTCCACGGTTGGCAATTCTACGCCGGCAATGGCATCGCGCAGCGCATAGCTATAGTGGGTCAAAGCGCCGGGATTGATGACGACGCCATCGGCGGTTTTACGATTTTCGTGCAAGTGGTCAATGATGGCGCCTTCGTGATTTGACTGAAAAAACTCAACCGACACAGCCAGTTTCTCCGCCAGTCTGGCGATTTGGCCATTGAGGTCTGCGAGCGTCAGAGTGCCGTAAACGTCCGGTTCGCGCTCGCCGAGCAAATTCAGATTGGGACCATGAATGACAAGGATTCTGAGCATGTATCACCTTTCACTTTTGAAATAGAAATCGCGCCGGATTGATCGAACAAAACTGATGCTTCAGTTCACTTGACAATTGGGATTCATGAAATATTTTGATATAGTCATAATACGATTCGACATCCAGCAGGTGTATCATAAAATCCGAGCCGAATAGTATCTTTTTTTGCAAAACATCTTGTTGCGGCGTCGGCATATCATTCATGGTCGCCACCAGATGATCGTAAAATTCCGGATTGCTGCCGGTGAACGAAAAATCTGTGTACACATGATCGTATTCGCAGCACAAATCGATGATCTCGTTGAACCACTCCATGTCCCGCCTGCTGCCGAATTTTCGCAAATATTGTCTGCCAAGATGGGCGAAATTGATTTTCAGTTGCGGATAGTGATGCAGCACTTTGCGCCAATGGCGAGGCGACGTCCATTCCTGCGAGAGCGCCAGCGGTATGGTGCGATAGCCCTGATCATCGCAGTGGGTCGTGATCGGAATCGACTTTTTCTGGCAAAAGTCATAGAGATAATGGACTTTGGCCATCTCCTCAGGTTGCCCTTCCGGCCACGGATCGAATCCGAGAGGCGGATAGAGTTTGACGCCGGCAAACAGGCCCTTGCCGGAGATCTTTTCCGCAAAGTCCAGTTGACTCAAGGCTGAAAATGCCTTGTAGAAGAGATGCCGCGAGATAGAATGCAATCCCAAATAGTCGTTGAGCAGTTTTCGCACCTCATCCAGAGAATAATTGGCGGGATTGATGCCGAGAAAAGGATAGATCTCCAGTTTGCCTCGCGGCCGCTCTCGCACATAATGGCGGATGCCATCGAGCGTGTCATTGATCTGCTTCTGCAAAGGTTTTTCCGGCGGCCGGTCATAATAGATCTCGTCCGCCTTCACCGTGGGAGTATTGAAATCCATGATCAGCGGCGTCAGGATGATCCGTTCGTAGTCATGCTCGCCGATGCGCAAGACATCCGTCAAAAACGGCGGCCCGCCGTCTTTGCGAAAGGCGCCGGCGAGATCGTCTTCGAGCAAGAGAAACATGCCGCCGACATCATTCTCCATGACCGCGAGCAAATTGAGAACGTGACGACGGGTCATCGACAGGCTACGACTCGGCAGAAAATCAGTGATGGAAATCATCTCTTTCAAAATGTCGCCAGTGCCCGATTTGCGGACATTTTCAAGAAAACTAAAGAGGGCCGGGTGCGCCATGTTGAAAGCATGACAGTGAATGTCAAAAAAGGTGTCGTGTTGCGAAGAGTTGGTTGCCATTTTGTTGCCTTCAATTTTGCCTGTATTATTCAACACGGAGATCTTGGCGCGGCCTTTGGCCACAACCAAAAAGCCAAAACCGCCGAGGGCGCAGAGCCACGCAGAGAAAAATTGCAAGATCTTCTTTCATATTCTTTTGATCGACAAATATCAATGTACTGAATCCTACAGGAGGAATCCAGCAGGAAGACACAAAGTATCACAATAAAAACCAAAATTAGTCTATTGTGTTTTCACGTTTTGATTTTCTCGGCGCTTCTTTGCGGTCTCTGCGGTTTTCACGATCGCCCAGGACATCCGTCCTGGGCGGACAATAGAGCGGGATATTTATCCCACTCGGACGAATGTCCGTGTACATCTCCCGT
>JAFGJB010000280.1 GCA_016929295.1 Candidatus Zhuqueibacterota bacterium | reverse complement strand
ACGGGAGATGTACACGGACATTCGTCCGAGTGGGATAAATATCCCGCTCTATTGTCCGCCCAGGACGGATGTCCTGGGCGATCGTGACCGAACAATGAGTTAGATTTAAAATATCAGTTCTTCTCTGCGTGTTCTCTGTGAGCTTCGCGCCTTTGCGTTAAATGCACACTATATTTTTCTGATACGAAACTACTTTGTTATTGTCTGTTCTCTTACATAGTATCTCTGCGGTTGGCTTTAAAAACTTTGCCAATAAAACACGATGTTGTCACCTTGTAGTGCAGAGAAAAATTAAAGTAATGATTACTCCATTTTCAAATCAATGAGGTAATAAGGTTTTCGTCCCTTGGTGTTTTTGCTATTGTGCCAGAACTGGGAAATCCTGGGCGAACTTGCAAATTGTACGTGAATCTGTCGCCAACAAAAACTCCTTGATCTTGCGATAAATTTTTCTAGATTCATGAGTAATTATTCAGCGCGAACGGATCATATGCACCGCGAACCGAATCGAATCATTCCCATCAGGTTGGGATCAGCCTACTGCTTCTATCTGCCGTCGCCAAATGGCGCTGTCCTCATCGATGCGGGTGGCCAGAATAAAGAGCACCACCTCAGATCGGTGCTCACTGTCCACGAGCACGATATTCGCGACATCCAATATATCATCCTCACGCACACTCATCACGATCACGTCGGTTCGCTGGCGGAAATCAAACGGAGCGCCGGCGCCAAAGTTTTTGTTCACAAGGATGAGTCCGCTTTTCTGAAAAGAGGCCGCACACCATTGCCAAAAGGTACTCTGTTGGGGACAAAGACAATGGTCAGCATCGGCAAGATGTTACGCATCGGCAGCTATCCGGCAGTGGAAGCGGATTTTGTCATCAGTGATGAACTGCAGTTGAGCGAGTTTGACTATTCCCTGCATATCATCTCCACTCCCGGTCACACCGCCGGCTCGCTGACCATCATCGTTGACGATGACGTCGCTTTCGTGGGAGACACGATGTTCAATATCCGGCCGGACACCGTCTATCCGCCATTTGCCAACGACGAAGCGGCGCTGCTGAGCAGCTGGAATCGTCTTTTAAAAACCAGTTGTCGTCTTTTTTACCCCGGCCACGGCAAGCCAATCGAGCGTGCCAAGCTGGAGAGATCCTATGAAAAAGCCATAAAACATGTCAAATGAAGAGGCTTGTCAATGTTAATTTTTCTTTCGAGCGTCATTTTGCTGATCGTCGGCTATTTCACCTATGGTGTACTGGTGGAAAAGATATTCGGCATTGATCGGTCACGGCCGACTCCGGCCGTTGAAATGGCGGATGGCGTCGATTATGTCGCGATGCCGACGTGGAAAACCTTTCTCATCCAGCTTTTGGATATCGCCGGCATCGGGCCTATTTTCGGACCCATCATGGGTGCACTCTATGGACCGGAGGCATTGTTATGGATCGTCATCGGTTCCATTTTCGCCGGCGGTGTGCATGATTTTTTCAGCGGCATGCTGTCGGTGCGCAACAGTGGCGAAAATCTACCGACCATCATCGGACGAACGATCGGACGCCACATGCGCAGCATCATGTTGGTCTTTTCACTTTTGCTGCTCGTCCTCGTGGGCGTCGTTTTTGTGCTCAGTCCCGCCAAAATGCTGGAGAATCTGACTCATTACAATGTCGCTTATTTTATCGCTGCTATTTTTCTCTACTATTTCATCGCCACTATTGTGCCGATTGACAAGATAATCGGCCGAATCTATCCGCTCTTCGGCCTTTTGCTGCTTTTCATGACGTTCGGCATCTTTTTCGGCATGCTGTTCGGTGGGCACGCCATTCTGCCCGACCTGGATTTTACCCAGACGCATCCGCAAAAGCTGCCCATGTGGCCGTTGCTTTTTATCACGCTTTCCTGCGGTGCGGTCAGCGGATTTCACTCGACGCAATCGCCGTTGATGAGCCGTTGCATCAAGAATGAAAAATACGGTCGCCTGGTGTTTTATGGCGCCATGATCACCGAGGGCATTATCGCGCTCATTTGGGCGATGGTCGGCCTGTCGCTCTATGAACCCGACGCTTTGCAGGGACTAATCGATCAGGGCACTGCGGCGCTGGTGGTGAACGATACGGCGGTCAGTCTGCTGGGCAAAGTCGGCGGTTTCCTCGCCATCCTCGGCGTCATCGTCTTGCCCATCACCAGCGGCGATACCGCATTCCGCAGCGCCCGCCTGATCATTTCCGAGGCCGCGCATCTGACGCAAAAAGCGATTAGAAATCGTCTGCTCATCGCTGTGCCGCTTTTCATCATTGGTTTTATCATCTCCCAGCTTCAATTTGACGTCATCTGGCGCTACTTTGGCTGGAGCAATCAGACACTCGCCGCTCTGGTTTTGTGGAGTGCCGCTTTTTATCTCGTCAAAAATGTCAAGTTCCACTGGATCGCAACAATACCTGCCGTGTTTCTCACCGCCATGGTGGTGACATACATCTGCTATGCGCAGATCGGCTTTCGTCTGCCATACCAGACATCCGTTCTTGCGGGGGTCGGCACGGCCGTCATTGCGCTCGTTTCTTTTATAGGCTATTCTCGGCGAAAACGAACAACCTGATTCGCTGAAAGCTGACGATATTCTGCTGAATGAAAAAATGAAAAAGAAATAGCTTTTTACTGACATGTCCTTGCGCCTGCGGCGCAATCGTGCCCGCAGGGCTGATGCCTCACGACGGCAGCTGCACGCTGATAGTGAATCTCGCCTCCATACTGAAAAATCTCACAAATCAATGCAATTCACCGTCGCCGTTCCCCATTCATCAATGATTGGCCGTGATATCTGTGCCGGTTTGAGGAATTATCCGGCAACAGTGGCACTATTATATGGCAGTATAGAAAAGTCAATGACTAAAAATTATTCCGTAAAAAGTTATTCTGACCTGTATAAGTAACGTAAGAATGAACCGTAGAATAGCCGAAAATGGAACGCTCTGGTTGCAATGGTCAATAACGAATTTCTGTCTATGATAAAACGTCCGACTCGACTGACACTCATCGCTCTTGCTGTTTTGTCGCTGCTTCCTTTTTCTCATGCGCTCGAACTCAAGCTCGTCGCAGATGGCGGTGAAGCGACGCAGCTCTTTGGATCCTCTGTGGCAATTGATCAAAATACTATATTTGTCGGTGCGCCAGGCTGCTGCAACGATGACCAGTATCGCGGTGCCCTTCATGTATTCGAACGCAGCGGACATACATGGCTGCAAGTTCAAAAAATAGAGTCTCCGGACGAGGATTCATACGACCTGTTCGGCTATTCGCTCGCCACAAGCGGGCCGCATGCGATCATCAGCGCGCAAGGCGACGGCATCAGCAATCCTTTGAGCGGCGCGATCTATTTCTACGAACAGCAAGATGATGCCTGGGTGCCAGGAGCCCGATTTATATCCCCACAATCTATGCCGCGGGATAAGTTTGGCGTAGCCGTTGATATCGACGGCAGCTACGCCATCGTTGGCGCCCCTCAAGGCGGCGGACGACTGCCAACCTGCGGATCTGCCTGCATCTATCGATATGTTGACGGTGAATGGCAACTGGACGATGTCATTTATCCGACGGATGGGACGCCGCACGACAACTTTGGCTGCGCCGTGGCCATTTCCGGCCAGCAAGTGGTTGTCGGCGCCGCCGGCAGCTCGGCCAAGCCAACCGGAGCGCCGCAAAAGGTGAAAAAAACGGGATCAGCCTACATTTACGAGCGGCATAAATATGGTTGGCGCCAGGTGTCAAAGCTGTCACCTGTCGATGGCCATGCGGGAAATTTATTCGGCTGTTCGGTGGGCATTGACGGCGATTACGCCATTGTGGGTGCGTGTCAGGACAATGTCGCAGACTTTCATTCCGGTTCAGCGTACCTCTATAAACGAGTAGATAGTCAATGGATTGACGATATCAAATTCACTGCTGTCGATGCGGACTCGGGTGACTTTTTTGGCTCGGCAGTGGCACTCTATCAGGATTATATTATCATTGGCGCTCCCGGCGTCGATGGGTTTGGAAAAAATTCCGGCGCTGTTTACTCCTATTTGCGACGAGATGATGGCTGGGCGCTGCGCGCCCGCAAGACGCCCTATGACGCGGCACGCTATGATGTTTTCGGGGCATCCCTGGCGCTGTCGGACGAGTTGTCCGTGATCGGTGCGCCATTCAAGACGGTGCAGGAAAAGCCGCTTCAGGGAGTCGCCTATATTTATGATAATATTCAAGATCTCGCCTTGCCGGTCGAGCTGGCCTCTTTTTCGGCAACGTGCCAGGAGAACGCCGTCCTTTTGCAATGGCTGACGCAGAGCGAAAGGGATAATCTCGGCTTTATCATTGAAAGAAAGGCGGATGAGCAATGGCATGTACTGGCCTCGTTTCAGACGCACGATGAGCTGAGAGGTCGGGGATCAAGCTCCATGCCGACCTATTATGAGTTTCTCGATGACAGCGTCCAGGCCGGTACAACCTATCACTATCGCCTGGCGGATGTCAACATGAACGGACTGTGCAGTTATCACGAGCCGATCACCATACGGGTGTCCTCAGGCGTCGCGGAAACACCCCTTCTGCTGACGACGATGCATGTTTACCCGGCTTTTCCAAATCCCTTCAACCCCGAAACAGTCCTGCGCTATGAGTTGCACAGGGCGTCATTTGTCGCGGTTGACGTATTTGATCTGCGAGGCCGTCGGTTGCGCATGCTTGCGGCGGGACTGCGGCAGCCGGGTCAACACGCCGTAACATGGAATGGCAGGAATGATGCGGCGGAACAGCTGGGCAGCGGTGTGTATCTCATTCGAATTCGCGTCGATGATGTCGTCACCAGCCAAAAGGTTGTTTTGATGCAATAGCATAGCTAATCAAGCAGGGATGCACGAGGTTCATTGCATTTCAATGGTGGATTTAAAAAAAGGCAGGGTCTTTGTTGACTCTGCCTTTTTGTTTGCCGCGCTAAAACAATTGCGTCATAAGAATAATTTTGCTATAATCCAGCTGTTAACTGAGGCACCGCGCCTGTTTTCTGTCGATGAAAGGATAAATTTATGGACGGTCATATCCCGGTGCTTTTCACAAAAGGAGCGTGCCTGGCCGAGGCGTGGGAAAATTCGCTCATCGAGCTGCACCGGCATGGCTGCGAAATTGTGACCGAATACGACAGGCCGGATGATCCGCCGAGCAAAGACTGCTCCATGACCATCGTCGTCGATGATCCGCTGGCTGAGCCGATGATTCATATGGATTTTCCTGGCGGTCTCGAAGATTTGCAGGAATACGTTCTGGAAGTGCTTGACGGCATTAAAGACCATTGCGTTCGCAATACAGCGGATGATCCGAATGACACACGCTGGGAGTATACCTATCATCAAAGATTATGCACCTATGATGTGCCCGGCATGGAGAAGATATTCGACCAGACCGACATCATCGCCCGCAAGCTGGCTACAACGCCCTTTTCGCGACGCGCCCAGGCCGTCACCTGGAAGGTGTGGCAGGATAACGACTGCTATGATCCCCCGTGCCTGCAGAGCTTTTGGTGTCGCATTTTGCCGGATCAATCCGGCATATGGACGTTGAACACCAATGTCCGCTTTCGCTCCAACGACGCCTACAAGGCAGCTTTTATGAATATGTTTGCCCTGATCATGTTGCAGCGACGCATTGCCGATCGCATTGCCGCATTGGCCGGTCAGCGAGTCAGATTGGGGCGATATGTTCATCAAGCCGACAGTTATCACATTTACGGCGCCAATTACAAAGAGTTTGAAGGTCGATTTATCAACTCCCTGACCGCGCGGAGCTTTGCCCAGAGAACCATGACCTATTCCATGGTCAAGGAGATCATGGACGCCGCTGTGCCAGGGATTCTACAAAAGGCGCGTGCGATGGGACGGAAGTAAAATACAACCATGGATAGCGGAGAAGGCTTGAAACCTTTCCCCGCCCTCCGTCAGGAAGGAGACCTGGATCATGAAAGTTTTGATTGCAGACAAGCTGTCCGCGTCAGCGGTGGACGCACTTGTAAACCTCGGTTGCTCGGTGACAGTCGAGGCGGAGCTCACGGCTGACACTCTGCCGCAGCGGATTGACGATTTCGATGTCCTTGTCGTTCGATCCACGCGAGTGACCGCGGCGACGATCGACGCTGCGGCATCTCTGTCGCTCATCATCCGCGCCGGCGCCGGTGTAAATACCATTGATCTGGAGGCAGCGAGCCATCGCGGCATCTATGTCGCCAATTGTCCCGGTGAAAACACCCGCGCGGTGGCCGAGCTGGTGATCGGCTTGATGATCGCCGCGGATCGGCGAATCGTCGATGCGGCGAAAGAGTTACGCGCCGGTGTCTGGAATAAAAAAGAATATAGCAAAGCGCGCGGCCTGGCCGGTCGAACCCTCGGCATCATTGGCCTTGGTTCAATCGGGAGTGCTGTGGCGCTCGCCGCGTGCGGCCTGAAAATGAACGTCATCGCCTGGTCACGGCGGCTGACGCCCGAGATGGCGCGTGATCTGGACATCGGTTTTTGCGCCTCTCCTCTGGAAGTGGCCGAAAAAGCGGATGTTTTGTCCGTGCACTTGGCTGCCGCGCCGGAGACGAAGCGTATGTGCGACGTAGAGTTTTTCGCTCACATGAAAGAGGGCGCACTTTTCATCAACACATCTCGCGGGGATATTGTCGATACAGCGGCGCTCAAGCAGGCCATGCAGGAGAAAAAACTCCGGGTCGCTTTGGATGTCTATGAGAATGAGCCGGGAAGCGGGACGGCAGATTTTGCCGATATCGAGCTGGCCGGCAAAATCACAGGCACGCCCCACATCGGCGCCTCGACCGAGCAGGCCTCGGAGGCGATTGCGGCCGCAGTCGTCCGCATTGTCGAGCATTACATGCACACGGGCAAGCCGACAAACGTCGTGAACATCCGGCAAGAGTCGTACGCCTGTTCGACGCTCGAAGTGACGCATTACAACAAGGTTGGCGTATTGGCCGCTGTGCTGCATGAGATCCGCAGCGCCGGCATCAATGTCGAAGAGATGGACAATACGATCTTTACCAACGGCGCCGCCGCCGGCGCGACGATCAAGATCGACGAAAAGCCATCGCCGGCCGTCGTCGACAAAATTCGCCAACTCGAGCATGTGATACGAGTGGCATTAAAATAATGTCACACAACAAGAATCACTATTCTCTGTAAGACAAGGTGGCAACATCGTGCTTTTTTTTTAAAGTTTTTGCACATTCGGTAAATACGCTTATAATCTTTCAATATTTTTCAACGCAGAGACGCGGAGAACGCCAAGATTCACGAAGAAATGATATTGATTTTTCATTGCCTCGCTTATCTCGAGAGGTTTATGATATCGCAGCACACCCATTTTTCTCTGCGAACCTCTGCGGTCCTTTGCGCCTTGCGTTTAGTTTTTCGTAATTGTTACATTGTTTGGTTGCGGCCAAAGGCCGCGCCAAGATCTTTTTGGCCTCTGTGGCTAAATTTATGAGTTATTCGGACTAGAGAAAGCGCACCGATTCCACTGTCAGCGTCAGGGCGCCAAAATTTGATTCCACCCGACCTTGCAGGATGTAGGGTCGGGTGTGCGAGAGCAGATGGACAAACTGCTCATACGCCCGAGGAAAAAAAGTCGTCTCGTAGAGCGCCGTGGTGTCTTCGAAACTGATGAACTCCATGAGCTCGCTCTTTTTTGTGCTCACGGTCTTGGCGGTAATGAGCCAGCCGATCGTTTGCACCCGTTTGTTGACAAATTTATTCAGCTGACGCGCCTCGACGAATGGCAGGTTTTTCAAGCGCTCTTTATAGAGTGTCAGGGGATGGCGCGAGGCCAAAAAGCCCAGGATCTCCAGTTCATCTTGCAGTATGGTTTTCATGTCCGGCTGTGGCGGCGCCGGCAAGGTCGATGGGCTTGGGCCGTTCTCCGGAAACAGCTCCAGGGTTGACGATGACCTGGCGGATTTTCGAGCTGTGTGCAGATGCAACTGCCACAATAACTGCGGCCGTGATTTATTCTTTTCGACAGCATCAAAACAGCCGGCTTTGATGAGAATTTTAACATCGGCCGGCTCGACAGGGACGCGATCGAGGAAATTCTGCAAGGAGTGAAATGGCCCGTCAGTGGTGCGTCTTTCGATCACGGTTCGCACTGTCTTCTGCGCCACCCCTTTGAGCTGCATCAGACCGATTCTGACGGATTTCCCCTTTCCCACATAGTGAATGTCACTGGCATTGATGTCCGGCATCAATATCGTCAAGCCCATTCTTCTGGCCTCAGAGATGTAGCCAAATGGCGAATAGTAGCCGCCCCTGTTCGACAGCACGGCTGCCATGAACTCGGCCGGATAGTGGGCGCGCAGCCAGGCGGACTTGTAGGCGACGAGCGTATAACTCGCCGAATGCGGTTTGCAAAAGCTGTAGCCTTCAAACGACAGGATCATCTGCCACACCTGCTCGATGATCTCGTCGCGCACACCCCGTTGCCGCGCGCCGCTGACGAACTGGCTGTGATAATCGTTGAGCTGTCTGGCTTTGTGCTTCTTGCTGACGATTTTACGCAGCATGTCAGCCGAAGCCGGGTCAAAACCGGCCAGATGCATGGCAGCCTGGCTCATCTGCTCCTGGTAGACCATGACGCCCAATGTCTCGTCCAGAACAGGCTTTAACAGTGGATGCAGGTGCGACCAGTGCGCGCCGTGCAGTCGCTTCACCCACTCCTGAATGTATTGATTGGAGGCGGGCCGGATGATCGATGTGACGATGACGTTCAGCTGATAGTGATCCATCGTGACATAGTCCGCGAATGCCATGCCGTGTGACACCTTTTGCAAAAGCTGGCGCGTGGCCGGACTTTCAAAGTAGAATACGCCCATGGTGTCGCCCAGGTAAAAGCGCTCGATTGTGCGTATATCAACTTGCGGATCCCATGTCGCATAGTCAATATCGATGTCATAGTTATCCTTGATGGCCTGCAATGCATCCCGAATGACGGCCAGCGACCGGTTGCCGAGAATATCCATTTTGACGAGCTTCATCTCCTCGGACTGTTCCTTTTCCCACTGCACAACATGGACGCCCTTGCCGTCATTGTTGAAAGAAAGTGAACCGCCGGAACCGTCGCTGAGCCCCTCGGCCAGCAGCAATATCTTTTTCGCGGGCTGATAGGGGACGTAATGATCCAGGCGGTCCGGGGCAATGACCACGCCGCCGCAATGGATGCTCATGTTGCGCGGATAGCCGCGGATTTTTTCCGCTAATCCGATGATCTTTCGCCACGTCGGCGAAAATTCAGTCTCTTTGTAAATCGGATGCGTCTGCGTCATCTGCCAGATATTTTCCGGCTGCCAGTAAGAGTTCATCTTTTTGGTGACGGCGTTGATCTCACCGTCAGCCAGCCCATAGACCTTGGCGATTTCGCGCACCGCGGATCTCGCCTTGAAGGTGCTGTGATTGCTGATCATGGCGGTGCGCTCTGCACCATATTTATCAAAAAGGTACTTGAGTACGACGTCACGCTCGTCCCAGGCAAAATCGATATCAATATCGGGCGGATCTTGTCGGCCTTTATTCAAGAAACGCTCGAAAAAGAGGTTGTGTTTGATCGGATCCACATGCGTGATGCCGAGCGCATAGCTGACGATGCTCGCCGCGGCCGAGCCGCGACCGCAGGTCAGTTTGACCTTGTTCGCCACATCCGCCAGCACCAGAAAATAGGCGGCAAAGCCCTTCTCCCCAATGATGTCAAGTTCGTAATCGAGTCGCTCTTGAATGGCGGCCGTCATCTGCCCATACCTTTGCTGAATTCCTGCGACCACTTTATTGCGCAGAAAACGAAAAATATCCTCGCCATTGGCATCCGGGAAAGAAGGAAAGACAAAGCTGCCGAAATCGAGATCAAATTCGCACTCGTGCGCAATTTTCAGCGCGTTGGCGATCGCATCCGGACAGTCAGGAAAGCGCGCGATCATGTCCGCGCCAGAAGTGAGCCAGGCGTCGCGATCGGCGAGCTCCTCCGGCGGCACGCGCTGCAGCGATCTGTTGAGATCGATCGCGCGCAAAAGACGATGCAGCTGCCAATCCTCTTTGTCGACGAAATAGACGGCATTCGTGGCCACGAGCGGAATGCCCTGTTTCCTGGCAAAATGGTGCAGCTGTTCGCGATTGGCGTGCGGAATCAGCTCGGCAAAAATGTTCACGACATTTTGCGATCGGATGAATTGCCCTAAAAGCGCCAGGTCGTGCGTCAGAATGAACGTGTCCGCATCATGATCTCTTAGAATATCGATTAAAGAGAGTTCTCGCCGCGTGTGAATGCGAGTGATGGCCTGGCAGAGATATTGGTAGCCAGTGAGGTTTTTTGCCAGCAGCAGACATTCATTGCCCTCATGGCAGAGATGGGCGCCGATGAGCGGTCGCAGGGCGAATTCACGCGCCGTCTCCATAAACCAGCCGAGTCCATAGAGGCCGTTGCGGTCGGTCAAGGCGAGATGCGTCATGCCCATCCGGTGTGCGGCGGCGCAGAGCTCATGAATGGTCGAGGCGCCGCGGCAAAACGAGTAATTTGAATGCACATGCAAATGGACAAATTGACCCATGGCGATCGTTCCTCATGCAGACAATAAGGTGATATAATATACACCTTTCATTGTATGCATGCAAGACAATTTTCACGATCGCAGGTGAGAGGGAGTAAAATGGGTTGCATAACGAATTGTGTCATAATATCATCAACCAAAGTCCCCCAAGGACACAGCGCGGCCTTTGGACGCACCCAAAAAAAAAGAACACGAATTCTCACGAATGAACACGAATGAGAAAATCAGCCATATCGGGCAATATCTCTGCGAATCTCGGCGTCCTCTGCGGTTGGCTTTATAACTTTGCTATAAAAACAAGATGTTGCTGATTTGTATTACGGATAAAACATTGATAAAAATTGTCAAAACGAACAACCGCCGAAAATTCTGCGCGATGCCATCAGCCATTTTCTCTCTCAGCGTTTCTCGGCGGTTGATCATTCGGGTTAGATATGAGGATGAAGCATGATCAGCTTGTCTTGCTGCCCGGTTCGTCAGGCGGTTTACAGCTCCCATCCCGGCCGGCAGTCGCGATAGAGATATTTGTTCGCATCCGCATCATTCGTGATCTGCATTGTTTCGCTGTCAAAAATGACTTTCTTGCCGGCGCGCAGGGCTACAGTTCCCAGATTGACTGTGTCGGTGATGGCCTTGGTGTTGAGGAAACTGCCGGCCGATTGTTCGCTGCTGAGCATGGCGTCGAGCCACAGCGTGTTGCGTCGGCGGCCCTCTCGCGATTCTGTCTCTTCCCAGAGCGGCTTTTTCTCACCCTTGGCCAGCCATTGCGGGTTGCCGCCGTTGAATTCGGCGAAAATCGCTCCATCATCGCCGACATAGAGAATGCCCTCGCGCTGCATCTCGACATTGTACGCTTCGATCTCTCTTCCCAGTCGCGGTTTCATGCCGCCATCGTACCAGAACAGCTCCAGCTCCGGCGTCTGCGGGCCGGCGGCGAAGCGGAAACGGATGGCGCAGGCGGTCGGATAGGAGAAATCGTTTTT
>JAFGJB010000279.1 GCA_016929295.1 Candidatus Zhuqueibacterota bacterium | reverse complement strand
TTTGTCGGTGAGGGCGCGCTGGTCGCGCCGCAGGCCAATGCCATGGCCGCGGTCATCAAACCTTTGATGTCGAACCAGCCGGCGCCGTGGATGCTTTACATCGTTGGCGGTCTGTTCGCCTTGATCCTGGAGATGATCGGCATACCGCCGTTAGCTTTTGCCCTCGGCATGTACATCCCGCTGCAACTCAATACGCCGATATTAGTCGGCGGCATCATCGCTCATTTCGTCGCCAAGAGCACGCCGGACGAAAAGCTCTCCGCCAGGCGTCGCGAGCGCGGCACCCTCATCGCCTCCGGTTTCATCGCCGGCGGCGCGATCATGGGCGTCCTGTCGGCTTTTCTTAAATTCCTCAAGTTCGATGAGCTTGGCTTCATCCGCCCCATCATAACAGAACGGTGGGCTGAAGCGGATGGCGGGCAGTTGCTGGGATTGGGGATTTTTCTGCTGATCTGTATTTATATGTACTGGGATGCCAGGAGGGCAAAGACGGAGTAGACAGCATGCGGGGGCGATTGTCCATCTGACTGCCGCATCATAATTGTGCGTTGCTGAATAATGATATCCAAGAATTATGGGTGCGATTTTCGGCCGCAACCGAAATGTTCAAGGCATCGCATCCATCACGTAAAGCGAAAGATTGAAATCGCCGAGTGCAGCGAGGACCACCGAGAAAAGCCACATGCTTTTTTTCTCGGTGAACTCGGCGGTTAAATTCTTTCTCCTTCGAAAAAGTTTGCTAAACGCACAATGGCACAGAATTGTAGCAAAGTGCGATCCTATTACCATGGGGCATTTCTTCGCTTGGTATAGCCATTGTTTGCCAAGAAATATCTTTTATTGCTGGGAATTTGCTAAAAGCAGGTCGCCACTTTCGTCTTTCGCGGCTATATATAAATGGCGGGTGATAGTGGACTCTTGCGCATCATCCATTGGATGTTGACGAATGAGACGACAGTTCAATTCAATTTAACAACAGGAGGAGTCATGCGACTATTTCAATCATGCACATTGGCAACCATACTTTCCGCGTTGCTTTTCTGCTCGAGCCTCGCTCAAAATTTGCAGACTCTAAGAATTGACAACATGACTATTTCCAGCTTTATTGCTACTGACAAAAGCCACTACAGTCATCATCTGTCAAGTGACTTGAACGAATTGTACGACCTCCAACTGGCACATGATGATTATCTTCAATTCGCCAGCATGCGAGGACTGAAAATTGTCGACGAGAGCGTCGTCGTGACCTTGTTGCCTGAATCGGGTCATGCAACAGAAAGCATTGCCCAACAACTTGCGGCTTATGGAGTCACAATAGAAGCTCGAGCTGCGCGCTCCATGCGGTGTCGTATTCCCCTGAAACAGCTGAAAAATATTGCGGAAAATGTTTCCGGCATAAATCGAATTTGCAATCTCATCCGCCCTGTCCTTGATAATGTTCAGGGTGAGGGTATTGCGCTGATGAACGCAGATGAGTGGCAAGCTTCAGGATTTGATGGGACAGATGTCAAGGTCGCGGTCATCGATGGCGGTTTTGACAATCTGACTGAAGCGCAGGCAAATGGCGATATTCCGGCAACATATTATGGATACGACTATACAGGTTTGGGTCTCGAATCGGAAACGGTGCACGGCACTGCCGTCGCAGAAGCGATCTATGATATCGCTCCCGGCGCTGATTACTCGTTTTACCACATCGGTGATCTCACCGATATGGAACTGGCTGTAGATGATTTGGTCGATAGAGGTGTGAATGTCGTTAACCATTCCCTGGGCTGGTTTCTGGCGTCGTACTATGATGGCACTGGACCTGTCTGCGATGTGGCCGCTGATGCAACAGCGAATGGTGTTGTCTGGTGTAATTCTGCGGGAAATGGCGCTGATAGTCATTATAGAGCAGTTTTTGCCAACGCCGGCAGCAATTATCATGACATGGATGGTTCCGGTACTGTGTTGAACTTTTTTGGCCCGGAACCTGGCTACGTATGGCTATTTCCAGCCGGCTATTCCCTCTATCTTTATATGAACTGGGACGATTATCCAGCATCAGATCAGGATTATGATTTGTATTTGTACCGCTACACTGGAAGCTCATGGGTGCAAGTTGCGAGCTCGACAAATCGCCAATCAGTGACGACACCAACTCAGCCCGTTGAAGTAATCACCTATACCAATACAGTAGCGGAGGGAAAATACGCATTCGTCGTGAGGAAATATTCCGCAACAGAAAATGTCGATTTCACCGTTTTCACCTCAGATCCGATTGCCATTCGCGTCCCTTCCAGTAGTTTAGCCGATCCGGCATGCTATGAAGATGTCGTTGCTGTGGGCGCTATTGCCTCGGAGAATTATGCCAGTGGCCCACAGCAAGAATATAGCAGCCAGGGCCCCACCACTGACGGTCGGGATAAGCCGGATGTGACGGGGCCGGACCATTGTAACAGCTTTACGTATGGCTACTGGGCTGGAACGTCGGTCTCTTCACCCTATGTCGCCGGCGTCTGCGCTCTTGTATTTGATCGTTTTCCAGAATCTAACGGATCAGATGTCAGGGATTACCTTTATTCGCAATGTGTTCAGGATGTGGGAGATCCAGGCTTTGATTATGTGTACGGCTATGGAAAAGTCGTACTACCGGAAGATCCTATAGCGGTTAATCTTGCTTCTTTTGCGGCATATCAGATTGGAAACGCTGTCGCTGTACAGTGGACGACAGCGTCGGAAGTTGAAACGGCCGGTTTCTTTGTCCAACGCAGCAAATCGCAAGGAAAAGGATTTGTTCGGATTCATGATCAGATGATCGCAGCAAAAGGCACTCCTGCGGCCGGCGCCTCTTATGAGTTTCTCGATAGAGATCGTCCTGAAAAGAGTTATTACTACCGGCTCGAAGAGGTCATGCGGGATGGTCACAGTTCTTTCAAGTCCGCCTTGATTTCAACGATCTCATCGGTGGAGGATGAAGTACTGATCCCGCTTTCTTTTGCACTTCAACAGAACTATCCGAATCCGTTCAATCCGCAGACAACTATCCGCTATGAACTTCCGACGCCATCCGCGGTCAAGCTGATAATTTATGATATGAATGGCTGTGTTGTTCGTACCTTGGTCAACGGTGACAAGCCGGGCGGCATGCACGATGTGATTTGGGATGGCAAAGACGAGGGCGGACAGACGGTATCGAGCGGTTTGTATATTTGTCGTTTTACAACGCCAACTTTTAATGAGTTTCGCAAGATGACCTACTTGAAGTGATGTATAAGGAGGACATTTGAAGCTGGTCTTTTATATTTCAGGCCACGGATACGGCCACGCCGTGCGCGATATCGAAATCATCAAATCGTTGATCAAAATGACTGCCGACGCAGAAATTCATTTCCGGACGAGAGCGCCCCAATGGCTGTTCAAGTCCTTGTCGAATGCGCGAATCTTTTACCACGAACGCGAATTGGATTTTGGCGTCAGACAAAAAAACAGTTTCAGTGCAGATAAAAAAGCCACCTTTGACGAATATGCCAATTTGATCCGACAGAAAGAGACGCTGATCGAGGAAGAGTTTCTATTTTTGCAGTCCGTGCAGCCGGATATCATCCTCTCGGATATCACACCCTTTGCATTCGATGCGGCCGAGGCTTTTGGTAAAAAGGCGATCGCCATCGGCAATTTTTCCTGGGACTGGATTTACACGCCCTATCTCGAACAATTCCCCGACTATGCATGGGTCGTTGAGAATATCAAGTCGTCGTACGCAAAAGCCGAGAGATTGTGGCGTATCCCATTTTATGGAGACATGTCGGTCTTTCCGCATATCGAGGATGTGCCGCTCGTCGGGCGCCGGGCGCAGATGCCGACGCCGGTTGTGCGCGAACGGCTTGGCATGTCGCAAAAGGGGGCGCACAAATATGTCCTGCTCGGATTGCGGACCGCCGATCTCGTCGGCGTGGAGTGGGGCAGGATTGAAAAAATGCCGGTTGTATTTGTGGCGGTGTCACGCGATATTCAGATCGCCAACTGTCTGCACATCGAAGAAGCCAGCCTGCCATTCGAAGATGTGCTGCATGCCTGTGACGCCGTGCTCTCCAAGCCTGGCTATAGCATCGTCTCGGAAGTGCTGATCAATCGTACGCCGATCGTCTATATTCCCCGCAGCGATTTCGTCGAAGATGCGTATCTCAC
>JAFGJB010000278.1 GCA_016929295.1 Candidatus Zhuqueibacterota bacterium | reverse complement strand
GTGTTATCAAAGGTGATATTGAAATGCGCCATGCCCATATTGACCACGGATTCGGCGCGAATATCCAGGACAAAAGTGTCATTGAGGCGGCCCAACAGGGTTGGCGGATTCATGACGAGTCGGGATAATCCTATGAAATAGGCGCCGTGACCGATGCCGCCTTTTTCATCTTTGGTCACGATGATCTTGATATCGCGCCAGTTGTCATCGGGCATCGGATTGGGCGATACATAGGTGATGACATATTGTTTGGTCACCTGGTCGCTGATGCGATCGATGATATCTCTGAAATCGCCAAAAATCAGGTAATACTGACCGCCGGTGTCATGGGCAATTTTTTTATGTTGGCTCATGTTCGGACCGACGACGTTCATGGTGATCTGACTGGCGTTCAACAATTCGATGATGCTGTCCGTCGTCTGGTCGGTGCTTCCATCGCCGCCTTCACCGGCTTCGTGATAGTCCGCGTCCGTGATGAGAATGGCAATGCGCAGAGTGTTACTGCGGTAACTCAGCCGAGTCGCCGCTTCGATGGCTTCCAGCGCATTTTCATTGCTGTCACCGCCTCCGGATGCTACCATGCCGCTGATCCATGTTTTGAAGGCATTCGCGTCTGCGGTGAAATCGTTTATCACTTCTACATCGTCGGAGAAGGTCACGAGTCCCAGCCGATAATCGATGCCGCGAGATGCCAATGCATCGGCAAAGGCGAGGGAGCGTTCTTTGAGCGCGCTGATTTCGTCGTCCATGCTGCCTGTCACATCAAAAACAAAGACAATATCAGCCTTTGCTGCAGCGGAAATGTCAAGCGGGCTGACACTGAGAGAGACAACGCCCAGATTATCCTCTGTCACGTCAAAATTGCTCAGAACGAGAGTCTCTAACGGGATTCTCTCAACAGCATCGGTGACAGAGGTGAAGCATTTCACCAGCGGAAAATTGGCAATATCGACACCGGTCACATTCACGTTGTAGCCCGTGAGTTCTGTTTCATCTGCGGTGACGGTGATATAGTTGGTTTTGCGTTCGGTATATTGATTCACGCCATCGGAAATGGTGAGGGAAACCGTGTAGATGCCGGCCTCGGTATAGGTGTAAGTGGGATTCTGCACGCTTGCATCGACAATGCCGTCATCGTCAAAATCCCATTGCCACGATAAAATATCCACTGCAATGTTCAGATCGTTCTTGGCGATTGTCTTCATCAAACCGTGTGCACCCAGGCGCGGCTGTTCACCGCCTATTGTGTTCTTGATGGTGACCTGCCCGGTGGCGCCCTCGAGGTCGCAGATGTACCAATAAGCGCCATCGCCGCTGAGAGGTGCATTCACCGTATGCAACAAACCGGTGCGGCCGTAAATTTGCACAACCGCATTCGATACGGTGATCGGCTGCTCGCGCGAATAGTTATGCACAAAGCAAACATAGCGCCCGGCGACAAATTGTTTGATGGTAATCGTCTCCGGACCAAAGCCGTTTCTTTTGTCAATGTCCAACATGGCATACGGATACGAATCCGTACGCCCTTTGCTGCTATAGTAAACCTGATAAGGAACGCTGCCGTCGACGCTGGGAACAAGCAAATGGACGTCCAGATCTCGCGGCGTATCTCCCCAGTTGAGCACGATTCGAAGCTCGCTGTCGGTGATGATGGGCGATAAAGATATATTGACTGTTGATGTTTCACCCGGAGCGAGCGTGATGGTTGATTCATATTCGAAATAGCCATCAGCTGATGCCGTGAGGATTTGCCAGGTTGTACTGGATAAATCGGTAAAGGTCACTGTCAACGGCGCGACGCCGCTGCGGGGTTCGCCGGAAAAATTGGCGCTCAGCACATTTGTCGGGATGCCTTCGAGGACATAACGGCCATCGCTGTCCGTTGTCGTGCTTTTGCCGGCTATGGAAATGGTGGCATTTGCGATCGCAACGCCCGTGGTCGCGTCGGTCACGCGTCCTTCAACTGTTGCCTGGCTCGCCGAGGAGAATCCCACTCTCAGGGTGACGCGCGAATTACCATAGCCGGCGGCACTTGCGGTGATGACCGAGCTACAGCCGTCTTCGGCGTCAGCGGGCACAGTCACATAAAATGTGGCCACCGTTTGTCCGGCGGGGATGCTGATCTCACTGTCAAGGACAAAACAGCCTGCGGATGAGTTCAGACTGATGACGAGAGGGGCTGCGGTCTCTTCGCTCAAGGTCACGCTCATCCTTGTCGTTCCGCCGGCGGGAACAGAGAGATCGTCCGCTGCCAGGACGAGGCGTTTCTCTGCTGCGCTGGAGATTTCGATCTGCGCTGCATAGGATGGATAATCGGTTTTGAAATAGAATGTGATGTTTTGCCCATTCAGGCTCGACCAATCGCCGGACCAGCTCAGAGGCGCCACGGCATAGTGGTAATCCCCGCTCGCCCAATCGCTTATTTGCAAATAGCCGCCGTTCATACCGCCGCTGGCGATCCATTCCATGGTGCCGTCGCCGGCCGCATTCCAATCCTCGAGGCCTGAACTGAAATCACTCGTATGGCTGTCGCCAACTCGAACCTGATCGATGCTGCCGACATCATTGCCATCGCGCATTTCGGTGCGAATGCGGAACAGAGTCACATTCGACAAAATAGCCGAAAAGGTCGCTTCGTCCGTACTAAAAGTCTCGGCTGTAAGTGGAATGGTGAACTGCTGCCACACGTTTGCCTCCGCCGGCGGACCGTACGGCGCAGTCACGGTTTGCTGGGCATGCAACAGGCGACATGCGGATAGCGAGAAAAATGCCATGAGGAGGGGAATTGATTTTTTATATATCATGTCGATCTCCATACTCGAAAGAGCGAGGTGCCCAATTTTATTGTTCAGCATTTTCCTGGATGAACAGACGA
This sequence comes from Candidatus Zhuqueibacterota bacterium, assembly GCA_016929295.1. GTDB lineage: Bacteria > Zhuqueibacterota > Zhuqueibacteria > Residuimicrobiales > Krinioviventaceae > Kriniovivens. The sequence goes on along the minus strand of JAFGJB010000278.1, from coordinate 3,901 downwards.
CTGCCTAAACCGACCGAGTACATCAAATTGGCGTTTTTGTCAAATAGCCCGAGGTCGGAATGCGCCTGATTATCGATGCGGATGGAAATATCGGTAGTGTCCGGGGCAATGGCCTCAAAAACAATGACGCCGATATTGCCGCTGCCCGATACAGCGGAGGAGGCGGGGAAAATGCCCAGGACCGCCTTGACCGTTCCCGCACTGTTGTCTTTGGTGAATTCTAGTTGCATGATCGAACCGCGATTGCTCCTGAGAAAGGCGTCTTCTCTCTCGAGTTCCACGACTTGCAGTTTTGTCGGATCAAAGTGCACCTCTGCGCCAAATGTCGACATGTCGACGACATTTCGCGCTGCCAGATGGACGTGGATTCGATTGCCCGTCTGCAGCACCGTGTCCGGAGGAGAAAGGATGAGCGTCGGGACCAGGAAATCCAGCTTGATCTGAACCTGCGCGGTGGCGTCTTTTTCGGCGGTAAAGTCTTTGCTGCCGTAGAGCACAGGGGTCGTGTCCTGATAGCCCGTCACTTCCATTTTCAATGGCACGTCGATGGGCACTTGCAGGAGCGTCTGCGCTTTTGCGCCATCGATGACGAGAGACTTTTTGATCCTGTCGACACCTTCTCCGGTCACGATCAATATGAGGCTGTCCAATGAAGAAGCAGCATATCCTCTTTGCGCCAACTTGATTGACGTTGCAACGCCGGCCTTTGTCACCACCTCGGGGGTGAGGGGAGAATCCTGCGAACAGCCGACGATCAATGTCAAGAGCCCGACAAGCAGAAGCAGTGAGCATTTCTTTTTCAACATATTTTTCTCCTGAAACGAGTCCAGCAGGACTGCTTTATTCCCATTCAACCATGACCTCGGCCGTGGTCAGATTCTCATTTTCTCCATCTCTATCAGATGAGTAAATATAGGCGCCGCCCGCAATTGCGGCCATACCCACCCAGAACAATGGTTTTTTATAAAGCGGCGCAGGAACCGTGGCTGGTCCGCCATAGCCGGCCATGAACATATCGATCTCTTCCTCGGTCAACAAACGCATCGATACCTTATCGGTTCTGATGATGTTGCCCTTGCTATCTTGCGCTTCAATGTGATAGGTGAGAATCGACCGGCTGGTGATGGAAGATGGCAAAGTCACTGCATAAGCACTGCCGGTGTTGATAATTTCAATATCCTGTTTCAATACAAATCCTTTTATGCCGGAAGCGGATACTCCCCGGTAATAATCATTTTTTTCGCCGGCAATTTGCATATATTCTCCAGGAGTCAATCGTCCTTTTATATTTTTGTTGGCTGCCGGTCCGGTTCGCACGCTCGCGTCTCTGATCGCTTGACCACTGACCGGAACCTCGCCGGCCTGACTTAATCGCGGCATTTTTCCGCGCAAAGGTTTATTGCCATTTTCTACCACCAGCGTCACTTTTTCGATCTCGATGTCGTCGGCAATGTGCGCCCGCACCGTGACCTGCTGGCCGTAGCGTCCGACTCGTGCCGGAAAATGAGCGATCACACCGTCATCCAATGCCGCTGTGGCTGCCCTGGCATCGTAAAGAAGCGGTGGGAATAAGAGGTAGATGATCAGCAACGAGATGATAAAATCAAGAATCGTATCATTATTGGCAAGTTGTCTCATGATATGACGTTCTCCACAGGATGCGCTGATAAAATTACTGCTCTGCTGTTTAGCCTTATATCCATATAATCAATAAGTTGTGGTGTTTTTCATATTCCTCATAAGCAACAAAGAGACAATATTCGTTCCAACTTTTAATAAAGTCCTAAAACCCGGCACGGTGATCCGCTGCCGTCGGCTATGGCCAAAATGCCGACGAAAACATAGAGATGTGATGCCAGCAGGGGCGAGAGATTGAGGTTTTCGAGATGATAGACATTGTTTGCCGCCAGGATTTTATTTGCCGTATACTCCCTGGACTGACCGCCGTCAATGCCCGCCGTATCAATTCCCAAAGCAATGATGTGGCGTTCTGTCACCAGAAACCGCGCGGCGGACGGCGATATCCCGGGAAAATGCATGCCATCTCGATCCACAGCAAAATATTTCGACTCATTCGGCCAAAAGTCACTCCAGCCGGTCTTGACGAGAACAATCGAGCTATCTTTGATAACGCCGGCCTCTTTTTCCACGGCAAGGATGTCCTGCGGAGAGAGCAAAAAGTCTCTGTTCATCGCCGCCTCTTTCTGCACGTTGATCATGATGGCCGGCGCCACAAGATTGTCAGCCGGAATTTTATCGGCGGAGATGCCGGATTCGGCAAAGTGACGGGGCGCACCGGCATGTGTGCCGGCGTGCTCGGCAATGGTCAGCTGATTCATATTGTATCCATCTTTTGCCGGCGTCGCCCATTTTTTAATCTCAGTGGGTGGATCGCCCGGCCAGCAGGGCATGTGCATTTGAATGGGGTGAGAAAGATCAAGGATGCGAGAATAGTGAATGGTCATTTTTTCCTCTCATTTTTGCTGGTTTGCATCGGTTATTTTTGTACATTCCGTCTCGCAAAAAGGAATCCGATTTTTTGGTCAATTATGAGTGACACATCCCTGCAACCCGTCGATCCGCCACTGGACTGGCACTCTTCTCCCGAGGCTGCAAATTTATTGCCCAACGTGTCAGAAGAACCAGAGCTGACGCGTATTCCGTTGAGCCGGGCGATATTCAAGTTAGCCGGCCCGGCCATTGGTTCAATGCTCTTCATCATGATGTTCGGGCTTGTCGATGCCTGGTGGGTGGGCAAACTGGGCGCGGCGCAGCTGGCGGGCGTCAGCGCTGCTTCGTTTGTGCTGTGGGCGCTGCAATCCATTGCCGTGCTAGTCGAAACCGGCGTCAACGCCATGGTGGCGCGTTTCGTCGGCGCCAAGGAGAGACGGCTCGCCGGCCTCATCATCGGACAAGCCATTCTGCTGGCGAGCGCCATGGCGCTGCTCACCAGCGGTCTGGGACTGGCACTGCAGAAAGCGATTTTTCGCATGATGGGACTAGAGGATGCCGTCCTGCGCGCTGCTCTCGACTATATGACCGTCACCCTCTACGGCCTCATCGCCATCTTTCTGGCCTTTGCGCTGGATGCGGCATTCCGTGGGGCGGGCGACACAAAAACGCCTCTCAAGATCATCTCGGTCGGTTTGACGCTGAACATGCTGCTCGATCCGCTGTTCATTTTCGGCATCGGGCCATTTCCGCGCCTGGAGGCGGCGGGTGCGGCGTTGGCGACGATTCTGGCGCACGCGATCATTGTGATCTGGAGCCTTATCGTGTTGCGCCGTCGCGACATCGGCATTGCTTTTCGCGATGAACATTCTCGAATCGTGAATCCGGGCATCATGTGGCGTCTGTGCAAGATCGGCGCCCCCATCGCGACCAGCGGTTTTCTGTTCAGCCTGAGCTATATGATCCTGTCTCGCTTTATCACTGCATTCGGCTATGGACCGCTCGCGGCTTTGGGCTTGGGCCATCGCATCGAGGGGCTGTCCTATTATGTGACGGTTGGCTTTTCATTCGCCGCTTCGATCCTGGTCGGACAGAATCTGGGCGCCGGCAAGCCGGAGAGAGCGGAGAGAGCGGTATGGTTGAGTGTGCTCTATATCTCCATCTTTCTCTTTTTCGTCAGCCTGGTCTTTTTCTTCTTTGGCGACAGCATTGTCCGTTTTTTTATCGATGATCCGGAGGCGATCAAAGAGGGCGCCAGTTATCTCAGGATCATTGCCATTTTTGAGATATTTCTCGGTTTTGAAATTGTCCTCGAAGGCGCTTTCAGCGGTGCGGGGAATTCCTTGCCGCCAATGCTCATCTCCGTGCCCTTGACCTGGTTAAGAATTCCTCTGGCGCTTCTCTTTGCGCACGGACTCGGTATGGGCAGTCTCGGCATCTGGCTCGCCAT
>JAFGJB010000277.1 GCA_016929295.1 Candidatus Zhuqueibacterota bacterium | reverse complement strand
TGAGTCGCCGTACTAATAAACAATAGCTTAGCACTATTTTCATCCTAAAATTGTCCGTTTTTGCACTAATCTTGGTACATTGGGGCTCAGCACTTTTATCGACGAGTAGGACGATATCTGTCGCATACTCGGTTGCCCGAGCGAAAGTAGAATCGAATACATCTGATTGCGGCAGGATCATGGTCAAATCTCCGGCGTCCGCTGTGGAATCAAAGACAACATGATAGACAGAGAGCTGATGTTGCGGCAGACAGTTCGAGAGCGCCGACAGATAGTGCCATTCACTTTTTGCCGCCGGCGGCGATAATGGCAGAAAAAACAATGTCACTTTGCCCGGTTGAGGAAGCATGCATTTTTCATTGTCCTGCAGAATGATGAATGGCGATGGCCGCAGCTGATCATTTGCCCGCAGGCAATTGGCCAGCAGCAGAATGACCAGCAGCGGCGCAGAAGCACTGCATCTACTGCGAATCCGTTGACGCCCTGCTTTTTCATCCGGATGGATGAAAAAAGGCGTTTTCACCAAAGTGAAGAGTGATACGGGATTAATCATCCTTCCTCCGCCTCATTTTGCACATTCCTAAAAACTCTTGTTCTCGGCTGTAAATCCACGCCGTCGAATCAGTTGCCAGCTGAAAACAGGTGGGCGCAAATGGCAGACCGGCATTGCCAAACAGACGGCCAATGAACTGGCCGCGATCGTCATAGATCAATGCCAGCGTTCGCTGTTTTTTAAACTCGCCGCCAAAAGTTGCGTAAATGGTCCCACGGGAATCAACGGACATGTTCTCGACCCGGTTACGCCAGCTATTCCCATGGCCGAACTGTTTGTCCAGCGCCCGCTGAAAACGCACGCTCTCTCTCCATTCAGCTCCCCTCCGAATATGAAATCTCTGTCTGAATTCCCCTTCCCTGGTGAAGAGATAAAAAACACCCTGAATGTTGAGGCCGAGCACTATGTCGGCATCTTTAGCGAGGCAGATGAGCGGTGTGGTCGGTATATTGAGCAGGTCATTCTGAACAACGCTGTTTTGCGCCAATGCCTTCAATAAATCGCCCTCTTCATTGTAAACATGCAAGAGCGCCATCTCGCCGTTGCCGAGAAACCGCGGCACCAGTCGAGGGATATAAATGAGCCCCTCGTCGTCCACCGCAAACGCCGTGACCAGAATATCGTGGATGACTATATCCTTCATCCATGTTCCGTCGAGATCAAAAAGCACGAATTTGTTGCTGCCGCTGTCTAGCACATAAAGTGTTTGATCTCGGACTTTAATGACAGTGGGAGAGATCATCTCGCCCGGACCTTGCCCATAGGACTCAAAAAAGCGCTGCGGCGTCCCAGCCTCATTCATGATGAGAATCTCGCCGTAATCATTGAGGATAAAAATTGTCTGTGATTCGGAGACGGCGATATCGCGAACAGAGGTAAAATCGCACCAGTTCTCGTCGCAGAATAGCGACAGGCTGCTCTGCGCGGCCAAAAGATTTTCGCGTTCAACCAGTATCATATCACCGGCAAGATACCTGTTTGCAGGGCTGTGCGGGTCCACATCAAAGAGCCCCACACAGGCGGGCAAAAGGGCGACGCATAAAGTTATTCCGACAATTTGAATTATCCGCATATTGTCTCCATAATCTCACAGGGAAGAATAAGCGCGGAAATCGTTTAGAGTAATATTGTATTAGCAGACCGGTTAGCAGTAATCAACAATATCCCTTTCGACTGTTATCGTGCCGCTATGACCGCTAATTCCGACATACTCGCACTTGTGATAAACCACGGTGGCGATGATGCCGGAACTGACTCCCCAGGTGAAGGTGTAGCAACGTTTCAGTTGACCCGTCCATCCATTGCTCGTCACCGACAGATAGGGGCACGGCGTTGACATCGCAGCTGAGCTGAGCAATGGGATAAGCGCCACTGCCCGCAGCATGATGCTACCGAGTTTCTTTTTCATAAATTACCTCCGGTTCTATTTCCTCGTCATTCCTCCCTGCGTCATCTTAAATGAAGCAAGCGTCTTCGGAATAGAAATCCGATTGACTTTTGCTGCATAAATAGAGCGCAGCAATGGGCAAAAATCCTCAAAGAATTCATATTTTTTTCAGAACAGTAATGTTAGGCTTGTTTGGGAAAAAGCGCTGGAATTGTGGTGCACAGATCTTTGTTAAAGTTTTCCATATCGGAGAAGCGATGAAGAGATTATTGATCACAATCTTTACACTGATCTATATCATGGTTAGTATGGGCGTAACGACAGTACAGCATGTGTGCAAGATACAACGCCAAACGGGAGAAAAGCGAGAGGAATGCAGCTGCAGGCCTGCCGCGGAATATGAGAAAGGCCTCATTACTTTATCATCGCAACAAGATTCATGCTGCAGCGGGGCGCCTGACGATTCTCTGCCCGCTCGGTCCGCTCGTTTGCTAAAGATGCAAGGTCAGTGCTGTCAAGACCAGGCGGCTTTTCACCTCATCGACGCGACGACTCTCTCCAAGCCGGTTGATCTCGATTATGATACCACATGTCCCCAAGGTCAGTCATCGGCGCACGACGTGCATGCTCATGGCATCTGCAAATTACCCATCTTGCCTGTTCATCCCACCAAACAGTTAAACCTGCCTCTCCTCATTTGATCCGGAGGCGGAAGCTCCACTCCGCATTTTTCAAAGCACACGGTCTTGCAAGCCTGGCATGACTCAACGTATGAGAATTAAAAGCCGTTGATATCATGAACAGGTCATTTTCTGCAAGTTATCGTCAAATTTTGTCACTTAAGAGAGGTGAGCAGATGAAGATCCCTACACACTCTTTCCTGTTGTACTTTTGCCTACTATGGCCATACCAGCCCGCACACGGCGGCGATTATTTGCTAAAGGATTACATCAAGACTGCCCTGGAGTCGAACACAGAAATCCTCTCAGCCCGACTGGCGAGAGATGCGACGCAACAAGAGGCTCACATCTCCAGCGCTCTGCCTGATCCGACATTTATGATCGAGGGCCGCGGTTTGCCGCTCGACATCTCTGACATCACCACCACACGCGAGCTGATGTTCATGCTGGAACAGATGTTTCCCGCCCCGGGCGTCCTGAGACGGATGCGAAAGAACGGCGAGTTTGCTGCGGACATTCAAATCGAGATGTTAAATGCTGTTGAAAACGAAATCATCTGGGCGGTCAAGGATGTCTATTACCAGATCTATTATCTCGACCAAACGCTGGCGACAAATGACAGACATTTGCAGCTCATGAGTGAATTCGAAAAAAGTGCGGAGAGTAAATATGTCGTCGGCAAAACCGAGCAGCAAGCTCTGTATCACATCAGGATCGAAAAAGCACGTCTTGAAACGGACCGATTGTCGTTACTGGAACAGCGATCCTCATTGGCAGCCGAAATGAACCGCCTCCTGAGGCGACGATTAGATGGATATATATCGACGGACTCGACGATCATCATGCCCATTTTGTCAACCGTAACAAATTCAGATTCTCTGCTGGAGCGTTCGAATCCTTTTTTACGGGCCGCGAGAATCCGGATCGCCGCCAGCGAGAATGACCTGGAGCTGATGCGCGCCGGCAAACGTCCAGCCTTCCATATCATGGGCGGATATATGGTGATGAACGATATGAATGATGCCCTTATGGGACGGGTCAGCATGACGCTGCCATTCATGCCCTGGTCACGTCAGGACACGCGAGCGGCGCTGGAAAAATCACGAATCCTGGCAAGGCAGGCAGTCATGGACTACCAAACGCTTTTGGATAAATTTCGAGTACAACTAATCGCCCTAAGAAACGAGCTCTCTGCTTTCTCCGATCAAATCGATCTCTACAGCACTGAAATTATACCCGCCTCGGAACAGACTGTCGCGTTGTCTATAGTCGGATATCAGAGTGATCGCCTGGACTTTTTATCGCTCGTGCAGTATGCGAGAGAACACCTGCAATACCAACTCGCTCACATAGAACTGTCGAACCGATATGTCCGTACATGGGCAAAGCTTGAAAATCTGATCGGAACATCAACAAAAGGGGAATTGAAATGAAGGGATTAGCAAAATTCAAAGTGGGTTACTGGACAATTATTGCCGCCGCCCTGACAGCTTTTATCATCGGCTACCTGAGCAAGCCGACCGCGCCATACCATAACCAGCAAACAGACGCACAGAATGAGACGACAACGTGGACATGCGCGATGCACCCGCAAATACGACAACCGCAAGCGGGCAAATGTCCCATCTGCGGCATGGACTTGATTCCCATAGCTAAAGAGCACACCGAAGAGCTCGGAATGCAGCAACTGTACCTCTCGGACACGGCCTTGAAATTGGCGAACGTCCAAACGGCTTTTGTCGAGTACAAGGCTGTTTCAAAAAGTATCGCATTGTACGGCAAAATAGAGGTCGACGAAACTTTGCTCAAGTCAATCACCGCACACGTGCCCGGTCGCATTGAAAGTCTGTACGTCGATTACACGGGCGCTGCCGTTAAAACGGGTGAGCCACTCCTCGACATTTACAGCCCCGATCTATACGTTGCACAACAGGAGTATTTGAATACATTGAGCAATCCGAATTCAGCGCTGCTTGATTCGGAAAGCGTCCGCAAAAAACTCCGCTTGTGGGGACTCACAGACAGGCAACTCGAGGAGATAGAAAAACGCGGCTATGCCTCGGAGACAATGACCGTTGATGCTTCGAGCGATGGCATTGTCATGGAGCGCCACGCCACCCGGGGAGCTTATGTCGACACCGGAACGCCATTATATGATATTGCCGATCTTTCGACCGTGTGGATAGACCTGAACGCTTATGAAAAGGATATTGCCTGGCTCAAACTGGGGCAGAAAATAACATTTACCACGGAAGCTTATCCGGGCATTGTGTACAACGGTACGATCAATTTCATCGATCCTGTGCTGGATGCAGACAGCCGCACGGTCAAAGTGCGCGCCGTGGCAGCTAATAGCGACAACAGACTTGTACCAGGACTGCTGGTATCAGCACATATCGCTGCCGGCGCCGCGAAAAGGGGGCTCGTCATACCAGCCACCGCTCCGCTGCTGACAGGCAAAAGGGCTATTGTCTACGTTGCTCTCCCCGAGCAGAAAGGCACTTTTGAAGGCCGCGAAATTGTGCTCGGCGAGCGCGTCGATGATTTTTATATCGTCGCATCAGGCTTGCGTGCAGGCGAACAAGTGGTGACCAACGGCGCGTTTAAAATCGACAGTGAAATGCAGATCCTGGCAAAAAAAAGCATGATGAACCTGGATGGTGGCAAGCCGGCGTCTTTGCCGCATGATCACAGATCAACCGATTTTGTCAATAGCCTGGCCGACGTTTTTCTGGCCTATTTTGATATCCAGGATGCCCTCGCGCATGATAATGTGAATGCGGTGACGCAGCCCGCCGCGAGACTGCTGACCAGTTTGCAGAAAGTTGATGCCGTCTCGCTGAGCGCACACTATGCTCATTGGCAACGCCTGGGCGCATCAATTCAAAATACGACGGAGCTGATAGCCTCGACGAATGATATTGCCATTGTTCGGGCGAAATTTTTCAAGCTCTCTGAAGCTTTAATTGAGACACTCACGGCGTTCGGCGCACCGGACATATCCCCTATTAGACAGTACCATTGCCCAATGGCATTCAATAATAAAGGTGCCGATTGGTTAAGCCAAAAGGACAAAGTGGAAAATCCTTATTTCGGCGCAGAAATGTTCAGCTGCGGCTCGCCTGTAAAAATATTTGCAAACAAAAAAGGAGACGACGAATGAGGGATCGAAAAGAATATCCGTCTCTTATTGACAGATTCATTCGTTATAGCCTTGAAAACAAGCTTGTTGTTTTCCTGCTGCTGTTCGCAGTCGTTGGCTGGGGTTACATGGTAGCGCCGTTCGACTGGACATTCCTCGGCGAACTGCGCGATCCTGTGCCGGTCGACGCCATTCCCGACATTGGCGAAAATCAGCAGATAGTGTTCACTGATTGGCCCGGACGATCACCTCAGGATGTTGAAGATCAAATATCTTATCCACTCACAGTCTCTCTGCTCGGCATGCCCGGCGTGAAGACGATTCGTAGTTTTTCTATGCTGGGCTTTTCGACAGTCTATGTTATTTTCAAAGAGGACATCGATCGTTACTGGTCGCGCTCGCGAATTCTTGAAAAACTGAGCAGCCTGCCTTCCGGCACACTGCCCGATGGTGTCAGACCGAATCTTGGCCCGGATGCTACAGCCCTGGGACAAGTATTCTGGTACACATTGGAAGGCCGGGACTCTGATGATAATCCTGCGGGCGGTTGGGATCTGCACCAACTGCGTTCCATACAGGATTTTACCGTGCGATTTGCGCTGGCCGCTACGGAAGGTATTGCAGAGGTAGCCTCCATTGGCGGTTTTGTGCAGGAATATCAAATCGATATTCATCCAGATGCCTTGCGATTCTATGGTGTTACATTGGAACAGGTCATCAGCGCCGTTCAAATGTCAAACATCGACGTTGGCGCCCGCACGATCGATTTAAACAACGTTCAATATATCATTCGAGGCGTCGGTTTCGTCAAATCGATAAATGATATCGAAAACGCCGTCATCACGAGCATCGATAACTCTCCGATATTTGTAAAAAACGTCGCGAACGTCAGCCTTGGCCCGGCACTGCGCAGCGGCGTTCTGGATAAAGAAGGCGCCGAAGCCGTCGGCGGTGTGGCGGTCGTGCGTTATGGTGAAAATCCGCTGACTGCAATAAAAAATATCAAACAAAAGATCAGCGAGATCCAACCCGGTTTGCCAAAAAAGATACTGGCTGATGGCACAGTCAGTCAGGTGACGATCGTGCCGTTCTATGATCGCACCAAGCTAATCAACGAAACGCTGGGTACACTGGAATCGGCTATCGCGCAGCAGATACTCATCGTCGTCATCGTGGTCATTCTGCTCGTCATGCATTTGAAAAGTTCGCTGCTGATTTCCGGGCTCCTGCCGCTCGCGGTGCTGATGAGCTTCATCGGCATGAAGATTTTCAACATTGACGCCAATATCGTTGCTCTCTCCGGCATTGCCATCGCCATTGGCACGATGGTCGATATGGGCATCGTCGTCACTGAAAATATTGTCAAACATACTGCCGCGGCACCGGACGAAAAACCGCTCGAAATCATTTATCGCGCCGTCAGTGAAGTCGGAGGAGCCGTTCTCACCGCCGTCAGCACGACGATCATCAGCTTTTTGCCGGTTTTCGCCCTGCAGGAAGCGGAAGGCAAACTCTTCAAACCGCTGGCATTCACAAAAACATTTGCACTCATTGCATCGTCGATCATCGCCTTGACCATTATTCCGCCGTTGGCGCACGTGCTTTTTGCAGGGACCATAAAACGGCTGGAGATGAGACGCATATTTCACTTTGGCCTGGTCATCGCCGGCATAGCCGTGATGGTAAAAATGAACATTGTAACCGGATTTATTATCCTTGTCCTGGCATCTCTCGGCATAGTGAAAACGATGGACAAGAATAAATTGGACAAAGCTGCCGCTTTTCTGCACGGCGGCCCGCGGCGAGGACGGCTGTCCCTCGACACCTTATCTCATCTGATTGTCGTGTTGGGCGTCATGATCATCCTCGCTCTCAACTGGCTGCCGCTCGGCGCCGGACGCAGCGCCCTGCTGAACATCCTTTTTGTCGGACTGGTCATCTTTATTGTTTACGGATTTTTCCGCTCGGTCATCATTGTCTATCCGAAGGTGCTGACATGGGCGCTGGCTCATAAAAAGCTATTTCTGGCAGCACCGATCACCATCGTCATTTTGGGCATGATGATCTGGCTTGGCTTTGAGACATTCTTCGGCTGGTTGCCAAGACCATTGCGCGCATTTAGACCGATATCCCTGATCGCGCATTCCTTTCCCGGGATCGGCAAAGAATTTATGCCATCGCTGGATGAAGGCTCCTTCCTCTTTATGCCGACAACCATGCCGCACGCCGCAATCGGCGAGGCGACCGATGTGCTCAGCAAGCAGAACATGGCGATTCGATCGCTGCCGGAGATCGAGTCTGTGGTGGGCAAACTTGGCCGGGCGGAAACGGCTCTTGATCCTGCGCCTATTTCCATGTTTGAAACGGTGATAAACTATGTGGATCCCTTCATCACCAATGATCACGGCCGAGTGGCAAAATTTGCGTTTCATCCGGACAGCACAGGGCCAGCGCTGGATGCATCGGGAGCGATGATGCTGGCGCCGGACGGCATTCCCTACATCGTCAAGGGCGTACATCTGCGAGATGGCGATGGCAGGCTGATGCCGGATCGGAGAGGAAAACCTTTCCGCAATTGGCGACCGCCGCTCGATCCCAAGTTGAATCCCGGTCGAGCGACATGGTCCGGCATCAACAACCCGGATGATATCTGGGACGAGATCATCCGGGTGACAAAGATTCCCGGCACGACATCGGCGCCGAAACTGCAGCCCATCGAAACGCGGATTTTGATGCTGCAGAGCGGCATGCGTGCACCGATGGGCATTAAAATAAAAGGACCGGACCTGGAAACCATCGATAAAGCAGCACTCGATATCGAACGACTTCTCAAAGAGGTTCCGAGTATCCATGCCGCAACCGTGCAGGCGGACAGGATTATCGGCATGCCCTACCTGGAAATCCATATCGACCGCGAAAAGATTGCGCGATATGGAATACGATTGGCAACCGTTCAAAACGTCATCGAAGTGGCGATTGGCGGCCATCCGCTCTCACAGACTGTTGAAGGCCGTGAGCGGTATCCCATCAGGGTGCGCTATATGCGCGAGCTGCGTAATTCTATCGAGGAAATTGAAAACATACTCGTGGCATCACCTTCAGGCGCCCAGATTCCGCTCAAACAGTTGAGCTCGATCGAATATGTTCGTGGTCCGCAAATGATCCGCAGCGAAGATACATTTCTCACCGCCTACGTCCTGTTTGACAAGCGTCCAGGCTATGACGAAGCCACTGTCGTCCGGCAGGCACAAGAATACCTGGACGGTAAAATCAGAACCGGAGCGCTGGAAATTCCGGCCGGCGTGAGCTTTCATTTCGCCGGCAGCTTTGAAAACCAGATACGCGCTCAGAAGCGCTTGACCATTGTGCTGCCGATCTCACTGTTCATCATCTTTATGCTGATCTATTTCAACTTTAAGAACGTCACCACAACCTTGCTGATCTTCACCGGCATCGCGGTGGCTTGGGCCGGCGGCTTCATCCTGCTGTGGCTCTATGGGCAGGAATGGTTTTTAAGCGCATCGTTTTTCGGGACGTCCACGCGCGATCTCTTTCAAATGCACGCCATCAACCTCAGCGTCGCCGTCTGGATTGGCTTTCTTGCCCTTTTCGGCATCGCCACAGATGACGGCGTGCTCATAGCCACCTATCTGGATCAGAGCTTTGCCCGGCTTCGGCCGGCCTCCATCGATGACATCCGCAAGGCGACAGTGGAAGCCGGTCGAAAAAGAATTCGACCGATGATCATGACGACCGCGACGACAATTCTCTCCTTATTGCCCGTTTTGACATCAACAGGCCGCGGCTCTGATATCATGATCCCCATGGCTATCCCTGTTTGTGGCGGTATGCTCATCGCCATCATCACAATGTTCGTGGTGCCGGTACTGTATGCCGCAGTTGCTGAAAGGCAGTTGCGCAAAAAAAGATCCCAATCACAGGCTTCTTGAGCGTCATGTCAGACAGCTGCAATTGGACTGCGGCAAAGAAAAGTCGCCCTTCCCCAGGATAACAAAGTCCTAGCCCTTCGGCACAGGGCAGATTTATACTGAGGATTGCATCAAGTCATCATAGACTTGGCTGCAAAATTTAATCATTCATCTAAGGAGGTCGATGATGACTGATCTATCCATTCGTTTCCAGGAAGATCTGCAGCTCAGCCTTAAAAGATATGGAATTTCTTCATTATTTTTGGCATAACTGTGCCACTCTGAATACGAGCGAATGCGAGTTATCCTGAAGTGGCTTATTGGCTCAATTCGCCTCTTTTACGCGGTCACGAGTATCCACCCCCAAAAGTTTTCCTATTTCTGCCAGAACCTCGACGCTCGACTCCGTGAAATGTCCCTGTTTATCAGGTGCTACATTGAGCAGAAAATTCGCGTTCCTAGCATTTGCCGCGGTCATTTGCAATACGATATCTCGCGCTGTTTTGGGGTGAAACGTGTCGTTCCAGAACCAGCTCTGTTCCAGGCACCAGCATGTTTCGCCCGGGCTCTTGTTGCCATCTGGAAAGTGTCTGGTTTCAGTTACGGCAAGGTCCAGATAGGTCTGCCCCTTCTTCTCCCAATCCCACCAATTCGCGCTGGCAATGATCCCCGGACGCAATCCCCTTATAAAAGTTGACGCTTCGTCCTGATTCATGATCTCAGGGTCGAGACCATCGTTCCATATGTAAAATACATCCGGATACTTTTCGACAAGCTCTTCAATTTGCTTCTTTTGGAATTCTATCTGCTCTTCCATGGGATGAGTCGCCGGATCGCATTCCGGCGGCAGGACTTTGTATTTTTCTGGATTGCCAAATCCCGGATTGCGCCAGCAGTAGTACAATCCGACCTTCAATCCCCGACTAGCGAAAGATTTGACAAACTGCGCGACAAGATCTTGTTTATACGGACAATCTGGATGCATGACATCATACGTCGTGTATTTGCTGTCCCAGAGACAATAACCGGAAACATGCTTGACTGTCAGCACGCCGTACTTCATGCCTGCGGACACCGCGGCATCTACCCATGCATCTGTGTCAATCCTACTGCCCGGATTGAAATCGGCAGGACTAACATAACCAGCCACCCATTGGACGTTCTTGTAAGTTTCCATATTGAAATGGATGAACATGCCAAACTTTAGTTTCAGGAACTCAGATTGCAGCTCCTCGACCAGCTTTCCCCTTTTAAACTTTATGTGCGTCGTCGGGTTGATCTGTTCTTCTGCAGAGACTGTAGGACTTGGCCTTGATATCCCCATCAGCAGGGCCAGAGCATAGCATAATATCGTTCTATTCATCGCATAAAGTCTTTCTTATGTGAAGCCAACAAGTTCATCACCGGCTGGAACCGCATCAGGCTAATCAATGCCAACAAGCTGAACTTTTAAACTGCCTCGGATTTTATCGAAAAAATCGGCGATTCCAACAGCATCGATGCCTAGGTAATTGTGTGCAACAATATTTAGATCAGCCTGTTCGCTGGCCATGAATAAATCCAAACGGCGGCTCATCTATTACAAAAACTGTAGTTACGCTCGGATAGTGAAAAATCTGTTCCCGCCTTGCCATCAGATAAATATAGCCGACAATATCAAATAAATCAATTAAATTATGCACTCATGCAATTATTATAGCTGCTCTTCATGTATATGTATGCCGAAAGTGTAATGATCCGATCTTTTCTGGCCTTCCGACATCTCGAACATTGCAAAGTTTCTTCGACTCCAGTGTCGATGGCTGCGAATAGTACGGAAAAGAGCGCATCCGCAATTTTCATTGTAATTATCTTGAAAATTCAATACCTTGTAACCAACAGACACCTTCCCTTTCTATCCAAGAAAGAATGTTCGGCTCCACATCCTAAAAAAAGAGGATTCCTTGCAGGATTCAAAAGAGATCGATTTTCATGACACGACGATAGAGCAATTGCCCGCGCCGCTGCAAAAAGCCATTGCCCACACGACCTGGACGACACTGATGCCGGTGCAGGCGCGTGCGATACCACATCTGCTCGAGGGACGCGACGCCATGATCCAGGCGCGCACCGGCAGCGGTAAAACCGGCGCCTTCCTGTTGCCAATGCTCGTGCAACTGGATGAAAAAGCGAACCACTGTCAGGCTCTGGTGCTGGTGCCAACCCGCGAGTTGGCGAACCAGGTGTGGCAGGACAGCCAAATACTGTTCAAAGACACTGAACTGCGCGCGGTCGCGGTCTATGGTGGCGTCGGCTATGGCAAACAGACCGACGCCCTGAAGGCGGGCGCACAGGTCGTCATCGGCACTCCGGGCCGCGTGCTGGACCACCTGCTCAAGGGCACATTCTCTCTCAGCAGTTTGAAAATGCTCATATTCGACGAAGCCGACCGCATGCTCTCCATGGGATTCTATCCGGACATGAAAAAGGTGCAAAAGCATCTGCCCAAACGACGCGTCCATACCTGCATGTTCTCCGCCACTTTTCCGATTCACGTCATGACGACCGCGAACGAATTCATCAGTGAGCCCACCTTCATCTCGCTGAGCCGAGATCACACCCACGTCACGGAAGTGGAGCATCTGTTTTGCGTCGTGCCCGGCATGGATAAAGATCGGGCGCTGGTGCGGCTCATAGAAGTCGAGAATCCGGCATCGGCGCTTGTTTTTTGCAACACAAAATCGCAGGTCCACTATGTCAATACGGTGCTGCAGCGGTTCGGCTACGATGCCGATGAGTTGAGTTCGGATTTGGAACAGAACAAGCGCGAACAGGTGCTCAAACGCATTCGCAGCGGCACGCTCCGCTATCTGGTCGCGACCGATGTCGCGGCGCGCGGCATAGATATCCCCATGCTCTCGCATGTCATTCAATACGAACCGCCGGAAGACTTTGAGGCCTATATACACCGCGCCGGCCGCACCGGCCGCGCCGGCGCCGGCGGCGTCGCCATCACGCTGGTCACAACCGTCGAACGGATGCAACTGGAGCGCATCGCCAAACGATACGCGATCGACATGCAGATTCGCGAAATGCCGACGAATGAAGATGTGCAAAAAATCGTGGCGGAGCGAGTCACGTCGCTGCTCGAGGCTCACTTGCGCGAGCGCGACCGGCTGCAGGCGGAGCGCAGTCAACGGTTCGTCCCCCTGGCCAGGAGTCTGGCGGAGAGCGAAGATGAGCTGGCGATCATCGCCATGCTGGTCGATGATTTTTACCAAAAGATGCTGCACGAACCGCTCGTGCGTCTGGAACAAGCAGAACCGGCGCGAGAAAGATCTGCAAAAAAGCCATCCCGGCGCCGTAAAGACCGCAGACATCGCGCAGCCAATTCCTAGATCAGCAGTGGCCTCCCGTTCGGGTAGAAAATAGCAGGCAAGTGCGTCATTTGCCGAAGGAGAGAAATCCTGCGATCACCCTGTTGAATCCGATATCATAGAATCTTGTGAGAGCCCTTTCCGATGTCCCACGTGAGCGGTGTATTTCAACAACAGTCCAAATCCGGTTTTCTACGAGATCCGAAAAACTCGTTTCGCCCCGACCCGGCGGATGTCTCTGTTCCTCTGTCACTGATAATAGAGTACGATCTCGACAATGGTGCGCGGGTGACCGGCACAGCAGCGACTGTCGAGAATCGTCCGGTGCTCGCGACCGTCGATTCTATCTGCGGCATTTCGCCGCCTGCCTATAAAAACCGGACGCCCTACCAACAGTTGACCGCCGTTGACCCGTGCAATCGTTTTCATCTCTCTGTGTCGAATCAGTTCACCATGCGCGCCATCGATCTCATCGCGCCCATCGGGCGCGGCACGCGCGCGCTCGTCGTGTCGCCGCCCAAGGCCGGCAAGACGACCATTTTGGAAAATATCGCCAAAGCGATCAACAAGGATGCGCCCGAGACCCGCATCATCGCTTTGTTGCTCGACGAACGGCCCGAAGAGGTCACCATGTTCCGACGCAGCGTGCCGGCAGAAGTATTATCCAGCTCGAGCGACCAATCCGTTGCAGAACATGTCGAGTTGGCCGAGCTGACCCTGGCGCATGTCCGCACCGAGCTGGAATGCGGCCAGGATATCGTCGTCCTTGTCGACAGTCTGACGCGCATGGGGCGGGCGTTCAATCTCAAGGGCACGGGTCGCGGCCGGACCATGTCCGGCGGCGTCGAAGTGGGTGCACTCGAGTTCCCGCGTCGATTCTTCGGTCTGGCGCGCAAAATTGAGAATGGCGGCTCGGTCACCATCATCGCCACGGCCCTGATCGACACGGGCTCGCGCATGGATGATCTCATATTCGAGGAATTCAAGGGCACCGGCAACTGCGAAATCGTGCTTGACCGCTCTCTGGCGAACAGCTATATCTTTCCGGCCATCGATATCAGCAAAAGCGGCACGCGGAAAGAAGCATGCCTCTATTCGCCGGCAGAGAATGCCAAACTCGTTCGACTGCGTCGGCTCTTTGCCGACCAGGATGCGAAAACGGCCATGCAATACATGATCAAATTGCTTGAAAAATATCCGAGCAATGCGGAGGTTTTGCAGAGCATTCCCGACAGTTGAGATCGTTTGAAACAGCATGCGGAGGCACAAATGAACTGTTTTTTTTGTCTGGCATTTATTTTATTTTGCTCTATTCTTCACTCCCAGCCACTGCCCATTCAGACAACTCCGGCGCTGGACCAGTCAAATAACATACGCGGCCATCTCATGCGCGTCGCCAGCGAGATCACCCGGCACTCCTTCGCCGACATCACGTCGCTGGCGACCTGGCAGGAGCGCCGTCCGACAAGATACGATCAGATGATCGAGATGCTGGGACTGGTTGATGTGCCGCTGCGAGAAGAGCGTCCGCCCCTCAATGTCACACTAGTCGACACCATTCAGCAACCAGGATTCCGAATTATCAAGCTCTATTATGAATCGCTGCCGCAGCTTTATGTCCCGGCCGATCTTTATATTCCGGATGACATCACTGCACCGCGTCCGGCCATTCTCTATGTGTGCGGCCATGCCCGCACACAAAAAGTGCATTACCAGCCGCATGCGCGCCGATTTGCCCAGCTCGGCTTTGTCTGCCTCATCATCGAGACCATTCAATGGGGCGAGGTGCGCGGCGAACACTGGGGCTGCTACGCCAACGGCTGGTTTCACTGGTACAGTCGCGGCTACAATCCCGGCGGCGTGGAAGCCTGGAACGGCATTCGCGGCCTCGATCTTTTATGCGAACGGCCAGAGATCGATGCCGACAAGCTGGGGGTCACCGGCATCTCGGGTGGCGGTGCACAGAGCTGGTATATTGCGGCCATCGATCCGCGGATAAAGGCGGTTGCGCCTGTCTGCGGCGCCAGCAACTGCGAAGCGCACATTCATACTCGCACTATCGACGGCCACTGCGATTGCATGGTCCCGACCAATATCTATGGCTGGGACTTTCCGGATATCGGCGCGCTGATCGCCCCACGGCCCTTGCTCATTGGTCAGGCGGACAGGGATGGCTTGAACACCATCGAATCCGTGCGCGATATCACCTTTCGCATCAAAAGCATTTACGATTTGTATGACGCTGCGGAGAGCATCGAACTGGTCGAGACGCCGGGCGGCCACTCTTATCACAAAACCTCCCGACAAAAAATCTTTGCATTCTTTCTAAAACACCTGATGAACAAACGAGTCGACTATGCCGAACTTGCAGATATCGATGATTCGGAACAGAGCCAGTTGTCGGAGGAAGCGCTGCGAGTTTACATCGATGGTCCGCCGGCTGATGATCGTACCAGGACCATTCAGGATTCATTCATCAGGCTGCCGCAAGCGCCGGTCATCGGCAGTGTTGCGGAACTGGCATCGCATCGCCAGAGGACGGTTGACCGGTTGCGAGCCAAAACATTCCACGCCTTCCCGTCCCCGGTGCCGCTGTCACCTCGCTACGAATTTCGCACCCTGGACAGCGCCCCTTATGGACGGTCCGTTTACACCTTTGTCGCGGAAAGAGATTGGCGGCTCAAGGTGGATATTCGCTGGAAAAATCCTCAGGATGCCAGGTCGCCGCTCATGCTCGTCCTGCGCAGTCCGGATGAGAAACGCTGGGAATCGGAGGAATTTATCAGCGGTTTGCACGACAGCTGGAATATCGCCTATTTTGAAACGCGCGGCGTTGGCGAGAGCGGCTGGTCGCCGGAGCTGCAGTGGCATGTGCGGCGCGCGGCGGCCTGGACCGGTCGAACGGTGGCATCAATGCGGGTTTACGATGCGCTCCGCTGCATCGAATTCCTCAAAACAGTGCCCGGGGTGGACGCAGAAAGAATCGGCCTGGCGGCGAGGGGTGAGATGACTGTCATTGCCCTGTACGCGGCACTCCTCGACGGCGGCTGCGCCGCCCTCTTGCTGAAAAATCCGCCTCCCTCCCAGGACATCGCCAGTCAGCCGGATGGCCGCGGTCCAGCCATCGAGATGCTCGGCTGTCTGCAAATCACCGATGTCTATCAGATTCCCGGCTTGCTGTTTCCGACGCCGATATCATTTGTCGGCAGCGTTGCGGCGGAATTTGACTGGTCAAGAGAGTTATATCAGAGACTGGGTGGCGCCACCTCATTCCGGTGCATGGAAACCATCGCAGATTTTTAGAGCGGTATGACCAGCCGCCAGCGCAGCGTTGACATGCGCAGGGGCAGATCAGTTGCCATCATCATGCGCCGATATAATAGTCGGCAAACACAGCCACATGTTTTGCCGCCAGCGCTCTGTGCTCAGGAATGCCGGTGATGTTCAGGCGGCAGCGGCCCTGGTCGAAAACCGGATAGAGATGCGAGCCATAAATAGCCGCCGGCGCGTCCTCTTTGACGAGCGGATTGCGGAAGAGGCCGGCATAGCGTTCCGAGAACAGCTCCTCAATGGTTGTCCCGCAAACCAATTCACCCCATAGTTTTTCCGCATCGGCGAGCCGGCGGAAAGCCGCGGTCTGCTCGGCTTCCAATGCCGGCAAATCGTTAATCATGGCTTTGGCAAATGCGCGCGTGATCGGATGTTCAAAAGACGAGCCGCGTGCGCGAATCGTCGCATTCAGAGCCTGCGTCATATCTTCAGCTCTCGATTTGTCGGGAGTATAGACCAGCAAAAGTCCGCAGGGCCGGAAGGCAAAGGTGATAAAAACTTTAGTCGGACTAATGGCAATGCTCAACGGCACGCCGGCATCGAGAAATGGCAAAAGCTGCAACTCAAAGCTCCGGCGCATGATCGTGTCGAAAGAGTCGCTGTCGATCAGCCGCGCGAATTCAAAACCGGAATAGGCGCGATCGAGCACGATATACTCTCCGGATGTCGCGGCAGCCGCGGCGCGCGTCTGAACGAGTTGCGCGCCGGGCACCAGGCCGGTCGTATTCAACGGGCCAGACTGGTAGAGCGGCAAAATGCCGGGCGGCATCACCGCATCCTGGGGGAATTCCTGATATCGAACGCGAGCCAGTCTGGCAATAGCCTTATGGGCGGGCCAGCCGAGCTCCTGAATGCCGATGGTGTTGTAGGCTGGATTTTGCAGCAATGCCAGCTGGACAGCCGACTGCACAGCGCCGGTGCCGGAATCGGAGGGCAGGGCGAGATTGAAATACGGCCAATATTCTTCCGGTATGCGCTGCCAGCGTAACACCGCTTCTTGCAGCTGCTCCATCAGCGCCGCCGAGTTGTAATAAGTTCCCATCGCACAATTTTGCAATTCTTGCAGCGCATAGTCTGTCAGCGTCGGGGAGCTCGCCGCCGGTTCGCCGCGGCCATTGAGAATGATGCCGATGCCATAGTTATGGCCCTGCGGATCCCGGTCAAACAAGATCTTGACGGTCTGATTCACATCTTTTCCCTGTGCCAACATCTCTTGCGCAGTTTTGGCGGTGTGCTGTCCGAATTCAAGGTCCATGCAAATTCTCCGCTTTGGATTGATCTTTCTTGGTAAATTTTCCTAGTGCGGACAAATGTATGAAATTTCTGCGCTTTTTCACACTGAATTGTCGACAAAACAGGGATCAATAATAGTCTGCCAGACCAGCAGCAATATATTCATGCCGATAAACCGTCAGCAGCTCGCGGTCACCTTGCACTCGCTCATGTGCCATGCCGCCGCTCCGCAAAAGTTGCCAATCTCGCCAAGCTAATGCAATATCTTTTGCTACGATCCATCTCTCAATGTAGACAGAGTGGCCCGCCAATGTGCGCTCGGCGTAGGGATGCCGAAAGGACAGATTTTGCCGCAAGGAAGCCTCTGAATAGGATAGCACGATGGTGGCCTGCTCATCATTGAGAAGATCGAGCATGTCGGCGGTGAGCCACAACCGTTGCGCCGCAGCGTCATATTTCCAGCCCGTGCGGATGTTATGGCCCGAGAGTTTTGTAATAGAGCTGTCGAGCGCAGCGACATCCGCGACGAACTCGATGGTGCGGATGTAACCATTTTCAGTCACCTGTTCCCACGGCTTGCAGATGGCAGTCGCCGCCCGTTTGCGCGCACCCGCTCTCTGAAATCGGTTTTTATAGACGAACGAGCAATAATTGATCGGCAAACCAATTTCATGTTCAAAATTATAGCGCAGCAGTTTTAGCGCGGCTATTTCTGATGCCGGCACAGTGACATTTTCTCCGTGCGCAAAAGAATAATCTAGCTTCAAGAGATGTCGACAATTATACGGCGTCAAGCGAAGCTGGTGCAGGTTGAGGTAATCAACGCCCTGGTCCTTCATCTCGCCGATTTTCGCTTTGAGCAGTTCTATTTTATCCGGCAAGGCCGGAATCTCGACCGTGACCGTGGGAATGATGCCGATCGCATGCCGGACAAAGTCCAGTCGGTAGTCCGTTGCGCCGATATTGAATCTGATTTCATCGATGCCGGCATCACGCAATTGCAGCGCTCTATCGACGGTGAGCAAAAGGCCGTTGGTATAGATCCAGAAATAGACGCGATCGCCAAATTGAGTTTTAATTCGCTTCAGGAATTCGACTGATTTTTCCAACGTCAGCAATGGCTCTCCACCGCTCAGACTGACGCCGGCAAAACCAAATTCTTCAATGTAAGCGGCATAATCATCAGGCCGGGGAAATTGCAGGGTGTTTGTCATCGGTACGCCGACTTGATCCTGGCTGGACGGACAATACAAGCAGTGCGCATTGCAGAGTCCGCTGATGAACAGACAAGACCACGTGCCCTCGGCGCACAGGCGGCATCCGGGCGATAGACGCGATACGTCGACCTTGGTTCTTTTATAGCCGAATTGAGCGTATGATCCGAGCTCATCGACGAGACGTTGTCGCGCTGCCGTCAACTCCGCGGCTTCGCTCGGCGACATAAAGGCGATATGGTCATAATCAGCGCCGTATTCAATCCTGTTTTGCTCTATCAACGATGCTCTGTATTCGTCAACTGCCCGCACTGCCTTTTTCTCAGGATTGTTAAAAAAATGGAGACTGCTCAAGTCAGTCTTCCGGCCAATAATCAAATGGCAATGAATCCGCCACCCTGTACTGACCCCAATAGCCGTAAATTTTTACGGCATCAGCGGGATAGATGTTGCCCCAGGGATCAAAATCGACATAGCCATAGTTGAGATATAAATTTGAACTTCCGCCCGCTCGCCGAACGACCTGCAAAAGACCATCAAATCGCAACCGCCGTAGACCCCGAGTCGAGTCAACGAGAGAGACGGACATGCTGTCCATGACAGCGCTCGTTTCGAAACTGCCCGGCAAAGGCTTCCCGAGCCGGGAGACGATATAGCTCTCCTGGTGATTTTCCGCCGCCAAGGAGGCGAAAAAATGGCGCAATGAAAAGTGAAACGTCTGTTGGCGATTCCTGGTCCATCTCTTTGCCTGGCGTTCGTTCCGCGGCTCGAGGCTCACATATCGCGGATAGATGAGATAAAAACCACCGCCATTTCCCCAGCGAAATGAATCGAGGATGATGTCAATTCGGTAGCCCAATGCCATGTTTTCGACGACGATGATGCTGTCCGAGGTCGCCACCAGGTGCTGGGTGGCTTGCCGTTGAAAAGCCAGCACTTCAGGATTGACGATTGTACATTTCTGCGCATTGGCCGTTTCGCCAATGAAATAGCTGGTGAATTCCTGCAGATCGCGCTTCCACTGTTTATTGTCACGCGCGACAACTATGATCTCTTCGCCCTCGATGGCCTTCACAGTCAGCGACACATCGCTCACCGTCGTTTTGCCGGACTGGACGGCTATGTCCTGCACTGCCATATGGTAGCCAATTCTCGATACGACCAGTTGATAAAATCCCGGCGGTATCTGCGCAATGATGAACTCGCCATCCTGATCGGCTGCATCACCCAGCGTTGTATTGGACAGAAAAACATTGGTATATGGCAGTGGTTCGCCGGTCGCGGAATCCGTAATCATACCGCGAATCGAGCCGCGATCGAGGGGTTGAGCAGATGCGAGCGCTGCAGGTATCAGTGAAAAACAGATGAAAATTGTCAGTACAAGACGAACCATTTGGTCTTTCCGGCAATGGTCAGCGCACAGATCATTCAGATGTGCACTGGCTTGCTGCTCCACCTGCAGACCTGCGTGCAGAGTTCCTGCGGGTGTATGTTTCATTTACTATATCACACAAACAGCAAAGATGTCACCAAAATTTCGACAGTGATGAAAATGAGGCGAAAGAATATATGATCTAATTAATTGATTATCAAAATTTATTTCATTATCATTGCAATAGCAAAGAGAAAGTGAAGGCGATTTTCACTGCCATCGATGATGCAATTTACAGAGTCAGGAGTTTATCATGGCAAGACTATTTATTTTGACCGTGCTCCCCCTCACTCTTTTCGCCAAAGAGTTACATTTCCCGCAGAATGTCACACTCTCAGGCGAGCTGGAGCAACGCGTCCGGTTGACGCAGAACCGCTTCATGCACGAACCATTCGATGTGCCGCTCATCGTCCAGGATGTGGCGCGGGCGCCGGAGCTGAAGCGGCGGTTTGAAGAATACCAGGGCGATGTCTCGGGGCGCGTCCTCGGAAGCTGGAGCTATATATCGAGATTGCTGGGCGAGAAGCCGCAAAAGCTGGATGACATTTTTGCCGCGGTGTTGCCGCACCAGCGCGAAGACGGTTTTTTTGGCGAGGATCAGCAGAAAATCGGCTGGGATTATTGGGGACGACAGACATTCGGACACGGGAGATTGTTAGGCGGACTCGTACAATATTATCTTCTCAGCAAGGACGAACGGGCGCGCACGGCTGCCACCAGACTGGCGAACTATATTGTCAAATACATTCCGATCTGGAGCAGCGCTCACCAGGAAAATCCCTGGACAAATGAGCAAAAATGGGTGACGTGGCCGAACGAGAAGGCCGATCGCCAACATTTTGTCAAAACGCACATGACGAGCATTCTTGAATCCCTGATGATGCTGTATGACATCAATCCAAAACGAGAATACCTCGATGCGGGCAGGGCGGTCATTGAGCTTTTTCCGGAATTTGGCCATTATCACTCCCATTCCTATATGAACACGATGACCGGTATGGCCATGCTGACCGCCCGCACAGGCGATCAGTACGTTTTCGACCGCCTGTACAATTTGTACTGGCAGGATATCATGATGCGCGGCTATGCCATCGATGGCGGCATGCGCGAGTGGTTTCCCGATGATCATCGCACCGAGGGGTGTTCCATCACCGACTGGATTCGCCTGAACCTCTACATGTGGCAGATCAGCCAGGATGCCGTCTATCTGAATGAAGCGGAGAATGCCTGGTATAATGCGCTCAACTTTCATCAAACGGCGAACGGCGCCTTTGGCCATGCCGTTTGCTCGCCACGTGGCTACGAAGATGACTATAGTGAGGCGTGGTGGTGCTGCACCATGCACGGCTTGTGGGCGTATGCTGATCTGATCAATTTTGCCATCGTCGCCGACAGCGATGATATCTGGTTCAACTTTTATGCACCCCTGTCTCTGCAACTGCAAGACGCCGCTTTTTCAATCGTCACCGATTATCCGCAGGACGGACAGATCACAATTCAGTGCACAAAGCCGGGGGCAAATACCGTCTCCCATCTCCGCATTCCATCCTGGGCCACGAGTTTTAGTGTGAAACTCAATGGTGTCGATGTCGCGGGCCGTCATTCTCGCGGCGTCTTTTCTTTTCAGCATCGATGGGAAAAAGGCGACGAGCTGGAGATCAATATTCCGCTGCACCTGCGCGTCGTTGATGCGCGCGGCAACAACCTCCTCAACCGCCGTGAGCTTGGCGATCACTTTTACTCCGCCTCCTTCTACTACGGCCCGCTATTGCTCGGCGCTGATACAAAGTACAATCAAAACAGTCCTGAGCAAATCTTTTTTGTTGCTTGCAAAGACTATCGCATGGACGGCCCGGCGGCGCCATTTGTCCTTCCCAAGGCACATTTCATGATCCCCGCGGTCGCCAACAATTTTCTCTCGGCAACCACACTCGTTCCCGTTTGCGAACAAACCGGCTATATGGAATGGACCGACGAATGGCGACATTTCATGCGCAATAGTGAAAAACCGATTTCCCGGCGCGCCGTACAGATCATTCATCAAGTTAAAATAGAAAAGGGAGAATAGAAAATGGCGGGAGCACCGCAGTCATCCGGCCAGATGAATGACCAACGCAAAACGCCCACCCCGGAGAGGAGAAAACACATGCATAGAATTGATTTTTGTCGTTTCATTATGGTTTTTGTGATCCTGTCACTCTGCACCAACCTGTCGGCAGCTACTGTTACTTCGCCCGACGGGAAAATAGTCGTCACATTGGGGATAAAAGAGAATCTTGAACCTTATCCCGTCGGAGAACGACTCTATTACTCAGTGCAAAAGAGCGGCCAGGCGATTTTGCTCGATTCGCCCTTTCGTCTCGATTTCAAGGACATGCCGCCGCTCGCCAAAGGATTGGCGATCGTCGATCAGCAGACCCGCACGATCAACGAAACCTGGTCGACGCCATTCGGCAGCCATAGTACCATAGTCAACAGCTATAATGAAATGATCCTCACGCTGAAAGAGGCAAGCGCGCCATACCGCACCATTACCTTTGCTGCACGAGCTTTTGACGACGGCGTGGCGCTGCAATACGGCATTCCCGAACAAAAGCTCCTGACAAATTTCATCATCGCACAGGAGATGAGCGAATTCCATTTCCCCATCGATCCGATCTGCTGGATTGGACACTATCCTTCCTATCGCGGCCACCAGGAGACTGAGTACAACAGGATGAATTTAAGCGAGTCAAAACCGGGACAAATCATCGCCTGTCCGCTGTTGGCGCAGCTGCCCAACGCCTGGGTGGCTTTGACCGAAGCCAATCTGGTCGATTGGGCCGGCGTCTATTACACCCGCCATGCCACCATCCCCGCCGCCGTCGTCACCAGGCTCTCACCCAGAATCGATCAGCCGGACGCAGCCGTCGTGTCCGCAGCGCCGCGCGTCTCACCCTGGCGCGTCATCATGATCGGCGACAGACCGGGTGATCTGATCGAATCCAGTATCATCCTCAATCTCGCCGATCCCTTGGCCATCGACGATCCATCCTGGATCACACCCGGCATTTCGGCATGGGATCGCTGGTGGGCCGGAAGCTATGCGCCCGATTTCGCCGGTCACATGGGCGTCAACACTGCGTCGATGAAATACTATATCGATTTCGCGGCGGTTATGGGCTGGGAATATCAGTTGGTCGACTGGGAATGGTACGGTCCTCCGTTTGATCCGAAGCAACCGTTTGGCGCCGCCGGCAATCCGGCGGCCGATTTGACCATGTCCATTGACGACATCGACATAGCGGAACTCGTGCAGTACGCCGCCCAAAAGGGGGTGAAAATTCTGCTCTGGCTCGAATGGGAGAATGCCGACCGGCAAATGGAAAAGGCTTTTCCGCTGTATGAAAAATGGGGCGTGGCCGGCGTCAAGGTCGATTTTATGGCGCGCGATGATCAGTACGTGGTCAATTTTTATCATCGACTCGTCAAATTGGCCGCCAAACACCATCTCACCGTGGATTTCCACGGCGCTTACAAACCGACCGGTCTTCGTCGCGCCTATCCGAACTTGCTAACCCGCGAGGGCGTGTTAGGCAATGAGTATAACAAATGGAGCGATCGCATCACGCCAACGCACAACTGCGTGCTGCCCTTCACCCGCATGCTCTGCGGTCCGATGGACTATACGCCGGGCGGTTTTCGCAACAAGACGCCCTCGACCTTTCGCATTGTCGGCGATGATGCGCCGGCGCCGTTTGTGATGAGCACGCGCGCCCATCAACTGGCGCAGTTCATCGTCTACGAGAGTCCGCTGCAGGTGGCGTGCGATTCGCCATACAACTATCGCGTCTCGCCCGCCGGCACGGACTTGCTCAAGGTCGTTCCGACCGTGTGGGATGACACCCGGGTTCTCGATGGCTACCCTGGCGAGTTTATTATCATTGCGCGGAGAAAGGGCGCAGAGTGGTTCGTCGGCGGTCTCACCAATGAGAGCGCGCGGACGGCGCAAGTCTCGCTCGATTTTTTAGGCGCCGGAAATTTCAGCGCCAAAATTTACGCCGACGCGGAGGAAGCAGCGGATTACCCCGATCGCCTCGCCATTGCAGAAAAAAAGGTGACGTCCGGCGATCACCTGACCATGCCGATGGCCGGCAGCGGCGGCTTTGCCATTCATCTGAGCAGAGTGGATCGATGAACGGCTGTCAGAGACGCACGACCGGCCGACTATCGTAAAAATTGTTCGGAGCTTCGCACGCCCAGTGATTCATAAATCTGAATCGTCGCTCTGGATTTGTTCAGCGTGAAAAAATGAATCCCGCGAGCTTCATTGTCGAGCAAATCGCGAACCTGTTCGCTGGCCCAATGGATACCGGCCTTGGCGACATAGTCATCCGAATCGGCGCGCGAGATGAGTTTCAGGAGCCGGGCCGGCAGTCGGGCGCCCGCCGCCAGCTCAGCCATGCGATACATGCCTTTTTTGGTCAGCACAGGCATGATGCCGGCGATGATCGGAACGCGGATGCCGGCGATCTCGCACCGTTCGCAAAAATCATAATAATCCCGATTATCGAAAAACAGCTGGGTGATGATGTAATCCGCTCCGGCATCGACCTTGTCCTTCAGATGGTCAATTTCCATCAAACGGTTCGGTGTCGCCGGATGGCCTTCCGGAAATCCAGCCACGCCAACGGAGAGTTGTGGATGCTGTTGCTTGATGAATCCGACGAGCTCTCCGGCATAGCGAAAACCGTCCGGTTGGGGCTTCCAGTCGGGTATATCTTTTGGCGGATCCCCGCCCAGCGCCAGAATGTTGAGGACATCATTTTTCACATAGCGATCGATAATGCCGGCAATTTCATCTTGTGATGAACCGACGCAGGTCAGGTGGGCGACGGCCGTCAGATTGGTCTCTTTTTGAATCCGCATGACCAGGTCGTGCGTTCGATCGCGCGTCGAACCGCCGGCGCCGTAGGTGACGCTGACCCACGATGGCTTGAGCGGCATGAGATCAGCTATATTGTGAAAGAGACTATCCCAGCCATCTTCTGTCCTGGGAGGAAAAAACTCGAAACTGAAGGAGAGCGGCGTTGCGTCCAGTATTTCTTTGACCGTCATCTCTATTCCCATGGCGACGAGACAACATCGCTCCGCCGGGGCGGAGCGATGTGATAGTGGAATGTTTTTGGCACTGCGATCAGGCTTTTACATCTGCTGCCAGGCCGCGAGTTTTCACTTGCTTCAGGAAGCGTTTGATGCCGAGCCAGCCAAGAATCCAGGAAACGACGGTGATCGCTAAAAAGATGATGATGTTCAACGTATCCTGTTGACCAAAAGGCCACCAGGGTATTAAACGGATGAGCCAGCCCCAGATAGCCGGAAACGCAAAAAAGATGGCGATCTGCACCAGGTACAAAATGATCTCCTTCAGACTCATAGAATCTCCTCCAAGGTTAGTGAATGAGAATGTTTTTCGCGGCTTAAAGTTCTAACAATTCTCGCGCGTGATTTATTTGCACTTTGAGCGATTTTTTTCCCGTGCCGCCCATTATTTCTCTTTTGCTCAGGGCTGCATCGGGATCAAAGAGTGCGTAGACATCGCGCTCAAAGAGCGGGGAGTGCTTTTTGTAAATGTCGAGTGACAAATCCGCCAACGTTTGTCCCTCTCTTTCCGCCAGCGCGACAAGAGAGCCGACTATACGGTGCGCCTGTCTGAATGGCATACCCTTGCGAACAAGATAATCGGCCACATCGGTCGCGTAAAGCGCCGGATCAAGAGCGTTTTTCATATTTTCCGGCAGTACGATCACTGTCCGCATGACACCGGCAAAAATGAGCAGCGAATCAATGGTCTGCTGCAAGGAATCAAAAATAGGCTCCTTATCCTCCTGCAGATCGCGGACATAGGCCGTCGGCGCACCTTTGAGCAGGCAAAGGCCGGTGACATGATTGCCGATGACGCGAGCGGACTTGCCGCGGATTAATTCGAGCGCATCGGGATTGCGCTTTTGCGGCATCATGCTGCTGCCGGTCGCGTACTTTTCATCGATTTCGATAAAGCGGTAGCCCTCGGATGACCAGATGATGAAATCTTCCGCCAATCGACTGAGATGCACCATGATCTGCGAACAGCAATATAAATGCTCGTTGACAAAATCACGATCCGCGGTCGCGTCGTAGCTGTTCTCGGTCGGCGCAGCAAAACCAAGCGCCGCCGCCAGGGCATGGCGATCAATCTCAAAGGCGGCGCCGGCGATGGCGCCCGAACCCAACGGCATCTGATTGCAGCGCGAACAGGCCTCCCGGAGACGTTGAAGATCTCTTTGCAGTTGAAAGAAAAAAGCCAGCAGATAGTGCGCAAAAGAGATCGGCTGCGCCTGACGCAGATGCGTCTGACCCGGCATGACAGTATCCACAGAGCGAGCACCGAGGTCGACCAGTGCGCTCTGCATCGATTTGACGGCGTCCTGCAACAGTTGATTTTGTGTCCGCATATAGAGACGCAGATCGGTGACGACCTGATCATTCCGACTTCGACCGCTGTGAATTTTCGCACCTGCCTCACCGCAGCGATCGGTCAGCCAGCGCTCGTTCGCCGAATGGATATCTTCCGCACCGGGCGGAAATGACAACACGCCGGCGTGGAAATCCTTTTGAATGGCATCGAGGGCAGCGCATATTTGCTCTTTTTCATCGGCCGTGTAAACACCAACCGCAACGAGAGCCGCGGCCCACGCTTTGTTCACGGCGATATCCGCATCAAAAAGCAGGCGGTCAAAATGCAGTGACGTGCTGAATTGCTCCATCAGGGCATCGGTCTTGTGCTCAAATCGTCCACCCCAGATTTTATCATCAGCGCTCATCAATCCCGTTTGAAAATGCTGTAATCCGGCTCATCATAATGCGTCTTTTTCCCCCAGTCGATTTTGACCAATGAACGAACCTTGAGCGGCAGACCAAAGAGATTGATGAAACCCTTGGCATCCGCCTGGTCGTAGACATCTTCCTTGCCGAATGTGGCCAGCTCTTCTCGGTACAGAGAATAGGGAGATTTGCGTCCGGCGATGATGATATTGCCTTTATATAATTTCAATCTCACCATGCCCGTCACATTCTGCTGCGTCGACTCGACAAACGCATCGAGCGCTTCGCGCAAGGGGGTGAACCAGGCGCCATTATAGACCAGTTCGGCGTACTTGGGCGACAGCATATCTTTCATCGTCATCGTATCCCGGTCCAGCACCAGGTTTTCAATTTCCCGGTGAGCGGTATAGAGCAAAGTGCCGCCGGGCGTCTCGTAGACGCCGCGGGACTTCATGCCGACGAGTCGGTTTTCGACAATATCGACGCGGCCGATGGCGTGCTTTCCCCCCACTTTATTGAGCGCCTCGAGCAGAGATACGGCGTCCATCCGTTGTCCGTTATAGGAAATCGGCGTCCCTTTTTCAAAGCCGATCTGGATGATTTCCGGCTCGTCCGGCGCCGCCATGGGGGACTGTGTCAGAACGTACATCTCATCTTTCGGCGCATTCCACGGATCTTCCAGATCGCCGCCCTCGTGACTAATGTGCCATATGTTGCGATCATTGCTATAGATTTTTTCTCTGCTCACCGCAACGGGAATTTTTTTCCTTTCAGCATAGGCAATGGCATCTTCGCGAGAGCGGATATCCCATTCGCGCCACGGGGCAATCACTTTTAATTTGGGGTTGAAGGCCTTGTATGTCAGTTCAAAACGGACCTGGTCATTTCCCTTGCCGGTGCAGCCGTGGGCGACGGCATCGGCGCCCTCTGCCTCGGCGATCTCGATCTGACGTTTGGCAATGAGAGGACGAGCGAACGATGTGCCCAACAGATACTGACCCTCGTAAATCGCACGCGCTTTCAAGGTCGGCCAGATATACTCCTCGACAAAGGCTTTGCGCAAATCCTCGATATAGCACTTGCTCGCGCCCGTCGCGATGGCCTTCTCTTGCAATCCCTCCAGCTCTTTCCCCTGACCAACATCGGCGGCCATGGCAATGACCTCGCACTGATAATTTTCTTTGAGCCAGGGGATGATGACGGATGTATCCAAACCGCCCGAATAAGCCAATACCACTTTGTTCACTTTCATTTTATGCTCCTGACAAAATACAATGAAAATTAATGAAAATCAGATCGAATATCAAACAGCAATATTGTCACTACAGCACGCTTTTCGCATCCATGACGAACATTCTGGTGCTTTTCGCATAGTCGCCGCCATTTGGATCAATGTAGACAAGATCGACATAAAAAGCCTTGAATCCGCTCTCTGGCAAGGCGACGTGAACCTCGAGCGCGGGCGCCCCGCTATTGCCAAGTTCTTGCGACTGCCAGGCGGCGGGTCGGAAATCCCGATGAGTCGATTCGGCGCTCCAGAGCACGGCCTTTTGCAGCGCCATGTCCTCAGCATCGACCAGCAGGTCAATCCCGTCATCACTCTCGGCTATTTTCCACGAGCAGGCGGGATGCTTTTTATGTTGCAGCGTTTCGGCGAAAAAGGCGCTCAAGGTCGCGATCGCCTGCTCACCGTCGGCCAGATCGTGGCCGGCATTTGGCGTATAGTGGATGTAATTCTCTCCCGGCATATCATCGATATAGTGTTTGATTGCATCCACCGGCCAATACTCATCGTTGGTGCCGATGAATATCATTTTGGGCATGGTGAGCCTGGCGCGGTAGGAATAGGGATCGATCATCGTCACCAGCTCCTGTCCTTCAGGTGTAGTGACCGCCTGCGGGATTTCCAGTTTGACATAATCTTCAATCTGCGGACTATAGTCACCCCACACGGTGATTTGATAGTCCATCTGCACCGGCATGTTCAGGACATCGATCACCATCGGCGCAATGGCGACGACGCGCGCATCGCTGGCGCCGGTGAGCCAGGTTGTCCAGCCCCGTTTGGACGCGCCGGAGACGACAAACCTGTTGATATCGGCACGCAGCTCTTTTTTGGCAAACTCTTGCAGCGCATCCATGGCGCGCACGACGCTTTTCACCATGGGAAATAACAGAGGCCAGGTCAGATCTTTATCCTGACGATAGTTGTGCAGTGTATGCGAAATGATTTCATCCTCAGTGAGATCGCCAAAGAGCGGCTGATTTGGAACCTGATAGAGCACGGCGACGATGGCGCTGTTCTTTTCAGCGACGGTCGTCATCATTTTTATGGCGTCATCATCGTGTTTTTTGAGCTTTGGCATGTCATCTTTGGTCCTGCCGCCGGTGACGAAGACGAGCGCGCCATCGTATTTCACCTCGGCGGGGACAATGACGGTGAGCTGATGTCTCCAGGTGATGTCGCGCCAACGTTGCGAGGTGAGAAGCAGATTATGGGCTGTTGCGGATTCGCTCACGAACGTCTCCAACACCTCCCAGGCAAAAAATTTGTCCTTGTTGTCGAGATAGCGTTCGAGCGCATTCTCCGGCATGAGTTGTTCTTCGCAGGCGACGAACAGCAGCTGGGCGCTGATCAATGCAGCGATCATTTTCTTCATGATTCCTTCTCCTCTGATTCCATTATGAGCAGTTTCGCATCGTCTCGCTCGGTTCATATCAACTGACAATAGCCTCGCCCTGAAAAATATAATCGCGAGCACACCGGAGTGAATCAAAAACCGGCGCGCCGCAATATTCCAGTCTGTATCTCGGATGATGGCCGCGAGCCACCAGAATGCACGCCGCGTCGGCCGAACGCGCCACGTCGCAGTCATGCAGTGTATCACCGATGAATATTATTTCGCTCGGCGCAATGGCGATCGACCTGACATAGTCTTGCACCAGACCTTCTTTGCCCGTTGCATAATGATCATCCAGTCCCCGGAGCTCGTCAAAAAATGGCGCAATCTGAAAATGGTTTACGCAGGCGTGCAACAGGCGAACCTGGGCAGCGGAGACAATGAGCTGGGAGATATTTTGCGCCTTCAGCTCCTCAACGAGCTCGCGCGCGCCGTCATGCAGGGCGCATTCCTGCCAGCGTTGCCAGTACCGATCCATGAACTCGCTGCCGATGATTTCAAAGGGCGTCTCGTTGAAATCAAAGCCGATTCTCTGATAATAGTCCCTGACCGGAAAATCAAAGGCTTTTTGATAAATTTCCAGCGTGATCGGCGATTTTTCATATTTCACCAGCAGTTCATTGATGATCTCAACGCACAGCCACGTATCGTCAATCAACGTGCCGTTCCAGTCCCAGATAACCTTTTTATATCTCATCGCGCTCTTTTGTTTGGCTCGTCATGCCGTAATATCGCAAGTTTCAAGACGCAATGCAAGGAATTATCAATTAGCGCTGTAAAACATTAGTCCTGGCAAAGACGAAGATCAACTTGGCGCGGCCTTTGTCCGTAGCAAAAAAGCCAAAACCGCCGAGATACTATGTTAAGAATAATATGAAAAAAATACAATGTTCACTTGGCGTGATGGGTCCAAAATCACGCAAAGCCGCCAAGCCGCAGAGGAGACGCAAAGAAAAAATATAGAAATATTTATACAATGATAAGCGATCTGACAATTACTAACCCGTCAAATTACTCCATCTGATTTGATTATTATATATTAATAATAAAGTTACGATGTCCTGTAATCAGGTAAAAATGTCAACGAAAAAGAGTCTAATGTTTTTTAAAAACTTGGCGAATCTTTGCGGCTTTGCGTTTAGCTTTTCGTAATTGTTACATTTTTTGGTTGCGGCCAAAGGTTGAGGCAAAGTCTCTGCGATTTTCTTTTTTATATGATTTGAAATTTTGTTAAATAAACACCTAGCGCCGCGCATCCGGATAAAAAACGGTTGCTTCTTTCCATATATTTTGATAAGCTTTGCCGAAAGCGATTCAAAAAGGAGTTGGTAATGAATCGATCGTCTGAAAACAGAATGACGAACCCGGTCAAGGGCAATCCTCGCGGGGCGCTGATTTCCGCCGCCGTGGCCATTGGTTTGGTCGTTGGATTGGGCGGCGCGCTGCTGCTATCGCATTCTCTCATCCGGCGACCGCTGCAAAAACAGCAGGAAAAGATTGGCAAAGAGCTTCTCGCGCATCGGCAGGAGGTCGCACAACTCGATCAGCGCCTGGCGGAAGGACAAGAGCAGTTGAAGGCAGTGCAGGAAAAGATACACTATTTGATCGTGGCCGATTCGAGCGGTTACCTGAAAGAATTGACGAGCATCCAAAAAGAAAACAGAGATCGGGAGCGACTTTACGTGCAGCAATTGCAGCGACTCGAGCAGCAGATGAATCTGATCGAAAATGCAAACGAGCTCCTGAGTAAAAATTTTGCGCAAGCCCGCGGTGAATTGGAGCGCGATGACCGAGCAATGCGAGAAGATTTGCGCGCACTGCAAAGCTCAGTCGCCGATTTGAAGAATAAAATTCAACAACTGGAGCGCCAATTTGCCTCCCAATGAACCACTTTATTCGAGCCCGGCAATTTTGTCAACGCACTCCTGAGCGGTGCTCACGTCGATGAGCCGACCCTTTTGCCGATACTCCTGAAACGCACTGCCCACATCCAGCCGCAGCAAAAAGACCGTCTTGCCATTCTTCAGCGCCAACGCCACTTCAGATAGGGTGCCGGCCGAACCCTGGCACGCCACCACAACGTCACTCGTCAGAACATTGATCAAATTTCTCGCGTCCGCCAGGTTTGTCACGATCGCGATGTCAATGAATGGATTGGCGTCCGCCTTTGAGGCGGTGGGCAAGATGCCGATGGTTGTCCCGCCCCGACTTTTGGCGCCCTCGGCCGACGCGCGCATGACGCCGGCGTCGCGACCGCCATTGAGGAGAATCCAGCCGCGCTCGGCGACGAGCGCTCCGAGTTCGTAGGCAAGCTGATAATCGAGATCAGAGACCGTTGCGCCGCCCATGACGCCAATGATCCGTTGCATCATTCCATCCTCTCCTGTTTTTTACCGGCCAACTGACCGCAGGCCGCCGCTGCATCGTCGCCCTTGCTCCAGCGCACCGACAAGCCCGCCTTCAGCGGCAACAGCCATCGGACAAATGTCTCGATCTGCTGCGTCGACGGCCGCGCGAAGAGGGCGCCGGTCGTATTGTAGGGGATCAGGTTCACCTTGCACGGCATGCTGCGGACAATTTTTTTCAGCGCCGCGGCGTGTTCGCGGCTGTCGTTGACCCCGGCTATAAGGACATATTCAATCGTCGGCACTTTGCGAGATTTTTTTGCATAGTATTTCACCGCTTCGCAGAGCGTGTCCACATCCCATTTTCGGCTGACGGGCATCAATTGCACTCGTTGCTCCTGAAAGGGCGAATTCAGCGAAATCGCCAGGCGGAATTTATGCCCTTCATCGGCATAGCGAATGATTTTATCCACCAGGCCGCACGTTGATATGACAATGCGGCGCGCGCCGATGGCCATGCCGTTATCGTCGCTCAGCAACTGTGCGGCGCGGATGACGTTCTCATAGTTGGCGAACGGTTCGCCCATGCCCATAAAGACGATGTTGCTGATCTCCTCGCCCAGCTGCATGATCGTCAAAACCTGACCGACGATCTCGCCGACGGACAGATGCCGCTGCAGACCGAGTCGGGCTGTGGCGCAAAATTGACAATTCAGCGCACAACCGACCTGCGAGGAGATGCAGAGAGTTTTTCGGCTGTCGTCGGGAATGTAGACGCTCTCGATGTGGCGGCCATCAGGCAGACGGAAAAGGTACTTGACAGAGCCCGATGCAGAGCGCCCATCGATCTCAGCGACCTGAAGATGGCCGAGCTCGGCGGTCTCGTTCAGTTTGTCGCGCACAGTCGCGGCAAGATCGGTCATGGCGGCAAATGAAGCCGCTTTTTTGGCATAAATCCACTTGTACAGTTGGCGGCCGCGATACTTTTTTTCGCCGATTTCTTCGGCATAAAGCTCGCATTCCGCTATTGTTAAACCGATGAGTCTCTTTTTCATACGTTATTGATACGATACCATCACGTTTTGGTTGCGGCTTGAGTCCGCCAGGGTGGTCACCGTATCAATATACAAAAAATTACGCTCATTTTCGGCAATTATCTACTCATAACCCAGCATTGACTTTCGCGCAAGAAATATTTACTTTACCGTCACATTCCACGATGGAGGTTCAATGACCACTCAGAAAAGCGCCGGCAACGACATCGAGATCGTGCAGGAGCTCAAAAAGGCGCATGACAGTATCGTAGGCGAAATAGGCAAAGTGATCATCGGTCAGCGCACGGTGATCGATGAGCTGTTGATCTCACTGCTCTCCCGCGGACACTGTCTGCTGGTCGGGGTGCCGGGATTGGCGAAAACGCTGCTCATCAGCACCGTGGCGAGAGTGCTCGAGCTGAAATTCAGTCGCATCCAGTTCACGCCCGATCTGATGCCGTCCGATATCACCGGCACCGAAGTCATTCAAGAGAACAGATCGACCGGCGAAAAGGCGTTCAAATTTGTCCGCGGTCCGGTGTTCGCCAATATTGTGTTGGCGGATGAGATCAACCGGACGCCGCCCAAGACCCAATCCGCGCTCCTGCAGGCAATGCAGGAGCACGAAGTGAGCGCAGCGGGCACTACCTACACCCTGGCCGAACCGTTTTTTGTGCTTGCCACCCAAAACCCGATTGAGCAGGAGGGCACCTATCCGCTGCCGGAAGCGCAGCTGGACCGCTTCATGTTCAATCTCTGGGTCGATTATCCGGCGCCTGATGAAGAAGAGGAGATTGTGCGCTCGACGACGAGCGCTTACAGCGCCAGTCCGAACGTCGTTCTGAACGCCGCACAAATAGTCGATTTGCAGGCGCTCGTTCGTCGCGTGCCGGTGGCGGATCATGTGATACAGTTTGCGGTGCGGCTGGCGCGCCGGACGCGCCCGAAGAGCGATGACGCGCCGCAATTTGTCAAAGAGTGGATCAACTGGGGCGCCGGACCGCGCGCGTCGCAATATCTTGTCCTCGGCGCCAAAACTCGCGCCATCCTCGACGGTCGCCCAACTCCGGACATCGACGACATCAAAGCCGTCGCCAGTCCGGTGCTGCGCCACCGACTTGTCACCAACTTTAATGCCGAGGCCGAGGGCGTCAGCTCGAGCGAAATCATCACCAGACTGGTAGGAGAGACAGCATAGCAGCGCCAGAACAAATGAAGGACTATTTGCGCTATCTGCAGCCGCAGACGGCCTCCAAATTGGCCAACCTCAATCTGGTCGCCCGCCTTGTGGTGGAGGGATTCATCACCGGCTTGCACAAAAGCCCCTATCACGGCTTTAGCGTCGAATTCGCCGAACATCGCCAGTATATGCCTGGCGACGAGATCAAGCACATCGACTGGAAAGTCTATGCAAAGACGGATCGTCATTTTATCAAGCAGTTTGAAGAAGAGACGAACCTCAAATCCTACATGCTGCTGGATTCCTCGGCATCGATGGGTTACACCTCGCACGCTCTGTCCAAACTCGAATATTCCTCTTATCTGGTCGCGGCATTATCCTATCTCATGCTGAAGCAGCGAGATTCCGTCGGGCTGGTGACATTCGATGAAAAGATCCGCACCTTCATGCCGCCGCGTTCGGTCAAGAGCTATCTCACCTTGATCCTCAAAGAGTTGCACAAGACAACCAGCCACGAGCGCACCAATGTCGCCGCGACGCTGCACCAGATGGCCGAGCGAATTCATCGGCGCGGCTTGATCATTCTATTTTCAGATCTGTTGGATAATCCGCAAAAGGTCATGTCCGGCCTCAAGCATTTTCGCCATAAAAAGCACGAGGTCATTGTCTTTCACATCCTCGATCCCATG
>JAFGJB010000276.1 GCA_016929295.1 Candidatus Zhuqueibacterota bacterium | reverse complement strand
GCCATCGGCAGCGAGGAGGAGGTGCTGGCGGTGTTCCGGCGAGTGCGGGAAGAAATAAGAGATGAATTTGAACAATTCTGTGCAGATAGATTAAAATGATTTAAATCTCGAAAATGAACTCTGATGAAACATCTTTTTATCATCTATTTTTTCTCATCGTTCTTATCGTTTGGTTTACCTCAGCCTTCCGACACCGTCGCAATTTTCCTGGCAGATGCGATGATGGAAGTTCTGTCAAACAATGATCTGTTGAAGAGAACTGCCGCGCGCACGCAACTGCTGGCTGTGATCGGAATTTTGTGAATTGAGAAGGAATGACGAAAAAGAACCAAAGATTCAAAAAAAAGCGAGATCAGTGATGAAGGTTTTTGATCTGCATGAAATGAAAGTCCACGCACACGATGAACGTAGTCTCAACGTGTTCTATGATACCCCAGAATTCAAAGCCAGGATGATTGAGCTGCCCTGCGGCGGAACGATGCGCGCTTGTGACATGACATCGTATGTCGTCTTTATTGTTATGGAAGGTGCGGTGACCGTCTTGGTTGATCAGGAAGAGGCGTATCTGAAAACCGGTCAATGCTTGATCACAGAGCCGGCCACACTTTCCATGAAGAGCGAAATTGGCGTCAAAATACTTGGTTTGCAGGTGATGAAAGAAAAAAAATGATTTTGTCATCCATGATGAAAATGAAGGGCATCCACAGAACCGGCGAAAGCGATGTGAAAATCAAGGTGTTAGGCTTTAATCTGGAGAATTTGCACCAAATAGCGTATTTCGATGGCGCGACGGAGGAAGAAAAAAACATTGGCTGGAAGAGACCGAGCGACGCTGCCCGGTAACGGATAATATTAAAACCAAAGACAGAGATGTCTTTCGCGAGACCTATCCGGACAGTCTCGAAGCCCGAATGTATTTCTGGCAGGATTAAAGATATTTCATAATAGTTACGTTTAACCAAAAAAAATAGTGTGTACTATGGATTCGAATAACGATAAAATCATTTTAATTGCCTGTTCCGGCGCGTCCAACACGGGCGCCTATTCGGACAAAGTTGCCCGCACATTAATGGCCAAAGGCAATGCCAAAATGCTCTGCCTGGCGCGCTTTGCAGTAGATGAAAAATGGGCCGAAGCGCAGAAAAATGATTTATTGCAGGACGCCCGCATTGTCGTGCTTGACGGATGCCCGATTGATTGTGCGGCAAAAATTCTCAACGAACGCGGAATTCATAATTTTGAGCACGTGCATACCACGGATTTTGGTATTGTGAAAGGCAAAACATCGGTGACTGAAGAGAAAATCGATGATATAGTCGACTATTTGAGAACGAAGTAATAGTCTCATAGGCGCTCAACTTGGCACTTTGGGACACCAGTGTCATAACGAATTGATACTGTCACGGCTGCGATTTATTCAGGAGATGATATGAAAATCAAAGTGCTTCTCTACCGCATCGTGCGGTATTAAGCGAGCAGGACATTTTGGATGAGGCGCAATACCTCGGTTTTTACAATCCGGAAATATGATTTCGGATCAGGCCATGTTCGTTTCTATACCTTTTTTCTATTGACGTTGAAAATGACTGTTTTTGCAGAAATGATAAAGTTGCCGTCATTCAAACAATTGCTGTTCATTGTGTTCAGCACTATTGCTGCGCCGGCTGTCGCTTTGGCCGGGACAGAGAATACGCCTCCCCGGCATCATTTAATCCTTGGCAGCGCCGAGATCAGCCTGAACGGCAGTTACCGGCTGCGCGCCGAAACTCAGGATGCCTATAATATCAAGAGTTACGGCACGGCGCGGACGGAAAATTTTCTGTTGTCGCGGCTGCGTTTGGATGCGGATGTCAAAATAGCTGAGAACGCGCGTCTGCGTTTTCAGGTTCAGGATGCCCGGATTGTCGGCCATACGTTGACCGATGATGATTTTGGCGACAATAATCCTTTTCACGATCCGCTGGACATCAACCAGGCTTATTTTGACTGGCAGCCGATATCGTCGCTCGGCCTGACACTCGGCAGACAGTCGATTTCATTTCGCGATCGGCGCGTCTTTGGGCCGGGCGATTGGGGCAATACCGGACGCTATGCCTGGAATGCGGCGCGGCTCACGCTGATGCATCACGGGATCGAGAGCAACTGGATCATCGGGAGGTTCATTCTGCACGATCCGGGACAGTGGCCCAATCGAAGGGCCGCAGGACCAACAGCCTATGCCTGCTATACAACAATCAACTATTGGCCGGTTGATCTTGACCTTTTCTATGTCCTGAAAAAAGACGATCGCCGGACGCAGGGCGAAACAGATATAGGCGATCTAGCATCGCACAGCATGGGATTTTGGCTGAACAAAAGCCTTGGCGCCTGGGATATTGGCGCGACATGGGCGGGACAGCTTGGCCGCCGGGCTGCCGATGATATTCGGGCTATGGGCGCTGTAGTGTCGCTGGGCAGGACGTTTCAGGTCAGTGGTAAACCATACGTGCAGCTGCAGTATGTCACGGGTTCGGGCGATGAGGATCCAAACGACGGCGTTCACAACACTTTTGACGGCATCTTTAGCGGCGCAGACACCGACCTGTACGGCTGGATGAACCTGTTTTTCTGGAAGAATCTGCGGGAATACCGGATCAACATGAGCTTGCATCCGACGCGAGCCTTCAATTTGCGCAGCGAATATCATTACTTTATGTTGGATGCTGCACAGGATTCCTGGTACTTTCCCGGCCAGGTGCAGCGACAAGATAAAAGCGGCCACTCCGGACGCGAACTGGGACATGAGATGGATATGATCGTGCAATACAAAGCCGGTAAATCTCTCGACCTGCGCGGCGGCGTCTGTGTTTTCTTCCCAGGAGATTTTGTCCGCAACACCGGCGAG
Organism: Candidatus Zhuqueibacterota bacterium; assembly: GCA_016929295.1. Taxonomy (GTDB): domain Bacteria; phylum Zhuqueibacterota; class Zhuqueibacteria; order Residuimicrobiales; family Krinioviventaceae; genus Kriniovivens. The sequence continues at coordinate 2,357 of JAFGJB010000276.1, read as the reverse complement.
TCGCCAATCTGCCGCTGGTATTTTCTGGAGACGATCGTCACTATTTGAGATATCATCGAGATGATAAAAGATGGTTCATTAGAAAAGATGGAGGGCCTATGAGATTTCGTCTGGCTATCATCGCGAGTATGCTGGTTCTGCTCGCTGTCATGACAGCAATGGCAGAGAATGCGCTGCGCGCTGCCGAAAACTCGATCGATGCCGTCTGCCCGCCGTTTTTCTTGCGCGACGAGACGGGCGCTGTCATCGATCCTGTCCATGAAATCAACGCCGCGGCGCCCTATTCGCCCAAACAGACGTGCGGCGCCGCCGGCTGCCATGATTACGCTACCATCACGCAGGGTTTTCATTTCACCCAGGGCGCCGGCGAAGCTCCGACAGCGGCGCAGGCCGAACGCTGCCAGTGGGTTTCTTCGCCGGGAAACTATGGCGGCGCCTGGTGCTCGCCGGCGCCGCTCTATCGCTATCTATCGGCCAAAGAAAACAGCTCGGCGGCGGAGATGGACATGACCTCGTTCAGCTTCATCACCGCCGGTTGCGCCAGCTGTCACCCGGGCGGCGGCTCTTTGGAATACGATCGTCAGGGACATCGCTATGATGAGCACATGCGACAAGTGGGCTACACCTCTGGCGGCGACAATGAGTTTGACGGCGATTACTACCAGGCGCGCTGGAGCGAAACCGGCGTGCTGGAAGCGGATTGTATGATCTGCCATCAGCCGGAATACAAGTACGACGAGCGCGAAAAACAGCTGGCGAAACTGAACTTTCGCTGGGCGCCGACAGCCGCCTCCGGATGGGCGGACGTCACCGGCTCGATCAACGACGGCGCACCGGTTCAGGTTGACTATCATGTCGCAGCATTCGACGCGGACGGCAAAATCTCGCCGCACATTGTGCGTGAGCCGCGCACCGAGGCCTGCACCAACTGTCACGCGCAGCCTGGCTGGAAGAAACGGGGCGCCAATTACTCGGCGCGCACCGATGTGCACCTGCGCGCCGGCCTGAGATGCGTGGATTGCCACCCGGCGGGCTCGCAAGCGCTGGACAGCCGCATCAACGGCCGCGAGATGCACCAGATCGGCAAGGGCGATGATCCAGGCGGCCAGGTGCGCAATGATCTCGATAACACCGTGCTGGAGTGCGACTATTGCCACACCAACGGCCATTTGGGCGCGCCCGTCGCCAAACATGCGTGGCTGCCGCCGTTGCATCTGGATGGCATCGCCTGTCAAACCTGTCATATTCCACAACGGACGGTCAAGGCGGCGCAGGTGCAAGCGGGCGATGTGCTGAATCCGGGCGCCAAAATCCCGAGCAAGGGCAAGCAGCTCTGGGTGTTCTATGGCCCGGATATGCAATACTATAACCATTACGGCAATCTGCAGATGATGGGCTTTACGGACAAACCGACAGATCCCTACACGCCGGTGCTGGCGCTCTACAAAGGAAAAATCTATCCGGTGAACCGCGTGCACAGCGCCTGGCCGGCGATCGAAACCGAGGGCAAGCCGGGTCTCATGCAGCCCAGGATGAGCGATATTCGCAAGATGTGGTCGTTGAACCAGGCCGATCCAGCCAAATATCCACAACTGGCTGAAATAAGAGATGATAACGGCGACGGCATCATCGAGGTCAATCGTCCGGAAGAGATCGACGCGCTGATCGCCTCGGTGTCGGCCCTGCTGGCCGACATCCGCTATCCCATGGACGGAAAAAGGGTGGTATGGGCGATGGATGAGCGGATTTACCGCAGCGGGGCGGATTACCGAACAGTGGACAAAGAAGACTGGGAGGCGTCGCCTTACGCCAATGTGCATAAATACAGCCACGACGTCTATCCGGCGCGGTCGGCGCTCGGCGCAAACGGCTGCCTCGATTGCCACGACCGCAAGGCCGATTTTTTTATGGCTCAGACGCTTCGTCATCCATTTGACCAAGACGGAAATGCGGTGACCATGCCGCAGTACCGGCTGCTCGGTTTGACGCCGTTCAGCGCCTGGATCGGCATCATGCGCGAGACCTGGCTCAAACCGCTTCTCTACTTTGGTCTGCTCTTGTTGCTACTGATCCCGCTGGCGCTGGCGGGCGAGTTTCTGCTGCGTTGGATTTTCGCTCATCACCGCATGCCCAGGTTCTTCATCTGGGTGCCGGTGATCCTGGTGTGCCTCGTGGGCATTGCCATACTGGTTTTGATGCGCGACCGGCAGCTGGTAGGTTTCATTTTGCCGTCGCGGTTGTGGCTGGACCGCAACCATTTTGTCCTGGCAATGTTGATTTTATTGGCCGGCGTCCTGGGCATGGCCTATCAGTTGCGCAACAGTCTGCAGAAAAGGACTGCTGGCAAAGGCAAAATT
>JAFGJB010000275.1 GCA_016929295.1 Candidatus Zhuqueibacterota bacterium | reverse complement strand
TCTGAACCACAGAGGGCACCGAGAATCACCGAGGAAAAGAAGCGAAATAGCCAATATCTCTGCGAATCTCGGCGAACTCTGTGGTCGATTTAAAACGGTGAAAGAAAACATGATGTTGCTGATTTGAAGAAAAATCGGCCTGAGGAGGAATCAGATGCGTTTTCAAATTATCCGTATGATTCTTTTTTTCTGTTTTTTACTTTTCAATCAAATGAGTGTAGCCATGAACTCTATCATCATCACCATTGTCTTTGACAACACAACGCTGCGCGCGGACTGCACGCCTGAGTGGGGCTTTGCCTGTGTGATCGAATCGCCGGCCGAGACCATTCTCTTCGACACCGGCAACGACGGTCAGATTCTGTTAGCCAATCTCAAGGCGCTCGGATTCGGCGAGACCCGTTTCAGCAAGATCATCATCTCGCACATGCACTGGGATCATTGTGGCGGCCTGCAAAAGATCTTGCAGTTGAATCCTGATGCAACTGTCTATTTCCCTGCCTCGGCCACGCCGGCGGAAAGAGAGAAATCTGGCGCGAAGAACTATGTGCTTGTCAAGGAGGCGCAGGAGGTGAATCCTCATGTCCACACCCTCGGGGAAATGCCTGGCCGTGCCAATGAGCAGTCGCTGGCCGTCATCACCCAAAAAGGACTCGTCGTCATCACCGGCTGCGCCCACCCGGGCATCGTTGAGATCCTGAAGGCAGCGCGCACCTTGTTCCCGGACGAAAAAATATATCTCTCGCTCGGCGGCTTTCATCTCAACCAGCACTCGGACGAGCAGGTGCGCGCCATTGTGGCCGAATTCAAATCTATCGGCGTCGAACGGGCGGCGCCAACCCACTGCACCGGCGACGACGCTATACAGATATTTGCCCAGGAATATGACGAAAATTATGTCAAAGCCGGCGTGGGATTAAGAATTGAATTTGATGTGTTGAACAAATAAATTTCCTGCGAATAAATCCACAAAGGGCCTTGACACAAATCTTTGTGTCCCTTTGTGATTTCGTGTCTTGGTGTGGATCTTTTAACAATGCCATGAGATGAGGTTAGCGATATGTCCAAAGGAAAAGTGACGCATTACGCAAACATCGAAGCCAAAGAATTTGGCCCAACCGCGCCGGGCGCCAGGATTCGCGTCCTGATCGGCGAAGACGATGGCGCGCCGGTCTACAAGCTGCGCATGATCGAGATCGATCCCGGCGGCAACTCGCCGGATCACGCGCATCCCTATGAGCACGAAAATTTTGTCGTCGAGGGCGCCGGTCAAGTGAAGATCGACGGTGTCTGGCACGATCTGCACCCCGGGGATGTCGTGTTCGTGCCGCCGGGCGTTCAACATCAATATCGTAATGCCGGCGAATCGATTTTCAAGTTTTTATGTGGCATCCCGGTCGCCAAACTGATCCCCGAGGTGTGATATGGCTATACAGAAGGATATTTTCAATAAACCGTGGCTGCAGACCGCCATCGGCAGGACATTCAAGTTCCTGTCGCCCAATACCTGGACGACGGTCTCCCTGATCATCTCATTCGGCGCCTTTATCGTTGTCGCGCTGGGGCATCTATACTGGGGCGTCCTGCTGTTCGTCATCGGCTCTATGTGCGATTTCGTCGACGGCAAGGTGGCCCGTTACACCGGCACATCGTCCAAATTCGGCGCTTTCTGGGATGGCACGGTCGACCGCTTTGTCGATGCGCTGATCGTCGGCGCTTTTTTCTATCTCGACAGCCCGCTGCCGCCGCGCCAGATGCACATGCTTCTTTACGTCCTGCTCTTTTGTATTTTATTGCCGCCATTCATCGTCGCCTATGCCAACCACCGCGGTGCTGTGCCCGATCCGCACGAAAAAGTCGTCTGGCGCTTCGCCTTTCGCGCTGAGCCGCTGATCTTGCTGGGGATTGCCGCAATGTTCAATACACGTTCGCCGATGACCAGCTTTGTCCTGTTCCTGTTGGCCTTTGTGCTCATGGCCGCGACAGTGGTGCAGTCGTTAATTGTGGTATATGTGAGGGCGAAAGAATACGAATAATCTAGCGCGCTCTGTCACAAGCAAAAGCTCGATCGCAGGCGCACGCCAGAAATTACAGGATGAGTTATAAAGATGCCCGCTGCTCCAGAGAGTGAAAAGACGATGAAAAATTAAGCGCATTGAATCAACGAGCACTATTTCTTGCAAGAACCAATTACTGCAATTTTTCCTGTCCGCTGAGATATGAACTCTATCCACAGCTATTTTCTCTATACCACCCTGATAAAATTTACCCAGTTGTCAAAATTTAGTTGAAAATCCCAATTCAATTTGCTATCATGATAAGAGATCGTTCAATGAACGGGATTCGCATGAAATGTATTTAGGAAGGCACAATTAAACTATCGAATGATAGCCGGATTGTGCGATCATTCATTCGAGAAGACGAGATATAACCGCCGAGCCATGAGAAGCCTTATTTTTCTCCATCTCGGATCAGTCCCCAGTAGCGAACTCTAAATTAATGTCCTATAACTTTTTGAAAGGAGAACAACTATGTGTAAAAGGCTAATTTGTCTGCCTTGTTTATTTTTTGTACTGGGCCTGGCGACGGTTGCGTCGGCCGATCTTTTGGTTCATTACAAGTTCGACGAGACGTCCGGCGCTGTAGCTGTTGATGCCAGCGGCAATGGCTTCGATGGCGTCATCAATGGCAGTACAAACTGGGTGCCCGGCACCCTGGACGGAGCACTGGAATTCACCGGCAACTGCAATGTGACTCTTCCGGCCGACCAGATGGGATTATACGCCGATATGGGCTCGGTGGCATTTTGGATGAATGCCGGCGTACCATCAGGTATCTATACCATGTTCTGGGCTGGTGACAATACCACGGGTGGCGGCTTTGGAGCGGAGAATGAAATGCACGTCCATCTCGAGTCAGCTGTTACTGATATCTGGATCGGCGGCGAGCTTTCGTTTTTTGCGATCGCCGATCCAAACGTGCACCTTCACTCAGATCCGGCGAAAGGAGCAGATCCTGCCGCCGTTCCTGTCAGTCCATTGCTCTTGAGCGATCTGCAATGGCATCACGTTGCCGCCACATGGAGTGCCGGCGACAAGATGACGTTGTATGTGGACGGAGAGTTCATCTCGGAAGCGGAATACGAATCCACAGGCTATGCATTGACCAACATTTATCTGGGTCAGATGGCTGCCGGCACTCGCACCTATGTCGGCATGCTCGATGATGTCCGAATTTATTCGAACGCTTTTACCGAGGAAGAGGTATTTTACTTGTTTGAAAATCCGGAGGATCGCATCGACTATAGTCCAGTCGCAAAACCACAAGAATTTGTTTTGCATCAAAACTACCCCAATCCTTTTAATCCGGCAACAACTATAAGCTATCATCTGGCGAAAGATGGTGATGTGCTCTTGACTATTTACAGTCAGACTGGCCATAAAGTGCGGACCTTGGTTCAGGAAAAACGTGGATCCGGTTTTCAATCTGTTCGTTGGGATGGACGTGACGATGCCGGACAACAAGTGAGCTCCGGCATTTATCTCTATCGCTTGCAGGTTGATGAAAAAGTGCAAACGAGAAAGTTATTGTTGCTGAAATAGCATCAGATGACGAGAGGAGAGCCAAAGGCCGTGGGATAGGGAATAAAATATTCATCAGGAAACTCCTATGGCCCGAAATATCGAAATCAAGGCCCGCATTCAAGACGTCGCATCCGTCGTTGCGCAAGTTGCTGCGCTCGCCGATGAAGGACCCATTGAGATCATCCAGGATGACCTGTTTTTCTCCTGCCCAAATGGCCGAATGAAACTTCGCACTCTGTCGCCCACTCGAGGTGAACTCATCTTTTATCGCCGCGGCAATAGCCAAGGACCCAAAGAATCGTTTTATCTCATATCTTCGACAACGACTCCTGAGTCTCTGCGAGAGATTTTGTCCGCAGGCTATGGTCAGATCGGTCGAATTCGCAAGCATCGTACGTTGTTCCTTATGGGCAGGACGCGCATTCACATTGATCAGGTGGAAGATTTGGGCGACTTTATTGAATTGGAGGTCGTTTTGTCTGATGAAGAAGCGACGGATATCGGCGTAAAGCTCGCTAATGAGCTGATGATGAAGCTCGGTATTTCCCCCAGTCAACTCTGCGAGGGAGCCTATCTTGATCTCCTGGCGCACAACTGTTCCTGAAACGCGGCAAGACTGTTCGCCCGTATTGATTGTGAAAATCTCATGCAAACAGTCCTAAACACGAAGAAACAGTGCGGGCAGCTCGCGTTAAGGATAAGAAAATAGCTGTTTTGAACATTTCATGAATTACACTAAAATTTTAAAGGACCTATGGAACGCATCAAAGGACTTGTCCCGGCTGTGTTCACCCCCCTCAAAGCGAACGGCGATATCGAGACGGGGAAAATCAAACCAATCAGCGAGTTTTTAATCGACGATAAAGTGAGCGCCTTTTATGTGTGCGGCAGCACCGGCGAGGGTCCGCTCTTGACGACGAGGGAACGGCAGCAGGTGACCGAGTCCTATATCGAGGCGGCGGCTGGCCGCATCGATGTTATCGTGCAGGTCGGGCACAATTGCATCAAAGAGGCGGTCGCGCTGGCCCGCCATGCCGCCGGCGCCGGCGCGGCCGCCATTTCGGCCATACCGCCGAGCTATTTTCCGTTGAACTCGCTGGCGATTCTTTTAGATTGCATGGCTGAAATCGCCGCGGCTGCCCCCGATCTGCCGTTTTATTATTATCATGTTCCGGCCATCACCCGAGTGGATTTTGACATGGTCGAATTCCTCACGCAGGGTCAAGAGAAAATAGCCAATCTACGAGGGATAAAATATACCAAACCGACAGTCTTTGAAATGCAGGCGTGCATCGAGCTGAATGGGCGATTCGAGATACTCTTTGGCAGCGACGAGATGATGCTCAGCGCGCTGACGGCCGGCGCCAAAGGCGCTGTGGGCAGTACGTTCAATTTTGCCGCTCCGCTTTATCACAGCATCATCAGCGCCTTCGACGCCAGAGACCTCGACAAAGCGCGTTTGCTGCAGTATCGCGCGGTGCAAATGGTCAGGGTGTTGTATAAATATGGCGGCCAACCGGCCATCAAAGCCACCATGAAGTTGATCGGCATGGACTGCGGTCCCAACCGGTTGCCCCATAAAACGCTCGCTCCGACAGAAATAGAGGCTATGAAAAGTGATTTGACAAAAATCGGTTTTTTCGCGTGGGCTCGACAAGAGAGCTGATGGCGATAAAAAGATGAGACGATTGCCAATACTCGCGGCATGGCTTGTCCTGCTTCTGTCGCCAATTTGCAGCCATTCTACAGAGCACCACCCGAACCTACGCTGGAGTCCACTCTCCAGCCTTCCGATGGCGCCGGAACACCGTGATGATCCGCGAGTTGTCGGTGCATTCGGCGGCATATCCAACGATGTCCTGATCTGCGCGGGCGGCGCCAGTGGCCCCGAGGGGGCATACGAAACGGGGGAACGGTATTATGATGATCTGTTTATACTCGATCTGACTGACGGGCTCGATTCCCTGCGGTGGAGCACACGAGACAAGCTCGATCGCCCCATCGCCTATGGCGCATCGGTCTCGACGCCTCATGGCCTTTTGTGCATGGGAGGGAGAGATGCCGAGCAGATTTTCGCTTCGGTCTTGCTGCTCTCCTGGGATTCGCAGCGCAAGGAACTTGTTCGCACCGATCTTCCTTCTCTTCCACAGCCCTGTGCGCACGGCTGTGCCGCTCTCCTGGACAACCATGTCTACCTTGCCGGCGGACAGTCCACTGCGAGGTCGACATCCGCGATGAAAAACTTTTGGCGATTGGATCTTTCATTGTTAACAAAGGGGGATAGCGGAGGGCTCGCCTGGGAAGAATTGCCGCCCTGGCCGGGTCCGGCGAGGGCGCATAACATCACCATCGCCCAGCATAATGGCCAGGCCGGATGCATCTATGTCATATCTGGCCGCTGCGGCAAAGAGCCTTCTTCTGCGCTGATTGACGATCTTTTGACAGATGTCTATGAATTCAATCCCGCGCGATATCATCAATCACTGCAACACGAAAATGGCTGGCGAAGACGACGCGACTTGCCAGCTTCTGTTGTTGCAGGAAAGGCTGCAGCTTTGGGTCAGAGCCATATTCTGATTTTGGCTGGCGCCGCCAACTTTCATCGTCAAGATGAGCGGTCGAGCGCTGCACAAAATATGTGGCTCTTCCACGCCATCACTGACACCTGGATTGAGGGTGGATCGACGCCAATCGACCGGATCAGCGCCGGCATTGTGAATTGGGGCGATCACTTTATCATCCCCGGTTCCGATGCGCGCCAAGACGGCGGTGCGAGCGAGGTGTGGCTGGTGCAGCCTGAGCAAAAGTCGAGTTATTTTGGCATACTGAATTTCGCCACTCTGATTCTGTATTTGTCCTCTATGATGCTCATCGGCTTTTATTTCTCCAGGCGCAACAAGAATACGAACGACTATTTCCGCGGCGGACAGCGCGTCCCCTGGTGGGCGGCGGCGTGCAGCATCTTTGCCACAATGCTCAGTTCCATCACCTATATGTCAGTGCCCGCCAAAGCCTATGCGGCGAACTGGGAGTACCTGTTGGGTTACCCGGCCATCTTCATCACGGCCGCTATCGTCGTCCATTTCGTACTGCCATTCTTTCGACGCATCGATGCCACTTCGGCCTACGAATATCTGGAAAAGCGGTTCAATCGCCTCACCCGGCAAGTCGGCAGCGGCCTGTTCGTTTTTTTTCAAATCGGCAGAATGGCCATCGTCATGTATCTCTCCGCATTGGCGTTGGCGGCCATCACCCCGTTCAGCGAGGTGGAGGGCATTTTGATCATGGGCGTCCTCAGCATCCTCTACAGCACGCTCGGAGGCGTCGAGGCAGTCATCTGGACCGATACGATCCAGACCTTCATCCTCCTCGGCGGGGCGCTGCTCATCTTTTCATTCGCTCTGATCAACATCGACGGCGGCATCGCCGCTTTTTTGACGACAGCAGCGGCGCAGGACAAATTTCACATGGTGAACTGGGAGTGGGATGTGCACAGCTACACGCGGGCGGCTTTCTGGGTTCTGGTCATCGGCTCCCTGGCGCAGAACCTGATATCCTACACATCGGATCAGGCCGTCGTGCAGAGATACATGACCACCGCCAGTGAGAAACTGGCGAGCCGTTCAATCTGGACCAACGGCATTATGAGCCTCTTTGCCGGCCTGCTGTTTTTCCTCATCGGCGCTGCGCTATTTGTATTTTATCAAACGTATCCGACGCATCTTGATCCGACATTTAAAAATGATGCCATCATGCCGCTCTTCATCGTCAGCGAATTGTCCGTTGGCATTGCCGGCCTGCTGGTGGCCGGAATTTTTGCCGCCGCCCAATCCACCATCTCCACAAGCATGAATAGCGCCGCGTCTGCGATCGTAATCGATTTCATCCGGCTTTTTGTCAGGGATCAATCGGATCGCTATTATTTGCATTTCGGTCGGCTCTCGACCTTTTGCATTGGCCTGGCCGGGACGGTCATCGCCATTTCGCTGGCCTCGGCTGATATCAGATCTCTGCTCGATCAGTTCTTTGCTTTCATCGGCTTGTTCGGCGGTTCATTGGGCGGACTGTTTTTGCTCGGCATGTTCACCAGGCGAGCGACCGGCAGAGGCGCATTCGCCGGCGCCATCATCGGCGCTGTCGCGCTCTATCTCGTTCAATCCAAAACGGATACCCACGTCTATCTGTACGCTTTCGTCGGCATCGCCGCCTGTTTTATCGGCGGCTATGTGAGCAGTCTGCTGTTGGGCGGCGCCACCTCAAATATCGATGGACTGACGATCTATGATCTCCAGGACAGAAGGAAAGGTGCGGAAAGATGATGGAGCGGGAAAAGAGCTTGGCAGCAAATCTGCCACTTTTTGCACCAAACCAAGTTGTTCGATGACCTCGCGCAGCATAAGAACACCGCTATCGGATGACAGTTCACCACCGTCAAAGTCCACATGAACCTCTTTGCCGGAAATTGCTTTGAATAAATGCAGTTGCTTCGTATTTTCGTTCATAGCTGTTGCTCTCACTTTGTTTTTT